>NZ_CP021850.1:4100387-4415801 GCF_002896855.1 Clostridium thermosuccinogenes | reverse complement strand
GCTGAAGTCGTTATAACCGTTGGATTCTGCTTCTACAAAGCTTCCGCCGGCACCTTGCCTGTTATGATAAAGCATCTCAGGAATGAGGAGGTTAACTGTGCCGTTGGTGGTCTTGGCTCTTACTTTATAGCCTTTCTTGTCCATATCGTTCATATTGACCTTGATACCGCCATTGGTCGCCTTGAGGCTGATATTCATTTCCGGCGCATTTTCATGGTTCTGAGCATTTTCCACAAATATGCGCCCATTGGTAGTTTCTACCTTGACATTCTCGGCTTTAATATGTTTTACATCTATAGAAGCATTGGTGGTTTTGACTTCTATGTTTTTGCCTATTATATAGCTGACCTGGATTTTTGCATTTCTTGTGTGAGCGGTTATCGCATCACTATTTACTCCCATCAGCTCTATGTGGCTGTTCTGTGTAGCAGCTTCAAAAACCTCTGACAGCGAATCCTCGGCATAGATTCTTCCGTTGGTGGTTTTTAAGGATATTTTCTTAAACCTGATTGCCGGAAGGAATATTTCATGGGATACACTTGTGTTGACGGCATTGTTCAGTTTAAGGGATACGGCATTTCCGCTGTCATTAAATACAAGAACATCATCGGCATTGTTTGAATGACTTTTAATTCGCGATTTTATAACTATTTTGCTGTCCAGATGCTTTTTTACCACGATAGGGCCGTTTACAGCCTCGACATCCAGGTCCATTCCTTCAATAGCAGCAGCTTCAAAGTTTTTTTCAATGGTGGGACAGTTTCCGAAAAAGTTAAAAGTGCTGGTATCTACAAAGCTTCCAACAAAATCAATCATTTTATCCACCAGACCGAAAGTAGTGGCTGCCACACTCTTACCGATTTTCTCAGCTTTGCTGCTGAACTCTTCTACAATGCGGTCAAAGTCTTTCTGATTATAGTTGGTTTGAAATTCTTTCTTCCATTCGTTTAAACGATCCCTTACTTTTGCAACTTCCTCCTGAAAATTAGGCTGTTTCTGCTGTTTTCCGGCAGTTCCTGAGGAGGTTTGCTTTTCGCCGCCTTCCAGCGCTTCGAGCAGCCTTGCTGCTTCCTCACTCGTAATTTTTCCCTCTTCCAACATCTTCAGTATGAGAATTCTTTCTTCACTAAGTGACATGTTTTTCACACCCTCCCATTATTTACTTGACAAACAATAACTGATCCGGCAGCCGGCAACTAAACTTTTGGCGGCTTGCCTTTTTTCATAGAAAACCCTTATTTCCGCATCTCAAGGTGTATTCTTCTCTAGCTGGTGACGATGGCATTTTGGCATACTGCTTTGTACTATTTTCATAAAGACATTTTATACTGCCATCGGGTTGATGATGGGGTGATATAATCCTTGTGCTTTTTAATCGCTGTATGTGATTATTCCTTTAACAGGTCGATGGCTTCATCGACGCTGATTTCACCGCTATTTAGCTTATCCAGGATTTCCTTTCTGTTGCGGGATGGTTCGGGCTCTATATCCTGCTTATAACCAAGAGCTGCGGCAACATCTTCAAGCCTGTTTTTTACGGTGGGATAGGATATGCCCAGTTCTTTTTCCACTTCTTTAATATTTCCTCTGCATTTTATAAATACATCTATAAAAGTCTTCTGTTCTGCTGTTAATTTGCAAAATTTGCAAAGATGAAAATGACCTTCTATAGCTGTGCCGCATGAATTGCAGCTGATTCTGGTAACTTCGGTATCATTGCCGCATACAGGGCACTTTCCAAGAACTTCACCTGCCATATGATTCACCTCTTCAATTATTTATTGCTTACTGGAAATTTAATTAACCCTCTTATAGCATTAATAATAATATAGGTTTTATACATTGTCAATAATAATATTAAAAAAATTAATTAAAGTCTCAACATTTTTAATTTTGAAATTAAAAATATTATACTGATGTTGAGAGCAGGACAAGGTTGCAGTTGGAAGATAAGGCCGCTGACAAAATGGCAGCCGGTGAAATGAACATGTGGGCAAAGCATAAGGCTGTAAACGGCTGAATATGTTAAAGCCTTGCGATGATCCGATGGATAAATTATTATGTATAATAAAAGAAAATTATGATTGTGAGGTATTGATATAAATGGCGGAAGAGATAATTATAAAAAGAGCGGTGCTTCATATACTGGACAACAATGTCACCATGCCAGTCCTTTCCGACAAGGAGCTCGATATCGATGAAGACCAGAGTAATTTTATCGGAAAGCATATCGAGAGGATTATGTCCGATAATAACGCAAAGATGGCGCGATTTAGTGATGCTCCAAATTTTATAAGGGATATATGCTGTGAAATCAAGCTTAATCCGGATTTTTTCCTCCAAGGCAGTATTGGAATTGCAGAAGGGTTGTTCAGCATTATGCAAAAGAATGTGGATATTCCTCCAGCAGACCTGATCTGCTGCCTTTTTTATTATGAAAGCCAGCCACACCTGGGCATTTTAAAGCTTAACTACAAAACAGGATATACCCATTATGTCGAACAGGGAGAAGAGGGCAATATCAACACGATAATCCGGTATAGAACCTTGCTGCCTTCGGAGTCCCAAAAAGCTGACGAATGTGTCCTAATTAACCTTGAAAGTCTTGAGATGAAGCTCATTGAGAAGGCTTATGAAATAAACGGGGAAAGGGAATATTATTTTTCAGGCATGTTTTTGAACTGTACGACCCAGCTTTCGGACAATGAAAAGGTAAAAATTATCAACAAGGTGGCGCAGAAAATCAGCAAAAAGTATTATGATGAAGATTTTGAAACCGCAGCCAAGCTGAAGAAAGCCATATCGGACAGCTTTGAGGAAACAAAGGCTATTCAGTTGGATAATCTGGTGGAAGAAGTTTTTGATAAAAATGTTGAAATCCGTAACGAGTATATGGAAGAAATACATAAAGCAGGCTTGACGGAGAAGAGCATTCCCATACCGGAAAAGCTGGCGGAAAAGAAGTTCAGAACCCATAGAATAAAGACTGATACGGGAATAGAAATAAATTTTCCGCCGAGCTTGTATAACAACAAGGAAAAGATTGAATTTGTCAATAATTCCGACGGAACGATATCAATAATTATAAAAAATGTAGGCAAAATAATTAATAAGTGATTTTCTGTGACGCGAGTCACAGAATTTTATTCTAATTAGCCATATAATTGCTTATGAAAATACATCCAGTTATTCTTTGATGTAATGCGCAAGGTGCATATAGATTCACTGGCGGAAGAGAGAGGTGATATTATGAAGGCGTCTATAGACAGGGAAGGCTGCATTGCTTGCGGCTTGTGTCCGGCTACCTGCCCGGAGGTTTTCAGGATGGCAGAAGACGGATTTGCTGAAGTTTATGTCGACGAAGTTCCGAAGGGTGCGGAAGAAGCAGCAAAGGAAGCTGAAGCAGGCTGCCCCGTTTCCGTAATAACAGTGGAGTAAAACCTCGGTATCAAAATAAATTGCAAATAAAATTCCCCATAATTGCAATAAAGCATTTCCGGCGTTTTTGCCCAGCAAGGTGAGGCTCTGGTAATTGTATTTGAACAATCAAGTCAAGGACAAAGCCTGTAGGATGAGCGTTAGCGAATCTCTATATGATTGAAAATCAATTATAATGCTTTAAACTGCTGGCAAGTTATCCGGCAGCTATTTGCAAAAGTGGGGAAATTTCATTTGCAAAAAAACAGTTATTGCTTGTATTCTCATTTATACAGTTCAGGAGTAAATTCAGCTATAATAACGGATTCATTGATTGCCATGTATTTTGAATCCTTTGCATATATTTCAGCACGCCATGCCGATACGGTGACTTACGCCACCAAGGTAAAAAGCCTCTGCAGGTCCGGTATGTCATATCATGCCATCAGATAATTGATTTGATCAGAAAGGCTTATATTCTTCGTATCCCACTTTCTCGCCGGACAGTCGGTAATATTAAATGGAAGCCCTGAGGACTTAATGAAATGCTCAAACCTTTTGTCCAGCCAAGGAGGAGTCCATGCTCCGGAACGGCATATATGAACTGCCCCAACATCAATGCCTGCAGCCAGATCATCGGGAGACAGATACCGAATCCTGTAAATGCTGTTCATAGCCTTGAAATATTCCGGCTTTTCAGCTGTAAAAGGGCTGTATATTATATTAGCTTCATCTATCCGATTATCTTTAAAAAGCTTGCCGAGCCAGTTGGCACAGTTTATCTCGAAATTAAGGGAGGAGGTACCCCCATAACCCAGGTCGGAATGGGAGTCAAACAGGTATACTGTCCTCAAGCCGTGATTTGCGGCTATGTCATAGGACAGGGAATGGGAGTCGGAAACATAAGCCTTTACATCCTTGTCAAATCGGAAGAACCGCCTGATTTTTTCCCAGAAGATGTCCACTCCTGAGGAAAGCCGGTAAGAATTCTGAATGTTCCTGCCTTGTGCTTTCGCCTGCAGGAATCGCTTATACCATAAATCCATCAGGTTTTTTTTATTTTCTATATATGAACCCCAGTTTTCTTTTTGCATTTGGATAAAATAATCCCAGTCAATAGACAACAAGCATTTTCCCATTACATCATCCCCATATCCATGAAATGGCCGGTTGCATGAAGTAAAGGCAAGTTGGTAAACCATACTGACATCGCTCTGATATAGCACCTATATAAAATCGGTTTGAATTCAGCTGATTGAAATGGATGAATCAATACATTCATTATTAACCGAACTCATTCCTAAACTATATAGAGCTGTAACAATAAGCTTTCCATGATGCCGTGTCAATTTGCCTGTGAAACTCATCGGGCAAAGGGAGCCTTTGTCAGCCTTTCAGAACATGGTTTCCCAAGGCTCCCTTAACCCTATATAGAAAGGCAAAAGGGGATTATAAGGATGAACGGTCAGGAAGAGAACTGACTTCTGTCCTTAACCCTTTTACCTGGGTTTAATAGTCCATGTCGCCTGCCGGTACCGGTGAAGATTTCTTTTTCTCCGGTTTATCAGCAACAGCGCTCTCTGTAGTCAGAACCATGGATGCTATGGATGCTGCATTTTGGAGAGCAGACCGGGTGACCTTCGCAGGGTCGATGATTCCCGCTGTAAACATATTCACATATTCTTCCTTAACAGCATCAAAGCCGATTCCTTTTTCGCTTTTCTTTACATTTTCTACCACCACGGAACCGTCAACGCCTGCATTGGCAGCTATTTGACGGAGCGGTTCTTCCAGTGCCCTTAGAATAATCGCAGCCCCTGTTTTTTCATCGCCATGGAGGGAATCCACCAGCTTCGCTACCTCAGGGATAGCATTGATATAAGCGGTACCTCCGCCGGGAACAATTCCTTCTTCAACGGCTGCTTTGGTAGCGTTGAGGGCATCTTCAACCCTGTATTTCTTTTCCTTCATTTCGGTTTCGGTGGCAGCTCCTACACGGATGACAGCTACTCCTCCGGATAGCTTTGCCAGTCTTTCGTTCAGCTTTTCCTTGTCATAGCTGGAAGTGGTAACTTCTATCTGTTTTTTGATGGACTCGATTCTATCCTTTATTGCCTTCTGATCTCCTGCACCATTCACTATGATGGTGTTTTCCTTCTGCACTTTTACCGACTTGGCTTTTCCAAACCATTCCATCTTCATATCCTTGAGATCCATGCCCACTTCTTCAGATACAACCTGCCCGCCGGTCAATATTGCGATATCCCGCAGCATTTCCTTGCGCCTGTCGCCATATCCCGGAGCTTTAACAGCCACACAGTTGAGAGTGCCTTTCAGCTTATTTACCACCAGGGTGGCCAAAGCTTCTCCTTCTACATCCTCCGCAATCACAAGCAGCTTTCCGCCGTCCCTTACTACCAGTTCGAGGGCGGGCAGCAAATCCTGTATGTTGCTGATTTTTCTGTCGGTTATGAGGATATAGGGATCCTCCAGGACTGCTTCCATTTTTTCGCTGTCCGTGACCATATAGTGGGATATGTAACCTCTGTCAAAGGACATACCTTCGACGATTTCAGTAAATGTATCGGAGGTTTTGGACTCTTCGATGGTTATGACGCCATCAGCGGTCACTTTCTCCATTGCGTCGGCGATGAGAGCACCTATTGATGCATCTCCGGAAGATATGGTGGCTACAAAGGCCATATCATCCTTACCTTTGATTTTCTGACTGTCTGCTTTTATACATTCAACGGCTTTGTTGGTAGCCTTTTCTATACCTTTTTTGAGGATCATGGGATTGGCCCCTGCGGCCAGATTCTTCATTCCTTCCCTGACAATTGCCTGGGCGAGAAGAGTTGCCGTGGTTGTACCGTCTCCGGCGGCATCATTGGTTTTGCTGGCAACTTCCTTAACCAGCTGGGCACCCATGTTTTCGTAAGGATCCTCCAGCTCGATTTCCTTGGCGATGGTGACACCATCGTTGGTAATGGTTGGGGATCCGTACTTTTTTGCCAATACTACATTTCTACCCTTTGGACCCAGGGTGACTTTTACTGTGTCTGCCAGTTTATTAACGCCGGTTTCGATGGATTTTCTTGCATTGATGTCAAACGAGATTATTTTTGCTGCCATTTCTATCTACCTCCCTCTATTCTATAACAGCTAAAATATCGTCCTGTCTTACTATCAGGTATTTTTGATCATCGAGCTTGACTTCGGTCCCGGCGTATTTACTGTAAAGAACCTTGTCGCCTTTTTTTACCTGCATTTTGATTTCTTTCCCGTCCTTTATTTCCCCAGGGCCAACTTCAATTACTTCTGCCAAATAGGGTTTTTCCTTTGCGTTTGATGGCAAAACAATACCGCTTTTTGTAGTTTCTTCGGTTTCCACTTCTTTAAGCAGAACCCTTGCACCTAGTGGTTTGACTTTCATAATTGCTCAGCTCCTTTGTTATTAGTGTTAACAATCAAGCCTGTTGCGTCATATAATTTGGTTAAAAGCCTTCGAGCGCAATAAAAATAAAAACTGCGGCTCCTTTCTCAACGATGCCGTTCCCAATTTATTGGCACAACAGACTAACTTAAGCTATTTTATTAAAACAGCTTATGAATAAGCTTTTGGTATAGACTTGAAAGATTAAGAATATTATAGGGAAGAAAGGCTTTACATAAAAATGCTCCTTTCTTTTAAATGGTTTATATGCAGGTATGTGTTGTTGCTTGCATTGCTTAGCACTCACTTGGTATGAGTGCTAACAATTATCATTTTAGCCCTATTATACCTAAAGTCAATGTGAATTGATGGCCGTATCATGCAATATTGGCTTATAATTTGACAAAAAAATAAAATACCACGATTTACCTAAAGAACATGTATAATTTCTCGCTTTAGCTCGCATTTAATGGGCATGAGAAGTAAAAATAGGATTGGCTATGGACCTATATGGAAAAGAATTACACTTTGAAAAACAGTTTTGACAATTTGAGAATTCTTTCAATTTAAAATATGTATAACCTTGATTAATACATATTATATATAATTTATTCAATTTCTATTACATAGCTCTATTAGATAGCGAAACTCCGTTAATTTCTTTCCTAGGGTAAGTTCTTTTACTGTACCGTCATGCTTAAAACCCATTTTTTCATAGAATTTTCTTGCATTGAGATTCTCTTCAAGAACCCATAAGGTAACCTTTTTATAGCCTCTGTTTTTCAATTCATTTAGTCCCCAGTTTATAAAATATGAGCCTATTCCTTTATTCCAATACTCCGGCAACAGATAAAGTCCCCATATTTCGCCGTAAGTATCATCCTTATCTTCATCTCTGCATCTTCCGATGCACATTAAACCAACTGCTTTGTCGTCGGCAAAAATGAGAAAATCTTCTTCCCAGCCTTCGGATAATGCCTTTTCAAAGTACTTCTGCCTTTTATAAGCACTTATGTTATCTAATATTGAATCAGGCACTATGCCTTTATATGCTATTTTCCACGAACTTGCATGGATTTCTCCCAATGCTTTTGCATCATTGACGTCAGCGCGGCGGACCTTATACATTCATTCGCCCCTTTCTTAAATTTTACATATCATACCATATTCCTTTGCTTTGCACAATATAAACGTAAAATGATAAATTAGCGCAAAGCCTTATAGGATTCGCGTTTCGGATTCAGCACGTTTAATAATCTCAGACAGAGTTTCTTCAGCAGTCATGTGTGTTGAATCTATCCAGAATCCTATTCTTGGATTTTCATTAACCAATACATCATGGAGAGATTCAACATCCCATGTGGTATAACCTGTTTTGTTGCGCTTTTTCTCTCTTTCTATCACTGCTTCAACGCTTGGATTTAACGTAATAAAATAGATAGGCTTCGATTCAAATTTTTTAAGAAAAGGCTGCACGTATTCTCCCAAATAAACATCCTGAACAACTACGGAAAACCCAGCCTTGTAATACATGTCTGCTGCTTTTGCTGTAATACTGTAGCGAAGCATCAATTGGTCCAAAGCATCTTGGGAGCAATCGGGCGTCATATCAATCTTTCCTTTGACAATCATCCTTCGAAATATATCCCCGTGAACATGAACGCCTTTATCAAACTGCTCTGCCAGCATTTGTGCAATTGTAGACTTTCCTGAAGCCATTATTCCGGTTTATAATATAAATTCCATTTCTAAGGGCCATAATCTTTACCTCCTGAAATACCTAATAAAAAACATGGCCTACAAAGGATTTTCTTATCCCTGTAAAACCATGTTTACTGCAACAACTATAATTACGCCCTATTATAATTTGTAAAATGAAAGAAACTTACTTAATATAGACAACCTTATCCCTGTATCATATCTCTCTACGGCCTTCCAGGGCTTTGGCCAGGGTCACTTCGTCCGCATATTCCAGATCTCCTCCCACCGGTATGCCGTGGGCTATCCTTGTGGCTTTGATGCCCAAGGGCTTTAGCAATTTAGAGATATACATGGCGGTAGCTTCACCCTCGATGTTGGGGTTTGTAGCCAGTATAATCTCTTTGACGCTGCCGTCCTTAAGCCTTGCCAGCAATTCTTTTATCTTTATGTCCTCCGGGCCTATTCCCTCCATAGGGGAAATGGCTCCGTGCAAAACATGATAGAGTCCTTTGAATTCCCGGGTTCTCTCCATTGCCACGACATCCCTTGGGTCTTCGACGACGCATATAACGGAGGAATCCCTTGATGAACTGCTGCAGATGCTGCAGGGATCTGTTTCGGTGAGATTGCTGCAGACGGAGCAATATCTGGTTTTTGCCTTGGCCTCTCTTATCGCATTTGCCAGGCTCTCTGCCTTTTCATAAGGCAAATTCAGAACATGAAAGGCTAACCTCTGGGCTGTTTTGTGTCCAATACCCGGAAGCTTTTCAAACTCTTCAATAAGTTTTGCGACAGGGGCTGCATAAAAACTCATAGTAATCTCCTTCTGACCACGATAATAAAATTTATATCGAAAAATACAAACAGAAAAAGGACACATGCACTGCTTGCCATAAAGAGTGTCCTCATTCCGGAAACGTCATCTTATATTATTATACTTAACATCATAAATAAATAACAACTAATAAGTAATGCGAGAAAGCAATTGCCGGAAGGTAAATTTCACCGACCTGAAAGCATAAAATCCAGAAGAAAATAAACTTTAGTCTGATTTACATAAGTTTTTCCTTTAGGATTCATCTTTTCGGTTTTTCGGTACTTGTAATTTATCCTTGAAGCAATCGGCTTTCTACTTCACTCAAACTTTAACTACTGCTTGTATGATTTAGAAAAGTCCTGGGATACCGCCCAGTCCCCCTGTTATTTTGGCCATTTCACTGTTTACCATTTCCTCGGCCTTTCTCATCGCCTCATTTACGGCAGCAAGGATAAGATCCTGAAGCATTTCCACATCATCGGGATCAACTACTTCTGGTTTTATGGTAATCTCCTTTAATTCCTTCTTGCCTGATACAACAACTGTAACAGCGCCACCGCCCACAGTTGCATCAACAGTTTTCTGCTCCAGTTCTTCCTGGAGTCTTGCCATATCCTTCTGCATTTTTTGAGCCTGTTTCAACAAATTTCCCATGTTCCCGCCCATTCCCGGGAAACCACCTCTAGCCATAAAAATCCTCCTAAACTAATTTATCTATCCATAATCATAATTATATATTAATTTTCTAGCTATATACAACACTTTAATATATTGGTCGGAAGCTTGAAGGTGAAACCTATAGTTTTTATGGGCAGCGGATATCAGTTCCCATTACCAGCTTCCGTAATTGCAGGGAAGCTACTATTGAATAACCGGCCGGTGTTCCCTTAGAAGGCAAATCATTCATCGATTATGTTTATGGGTACATCCAGCCTGCCGGCAATATCCTGGGCTTTGGCGATGAATTCATCCTCCTCCGGGCTCTCTTCTACCGCCGCATTTTCTGTTAAATCATCCTCATCCAGACATTTTACCCTTACCTGCCTGCCCAGCTTTTTGCGGATCACTGTCTCAATCACTTCTTGATTTTCAGCTTTCGATAATATCATTTTACAAAAGCCGCTTCCTTCCTTGAACAATATGCCGACTCTTTTTTCATCTAGTTCTACGGCCTTTGCGTCGAGCAGGTTGGTGTAAACTACCATCCTTCCCATGCTTTTAAGTTCATTTAATACTTCATCCCATACTTTCAGCGCTTTTCCTGCGCTTTTAGCCGATTTGGCAGGTTTTGCAGCCTTTTCAGGAGCTTTTTTCTCTCCTCCAGAACTTACATCCTGTCCTCCATCGGCATTGTCTATCCGGCTGCCTGCATTAGTCTGCCGGTTATCCGTATCAAGCCACGGTACTTTATCAGCATCAGCACCCGGAACTTCAACCTTTCTCATGGCAAAATCCGCGCTGTTTATCCTGCTTTCAAGAAGGGACAGGCGATCCATTATATTGCTTTCGTCCACATTGATATTAAGCTCACACAGCTTTATCAGGGCGACTTCCAGCATAATCCTCGGATGGGATGCCCACTTCAGGCTTGATTCCAGAGCCGATAATTCCTTTATTATATATGTCAGTTCCAGCTTGGTGTAAGCCTTGCTCTGATCCTGCATCCTGCGGATGACCTCGGTAGGAGCTTCTATTACCTCTGCAGGATTTTTTGATATGCTGCATATGAGCACATTTCTGAAATACATTATAAAATCGGATACAAACTGGGTTATATCTTTTCCGCTGTTTACCAGCGTTTCCACGAGGCCAAGCACTTTATTTATATCCCTGCTGCTTACCGCATCAAACATGTCTCCGATAAAGGAGTCATTTACAATGCCTACTATTGAGAGAACGTCATCGTAGGAGATATCCTTGCTGCCCGTGGACATGCACTGGTCCAATATGCTGATGGCATCCCTGAGGGCGCCGTCGGACAGCCTTGCGATGAGCCTGGATGCTTCACGCTGCAGGTTTACTCCACTTTCCCGGGCAATAGTGTCAAGCCTTTCCATCATGCTTTCCACGGTGATTCTCCGGAAATCAAACCTCTGGCACCTGGACAATATGGTGGCGGGCAGCTTTTGAGGATCGGTGGTAGCAAGAATAAACACGACATGGGCCGGAGGCTCCTCAAGAGTCTTAAGAAGAGCGTTGAAAGCCCCGGTGGAGAGCATATGAACCTCATCTATTATATAAACCTTGTATTTTGCCTGGGAGGGTGCGTATATAACCTCATCCCGGATTTCCCTTACATTGTCCACACTGTTGTTCGAGGCCGCGTCTATTTCCACCACATCCAGAGAGCTGTCGGATAGCACCGCCCTGCAAATTTCACATTCATTGCAGGGGTCTCCGTTCTGCGGGTTAAGGCAGTTAATTGCCCTGGAAAATATTTTGGCCATCGTGGTTTTACCGGTACCCCTGGTACCACAGAAGAGATAAGCATGAGCAATGCGTCCGGTGGTTACGCTGTACCTCAGCGTTTTAACCACATGCTCCTGCTCAACCACATCATCAAAAACCAAAGGTCTCCATTTTCTATAAAGAGCTATGTATGACATAAATCCTCCTGACACCACCTGTCCATATAGATATTATAATAACATATTTATAGGAATCCATCAAAGCCTGAGGATGTGACTATGAACATAAATGCATAAACAAAAAAGACCATATAAGGTCTTTTTCATCTTTATATAATATTGAATGGCTGTGCACCCATCTTCGACTGATTTTTATAAGCGTTACCCTCGTAGTTAACTCTAACCAGGCAAACTTACGGCACACGAAGAGTACTGCTTACCGCTGCTTCCTTCCGGACCTGACGGGGTTCACAGGTCTCCGTTGCGTAAGACCCGGTTTTCATTGCCACTTGCGAGGAACAGACCTTACAAAAGAAAAGCCTGCAATGGGAATTCCACCCTGCTATAGCGGATTGCAGGTACAAGGCACCGCTACCTCCCCGTCTAGCACAGCCAAATATTTAACTTTTTCAAATGGCTCCTGAAAGAGCCACTAACATATTATAACCCATATGACGCTATATATCAAGGAATTTTTAAATATAGTTGTACTCCAATTAATTACAATTTGAATGCCATGAGTCTTCTGTTTTTATCTTCCGGCGTTTAATTTACAACTTGCTCTATAGCTTAAGAATGAATTCAGCTAATTGAAATGGATGATTGTTATGTGCATCCATGCTCGCTGATTTCATACCAATTTTATATAAGTGCATCAGATAATTTAGCTAGGAGTAGAGAAAATCACATTTTTCTTCAGCCTGTTTCGATACTGAGTTGGGGACAGCCCTTTCCGTTTTTTAAACATTTTTGAGAAAAGAAGGGGATCTTCATATCCTACAGAGTGTGCAATATCCTGGATGGACAAAAAGTCTTGACATAACAGTACACATGCTTTATCCATGCGAAAGTTGAGAAGATATTCCTGAGGAGATATATGAAGGATCTCCTGAAAGAGAGTGCTCATATATTTACGGTCTATTCCAATGAAATCTGCTATCTGTTCAATGGTTATCCTTGTTGAATAATTTTTTCGAATATAGTCAATGGCTTTTTTTACATAGATTTGCTTTGTGTTTTGGCTTATACTATTATAATGAAAGTCATCTACTGTACGAATCAGTTCAGCAAGAAACTGATATAAAAGGCCGGTAAGTATGAAATCTCTACCCGCAGGTCTTTTTTGAACTTCTAACATTTTAAGGATGGTTTTTTCAGGTGAGTTTTCCGGGTTACAGGTAAATATGGGATTTGAAGCATCTAAGTTTATTTCATTCAGATAGTTTTTTGCGTATCTTCCATGAAAACCTACCCAACAATATTCCCAGGGTTCATCCATATCAGCCTGATAGTAAGAGAGCGTATCAGGACAGATTAAAAAACCTTGGCCTTCACTCAAATGATAGGTTGTGCCGTTGGAAGCAAATATACCTTTTCCTGACATTACATAATGTATGAGAAAGTGATCCCTTACTCCGGACCAAAAGTGGCCAGGCTCACATCTTTCGGTCCCTGAATGATATACAACTAAATCTTTGGCCTCACAGGATGAAAAATCACTATATTTTGTAAATACAACACATTGATTTTCAGACATGGTAAACTCCTCCTATAAATAAGCTAGGTTTCTCCCATACCTTAGATGTGTGTTCTTCATTTAGTTGGATATTTTGAGTAGTGATTAGTCGTATGCATATTGCTACGTTCGATATGCCATATTGATAACTCAGATATGCAATTGAAATCAGAATAATAGTTTGTCTTTGAAATGTGTGCAACTGTTACCGGTTTCGGGTATCGGACCAACACCCCTTCCTTTAACCTAATCTATCGTGTTAAGCCTTCATTATCCACACTTATATGCTAAACATTCTTTTAAAAAATTATTGATTACATATGACATTATAACATATTAAAAAGACATTTTGCTATTTATTTAGTTGATATATAAGCTAGAATATTTATATAAATCCAATTTTACCCAGAAAATCCATTTTCCTTCATGAGCTTTATTTAAGCTAATATAAAATAACGCTCTAAATCTAAAGGAGGTATTAGCATGAAACAATTAAAGAAAGTAAAAGTCGTTTCGTTAATGCTTGTGGGAATACTTCTGTTATCTTCAGTTGTTGGCTGCAGTCAAAAGGGTAGTGAATCAACAAGTGGGAAATCAAGTGGGAAATCAGTTTCATTGACTTTCATGATCTGGGATATTAACCAGCAGCCAGGTATGGAAGATATGGTTGCAGATTATGTAAAGGATCATCCGAATGTATCTATTGAAGTCCAGACGGTGAACTGGGACGAATATTGGACCAAGCTGGAAGCTGCTGCAACAAGTAAAACACTTCCTGATATATTCTGGATGCATACCAATGAATTCATGAAATATGCTACGGCTGGTAAATTGGCAGATGTAACAAAATTATATGAGGATTCCAATTATTATGCAAATAACTTCCCATCTGGTCTCATCAAAAACTTTACCTATGAAGGGAAAATGTATGGAGTTCCGAAAGATTGGGACACAATAGCTTTAGCTTATAATAAAGATTTATTTAATCAGGCAGGAGTTTCTTATCCAGATGATACCTGGACATGGGAAACAGTTATAGACGCTGCACAAAAAATAAAGGATAAAACCGGCGCATGGGGATTTCTCGCACCCCTTGATGATCAAAGCGGTTATTTGAATTTGGTCAAGCAAGCCGGTGGATATATTATAAGTGAAGACGGCAAGAAATCCGGTTTTACAGATCCCGGTACAAAGAAAGGAATTCAGACTTGGATCAGCCTGCAGTTGGATTATGGCTTCTCACCAAAGCAAGCAACCTTTGCTGAAACCGATGCAGGAAGCTTGTTTGGATCCGGACAGGGTGCCATGATGCTGCTGGGAAGCTGGAATGTCAATCCGTATCTGCAGAATTATCCTGATTTGAATTGGGATTTGGCTGTTCTTCCAAAGATGTCAGACCCTGTGAAAGGTGATGGTAGAGGAACTATTTACAACGGTTTGGCTTATTCCACCGGTGCAGATAATAAAAACCTTGATGTAGTAAAAGATTTTCTGAAATACCTGGGAACAGAAAAAGCTATGATAATCCAGGGTAAATCAGGAGCTGCTATTCCGGCATACAACGGAACGGCCAAATACTGGGTTGAAAATTATCAGGATAAGCTTAATGTTCAGGTATATGAAGATATGATGGAATACGGTGAACAGTTCTATAACTCAAAATCAAAATCTCAATGGGTTAGTACTGTTGGTGATACTTTGCTTGAAGTATACAACGGTACAAAGGATTTAGACACAGCATTACAAGAACTGCAAACTACAGTAGATGAATATTTGGCTGGAGAATAAAATCCAGCATCGGAACAATATGATTCTGTTTAGACACTGCTCAAAATGGCTTATTGCCATTTTGAGCAGTTGGAATTTAGAAATATTGAGATTTTGAGGTGTTAAAATGGCTGCTGTTAAATCGGTTAAAGTTAAAAAAGCTGGAAGACCAGGACAGAGAAAAGATTATGTAATTGCATATCTAATGGTTGCTCCGGCGATTATCGGGTTAATAATACTAAATATTGTACCGTTTTTGGAAACAATTTATATGAGTTTTTCAAAATCAGCACTTTTTGGTGCCTGGGAATTTGCCGGATTATCAAATTATATAAAAATGTTGCAAGATTCAGAGGTTTGGCAATCCACACTGAATACATTGTTGTTTGTTGTTTATACTGTTCCTGTTGGTGTGGTGTTGGCATTGATATTGGCCGTTTTTATTAATTCTGAAATTAGAGGGAGAACCATATTTCGTGCAATATATTTTCTTCCCATGGTCGTAGCTCCTGCAGCTGTTGCTATGGTTTGGAAATGGATGTTTAATACAGAGTTTGGAATTATCAATAATGTTTTGAGTTCAATAGGATTACCCACTACTAATTGGATTACCAATCCATCAACGGTAATGCTGTCTTGTGGCATTGTTGCGATATGGAGCGCTGTTGGCTATGATGCGATTCTTCTTATGTCAGGGCTGCAGGCAATATCCACTACCTATTATGAGGCAGCAAAAATAGATGGTGCAGGCAGTATAAAACAGTTTTTCAGTATTACTGTTCCGCTAATATCTCCTACCATGTTTTTTGTGGTTATCATGAGAACCATGAGCTCATTAAAAGTGTTCGACCTTATATACATGATGATTGAAGATTCAAATCCTGCTGTGAAGAATGCCAGGCCATTACTTGGATTATTCTATCGTTATTCCTTTGAAATAGGAAATAAAGGCTACGGTTCAGTTATAGTCCTATGGACATTCTTTATTATCAGCATATTTACGGTAATTCAGTTTGTCGGCCAAAAGAAGTGGGTTAACTATGATGCATAGTGAGAAATAGGGGGTAAAAAGAATGGAAAGGACAACGTCGAGAGCAAATCAATTCAATGGGAAAATAATTATTTATGTATTATTATTTCTTGGTAGTGTTATAATGATTTTTCCATTTATATGGATGATTTTTACAAGTTTAAAAACAGTGCCTGAAACGATGAAAATACCTCCGACATTTTTTCCTGATGATTGGAAGAATATAAAAGCTTATAATAATGCATTAAATAGTTTACCCTTTTTAAAGCTGTATCTTAATACAGGTTTATTAATATTTTTCCGCGTGATATGTGCTATTGTGACTTCGTCAATGGCAGCCTATGCGTTTGCCAAAATTGATTTCCCAGGAAAGAAGTTTCTTTTCACAATAGTTTTAACCCAATTGATGTTACCAAGCCAGATATACATGATTCCTCAGTATCAGATGATTATTCGCCTGAATGCTGCCAATACAATTTTTGCTCTGGTGTTTCCCGGACTTGTAAGTGCATTTGGTGTGTTCTTTTTAAGGCAGACATATATGGGAATTCCGGATTCTTTGATTGACTCGGCGATAATAGATGGCTGTAATCAATTCCAGGCATTTTATAAAATCGCATTACCTTTAACACAAACTGCAATTTCTGCTTTAACTATATTTACGGCGCTTTTCGCATACAGTGACTTGATGTGGCCTTTGATTGTCAACACTGATAAAAATATGTTAACTCTTTCATCCGGATTATCAACTTTAAAGGGACAGTATACAACGAATTATCCAAATCTGATGGCCGGTTCAGCATTAGCCATGTGGCCAATGATTGTAATTTACTTGATATTCCAGAAACGTTTTATTCAAGGTATCGCTTTAACTGGAACGAAGGCTTAATAAACAGGGATTGCATTTAAAATCCGTTATACTGGTTTGACATTTTGATTCAAATTCAGACTCTTAAAATTTACTTATAGGCAGTTTAATGCTATTAAAATATCCTTTCATACATGAGTTGTTTTATATTAACAAGGTAACAATGTTATGCACTGTTACCTTTTTTGTTTCCTGTGCAATATTGATTAATGGAAAGAAAGCTAGCATAGAGGTTAGTATATATACTGAAAAGGAAACCGAAATCCTCAATATTTAATAAAAGAAATTTTATCTTGTTAATCTGTATGATGACATTATTGAAAATTAATACAAGATTTTGAATAATAAGATATGGTACTTTTAACAAAAAAATAAAGCACTGATTATAATGTATAAATGATTTCAATATAAGTGCTTTATAAGATTAAATGAACTAAAATAATTAGCTCTATATTAAAAGGAGGAACAAAATAAAAAAGTATTACCAGTTGTGGCAATTTTATTGTACCATATTATCCCTATATTTATATTAAGTTTGTGTGACACATTTATTAATAAAATATTAACATACGGCCGGAAGCTTATTGACAAAAAATGTGTCCGTGCCTGGCGGCAGGAAATAGACATTCAATTGATTTTGCCGTACAATAATGTATAATAGTTTTATGCTCATGATAACAATTATCAAACAGATTGAAGAGGTGTGATACGGTGAGAGTACGCAAAGCCATAATTCCTGCAGCAGGCTTGGGGACACGGTTTTTACCCGCTACAAAGGCTCAGCCCAAAGAGATGCTTCCGATAGTGGATAAACCGACCATACAGTATATTGTTGAGGAAGCGATAGAATCCGGAATTGAAGATATAATGATTGTAACCGGCCGTGGAAAGAGAGCTATTGAAGACCACTTTGACAAATCCTATGAACTGGAAGAGGAGCTGCGCAAGAAGGGCAACCAGGATATGTTAAATCTCGTTAAGGATATATCCAACCTGGTGAACATTCATTACATAAGGCAGAAAGAGCCCAAAGGACTGGGAGATGCCATAAATTGCGCCAAAACCTTCATAGGCAATGAGCCTTTTGCGGTTCTTCTGGGGGATGATATTGTGGATTCGAAGGTTCCGTGTCTTGAGCAGCTTATCAGGGCCCACGAGCGTTATAAGACGACAATCATAGGGGTCCAGCGCGTATCTCCCAGCGAAGTGTCCCAGTACGGCATAGTGAGCGGCGAAAAGATAGAGGACAGGCTGTATAAGATTGACGATATGGTGGAAAAGCCGGATGTGGATAAAGCACCCTCAAATATCGCCATCCTGGGAAGATATATCATTACCCCGGAAATATTCAAATACCTTGAAACGGCTAAGCCCGGCAAGAATGGCGAGATACAGCTTACTGACGCTTTAAAGAGGCTTATGAGTGAAGAGGCCATGTACGCATATGAATTTGAGGGAACACGATACGATGTGGGGAATAAGGTCGGATTCTTAAGGGCGACAATAGAGTTCGCACTGAAAAGGGAAGATCTTAAGGACGAATTTTCGGAATATCTCAAGCACATTGTAAGCAGTCTGTGATTTAGACTATAAATTTAAAATTACCGGCATAAAACCGGCGTATTAGTAAATAATACCTGTAAATGAATTGTTTGCAGGTATTATTTTATGAAGAGGGTTATAAGGTTTGTAAATGTGATTGTGGTTATTTTAATAATAGTATGCCTTGGTACAAATACAGTGTGGGCACCGGAAAGCCTTGGTGGCGTTGTTGGCTCAGGAAAAGGCGATGCCGGAACAGGCAGTATGGATAGCGCATATTCAAAAAAGTCAACTACACCGAAAGACAGGAGCAGCGGACCGAGGATGGGTGCTGGTGATGATGGGGGCAACACTGGCATAACCGGCAGCGGCAATATAAGCAGCAGCTACGGTAGCTCCTATGCTGACATTGAAGGAAGTAACCCTGAGCAAAACAGCGGTGGGATGGAAGCAAATCAGGGTGGACAAGCAAACGCGGCAGATGCGGAAAATTCATCATATAGCAAATACTATATGACCTATGAGGAATTGATGGCTTTGGACAATATCGACTTCTGGGATAAAATCACGGGCATGGCCATATTGAGCAAGCTCAAAAAAGAGGATGCGGAAAAGCTCCTGGAACTGGCTAGAGGCGGCATAACCATGAAGGAATTCGAAACTGCGAGCCGGCTGCTGGAAGAAGCCCTGGGCAAGGAGGACTTTAAAAAGCTCATGGATATCACTGAAAAAAATAAAAAGCTATTGGCAGATAATAGGAAGGAATAGTTTACATAAAACAAACAAGAGGTTAATCCTATAAAAGGACTAACCTCTTTAACTTTTGCTATTATATATTACTTGAAAAACATGAGATTGTCAAGGAAAATGAAGAAATTATATGAAATATTTTTGATATGTGTATTCTATTGTGGATAACATACGGCAAATCTCTATTTGCCTGGGTATAAGATTTTATTTTCAAAAGGATTTCGTATAAAATATACTTCCATCCGCTTCAGTTGCAGACAGCAAAACCAATTTTAATCTTGCATAGGGCATGATTTAATACCTCTTTGATACATTGGAAAACAATGCTTTAAGGCTGCTTCTACTTCCACCCGGTATGCGGCATTCTCATCCCTATGTGACATTTACGGTGCTTGAATTTATGACGGTTTACCGGCCTTATGCCAAATTTTATCCATAACAAAGGAGGTGCAGTGCAATGCCGGCGGAAAACCATCCGGATTATAAAGCAGAGCTTGAACACAGCAGGTATATCCTGGGATACGTTGAAAAGAGCCTCGAGGCCACCATTGCCAAGAAGCAGAAAATAGACAGCGATGTGGACAGAATGAAGAAGCATTTCAACTCGGATAACAGCCAGAACTATATCGACCTCATGGTGAATACCACTCTTCAGGACAGCCTTACCATCAGGCTTAAAAACCTGATTGCCGCCAGAAGCAAGCCTTATTTTGCGAGAATCGATTTCCGCGAGGACGGAAAGGAAAAAGCAGAACAGCTGTATATAGGAAAGATGTCCCTGATGAGGGATGAGGATCAGAAGATAATCATCATCGACTGGAGGGCTCCCATTTCCAGCCTGTATTACGAGGAAAGGCTGGGGAGGGCCGGATATTTGTGTCCTGACGGCCGCATAGAAGGCGACCTGATGCTAAAAAGGCAGTTTTCCTTTGAAGAGGGAGTGCTGAAGGACATATTTGACATAGACATTACCACCAATGATGAGTTTTTGCAGGCCCATCTCGGAGCAAATGCCGACAACCGCCTGAAGGATATAGTTTCAACCATACAGGCGGAGCAGAACAGGATAATAAGGGCAGATATGTGGACTCCCCTGATAGTACAGGGTGTGGCGGGCAGCGGTAAGACCACGATCGCCCTGCACAGGATCGCTTATCTGGTATACACCTATGAAAAGAGTTTTGAACCTGAAAATTTCATGATAATAGCCCCCAATAAGCTGTTTCTCAACTACATCTCCGAGGTGCTTCCGGAGCTGGGGGTGGACAAGGTTAAGCAGACCACTTTTGAGGACTTTGCCATGGAGCTCATCGGTAAGAGGCTGAAAATCCGGGATGCCAATGAAAAACTCGTCGATTTTGTAGACCGAAACAGCACCGAAGAGCAGATAGCCCGAAATGAGCTTGTCCGAAAAGCATCAGAGTTTAAATCTTCCATGACCTTCAAGGAAGTCATTGATGACTATATAGAAGCGATAGAAAGGGATTATATCCCGAAAAAGGATTTCAAGATAGGCTCACAAGTGATATACAGCTATGAGGAAATCAATGACCTCTTTCTCCGGCAATATAAGACTTGGCCGGTAGCTCAGAGATTGAATGAAATAAAAAAGCACCTGAACAACCGGTTTAAGGTAAAAAAGGAATCCATCATAAACAACCTCCATGACCAATGTGATGCAAAGATAAGAAAAATAAAGGCTACTATGGCAGAATCGGAGGAGAGGCAGAAGCTCATCATCCGGCTGATAGATAAAAAGAATGCCATTATCGACAAGCTTCAGACGTACTCCAAAAAGGCCGCCAATGAGTATATAAAAGGAATATCAAAGCTGAATCCCATGGAGTATTATAAAGAGCTCATCATGAAGGAGGATCTCTTTTACAGGCTTGTGGAGGGTAAACTTCCTAAAAGGCAGGCCGAATTTCTGCGGGAGCATACTGAAAAAGTGCTCAAATCAGGCTTTGTTGAACTGGAAGATTTAGCCCCCATCATATACCTCAAATATAAAATATACGGGATGGATGAGAAGATTCCCGTAAAGCATATTGTCATCGACGAGGCCCAGGATTTCAGCGTATTTCAGCTTTATGTGATAAAAAAGATAGTGAGGGACAGCTCGTTTACCATCCTTGGGGACCTGTGCCAGGGCATACATTCCTACAGGGGTATTTTGGACTGGTCCGACGTTATGAAGCATGCCTTTGATGACCGCAAAAGCCAGATGCTCACCCTTGAGCAGAGCTACAGAACCACGGTGGAAATAATGGAGGCGGCAAACAAAGTTATCGGCAGGATCGATGCCCTGCGTCCCTTCATGGGAAAGCCTGTTATAAGGCATGGTGAAAAGGTGCGGCTGATAAAAAAGCAAAATCTGAAGGAAATTGCATCAGATATACTGGACAAAATTGATGAATTTAAGGAAGCCGGTTATAAGTCCATAGCGGTTATATGCAAGACGATGGACGAGTGCAAGGATATGGCTTCATTGATGAAAAAAGGCGGCAATTCACCGGTCATAATTACCGGCGGAGAAAAGGAATACAAAAGCGGGGTTGTAATCGTGCCTTCATATCTGGCAAAAGGCCTGGAATTCGATGTGGTGATGATCGCCAATGCCAATAGAGAAAGATATGGGGCCGGTGAGCTGGATACCAAACTGATGTATGTCTCTATGACGAGGCCGCTGCATAAACTGTATATATATTATCATGGAGAGCTGACTCCTTTGCTTGAGGAAGTGGCAGAGTAGCACAGGAGAGACAGGCAGAGAGCTTCCATCGGCACTAATGGCCATATATTGACTCGTTTTATTAGCTAAAGACAAGTTTTATTACGGATTTATGCAGGTTTAGTACGTTTTATCGCTGTGCTTTTATGTAAAAGCCCATGCATGTTGATGCTATAAGATTTCATATTGCAAGCCGGAGGGGTATGAAGGTTTATGCGCTACTGAATTGCATTAATCCTCTGCTGAGGATATAATATATATTTGGACATAAATTTTTATGCCGTTAATCCGGCAGGAGAGGATTATGTTTCAGTTAAGTGACGATATTATTGAACGCTCGGCGACCCGGGAAGAAGTTATACAAGGTAGAAAGTGCTTCTCCGACGGGAGGATAAAATCAATAGAGTATGACCGGGTTAATAATATATTTAATGCTACCATAGCAGGCACCCTGGATTATTACGTCAGGGTTTATTTTGGCGCTGAAGGAAAGCTACAGCATGCCACTTGCACATGCCCTTATATCGAGGACTACAACGGCTATTGCAGACATATAGTTGCCGCTCTCATATCCATTTTGGAAAAGGACCGCCAGGATTTTTTCGGCAGGCTCAAGCCCCGACGGACAGCAAAACACATACTGGGTTTATTTCAAAATACCGCATCAAATCCTACAAAGCCGGTGAAAATAGAAGTCATCTATGAATATGACAAATCCGGCTGCCACGGGAGCGGCTCATGCTCTGCCATAAGCATCAATATAGGAGAGGATAGGCTATATACGGTAAAAAACATAAAGGCATTTCTAACCAGCCTGTATAAAAACGAGGAGATCATTTTCGGAAAAAACTTTACTTTCGACCCCACGGTTCATTTCTTCAGAGCTGAGGACAGACCCATCATCGATTTTCTAAAGGAGATATACGAGCTGGAAGCACTGCAGGACAGCTTCTCCTACGGTGCCCGGGGCAGCGTATTCCGAAATAAGCAGGTCTTACTTGCGAGCATTGGTACCAAACGGGTTTTCAACCTGATGAAGGACAGAACCTTTAAAGCCGTAATCAAGGGTGAGCCTTATGATGAGGTCAGAATACTGGATAAAGACTTCCCCGTTAATTTTCATTTGACGAAAGATGAAGAAGAGCTGGCTCTGAGGCTGAACTTTGATGAACCTCTTTTACCCCTTACGGAAGACGGAGAATTCTTCTTTGCCGGCGGAAATATATATAAGGTTTCCCGAAAACAGCAGGAGAACTTCAAACCCTTTTTTCTTGCCATGGCCTACCGGAAATCAAGAATTATCTATTTTCAGGCGGATGAAAAGGAACGCCTGGTATCGGAAGTGCTTCCCTTTGCCAGGAATGCCGGCACTGTGACGATAGACCAGGAAGTGGATTCCCTGATCGAAAAGCTGGACCTGGAAGCTGAAATTTATCTGGACGGAAACGTTGAAAGCATAGATGCAGAATTGAAATTCATATATGGAGAAAGGTGCATAAACCCTTTTGCAGGCGAAAGCGCCCCTGCGGATAAAACCGGTAAGATACTTCTGAGGGATGTGGAAAAAGAACAGGCGATTTTGTCCATACTGGAGGGAACGGAGTTTAAGGTCAGGAACAACCGGATTCATCTGGACGGAGAGGACAAGGTATTTGATTTCGTCTATGAAACAATACCGAGGCTTCAAGAATACTGCAGCATTTTTTATTCCGAGAGCTTCAAGAAAATACCTCTAAAGTCTGTATCTTCTTACACGGGAGGTATAAGGCTAAACGACAGGTCAGGCATGCTGGAATTCAGTTTCAGCATTGAGGGCATTGAGCGGTCCGAACTGCCGGATATATTTGAAATGCTAAGGCAGAAGAAAAAGTATTACCGTCTGAAGGACGGAACATTTCTCAGCCTGACTTCGAAAGAGCTCAGGGAGGCAGCGCGAATTTCCGAATACCTGGAGATGGATGAAGCTGATTTTGAAAGGGGCTATGTAGAGGTACCGAAATTCAGGGCCCTTTATATCGATCAATATTTGAAAAAATCCGGTTGGAGGTATTTTGAAAGGAATCATGCCTTTAAAGAGCTGATACGGAATATCAATGAGCCTGAAGATGTCGAGGTGGTTATTCCCGACGGGCTCAAAGGGGTGCTGCGGGAATACCAGAAATTTGGGTTTAAATGGCTTAAAACGATGTCCTCCTATGGCATGGGAGGCATATTGGCTGACGATATGGGCCTTGGGAAAACCCTTCAGGTAATTGCTTTAATACTGTCGGACAAAAAAGAGAAAGGTTTCTACCCGTCCTTGGTTGTCGCACCGACATCCCTGGTATATAACTGGGAGGCTGAGATCCAAAAGTTTGCTCCGGACCTGAAAACGGTGGTAATATCGGGAAACAGGGAGGAGAGGGAAAAGAGGATTGCCTTCGGAATTGAAAGCGCCGATATACTCATCACATCCTATCCTCTGCTGCGAAAGGATATCGACAAGTATGAGGGATTGTCTTTCAGATACTGCATACTGGATGAAGCCCAATACATAAAAAATCCGGCATCGCAAAATGCCAAAGCATCGAAGCAGATAGTGGCGCAAAACCGCTTTGCTCTCACCGGTACGCCTATGGAAAACAACCTGGAAGAGCTTTGGTCCATCTTTGACTTTATTTTGCCGGGATACCTTTTTTCCCATGCTAAATTTATGGAAAAGTACATGAAACCCATCATGAAAGATGAAGACGCCAGATCCATGCAGGATTTGACCATGCACATCAGGCCCTTTATTTTGCGACGCCTTAAAACTGATGTCTTAAATGAACTTCCCGACAAGATCGAGCATGAAATGACGGCGGGGCTTACTGTTGAGCAGAAGAAGGTATATCTTGCCTATCTGAAGCAGATAAAGGACGAAATAGATGAGGAGATACGGGAGCAAGGCTTTGAAAAAAGCCAGATAAAAATATTGGCTGCCTTGACGAGGCTCCGGCAGATATGCTGCCATCCGGCCATATTTCTGGAGGGATTTGAGGGAGAAAGCGGCAAAATGCTGCTTTTGCAGGAACTCATAAAGGATTCCATAGAAGGAGGACACAGGATACTGCTATTTTCCCAGTTTACTTCCATGCTCCATATAATCAGAGATTGGCTTGATTTGAAGAGCATTGAATATCTTTACCTGGACGGAACTACCAAAACGGAGGAACGGGGGAGGCTGGTACGGGCTTTCAATGAAGGCAGAGGGCATATTTTCCTGATATCTCTTAAGGCTGGAGGCACAGGCCTTAACCTTACAGGGGCGGATACCGTGATTCATTATGATCCCTGGTGGAATCCTGCTGTTGAGGACCAGGCCACCGACCGTGCATACAGGATAGGTCAGAAAAAGGCGGTTCAAGTGATAAAACTGCTCACTAAAGGGACAATTGAAGAGAAGATTTATTATTTGCAGCAGAAAAAGAAGAAGCTAATTGATGCGGTAATCCAGCCCGGAGAGACGCTGTTGTCCAAATTGAGCGAGGAGGAAGTAAGGGCCCTGTTTGAATGAATGCGCTGTGGAAAATGAACGCTTCTGGGACTTAAAGTATGGTGTATATTACAAATTAAACCGTATGTGCCTTAAATCCTTTCTAGGCAACAATCGTCCATTTCCATCAGCAGAATTCAAGCCGATAATTTTCTGCTTGCTTTACAATAGCGCCACTAGCACAACTAGATATAAATTAAGAATCAGTACCTTCATGGATAGATAAAGGGTGGACTCAGTCGTCCACCCTTTAAAATCATGCTAGTTAATTAAATATCCTGCTCACCTTGCCCATTGATTTACGTAAGGGGTTTAAATTCAAAAGTAACTGTGCTTCCGTTGACCGTTACTTCTATATATTTTGCCTGTTCTGCTGCATTTTTGGGGTTCAGGCCGGGTATGTTGTAACCTGCGGTAGTCAGATATTTAATCCCTCTTTCCATATAGCAGGAATTTTCATCGCTCTTATAGAACACCCATATATTTTTCCCGGTTTTCTGCTTGTATTCGGTCAGTATATCCTGGAACAGGCCTGCTTCCAAGCTATCTCCAAAAGATTTCGGAGAGTTTGCAAGGAATATGAACACATTTTTTCCCTGGAACCCATTCAACTGCTGAAGGAACCAGTGCCATTGGGATTTATCTGTTGCTCTCAGGCCTCCTTTGCTCATGTCAAGCTGTATGAACCTGCTGTCCGACTTGTCATAGGATTTATAGCCTGTATTTGTAGATGCAGCTATCGGCTTTTTTATTGAGCCTGTGATAGCATGCTTGCTGCTTCCCACTATAGCCGCCAGATCAGCTCTGCCGTTGGTTTTTTCCACAAATCTCCCTGCCAGCAGGTTTTCCAGCATATTCTTTGGCTCGCTGGACTGGCCGAACACGGAAAAGCGGAAAGCACCGGAGCCTGGGGTATATGTAACGCTTTTATTGGCTTCATCCACTGGTACCGTATTCTTGGGTATCTTGCTCATATCCATCTCAGGATACGAGGAGGTGACCAAGGTCAGGTCGTCCATATATATGTAACCCTTTTCGGCTACGGGATTTACCTGTGCAAGGTATATCCTGGTAAGCTTCGCCGGGGAAGCTATATTTGCGGTAGATGCAGTAACATATTTCCATCCTGTCCAATCCATGCCCTTGGTGAAATCCACCAGCTGCTTGTTGCCTTTGGCGTCATATATTTCGGCTCTGAGCCAATTGGAGTTCTGGTGGGAGTTGTATATCCATATGCCTATTTCGGTTGTATTTTTGGCAAGGGCGACACCGCCGTTTTTAAATTCCATATATGCGGCGCGGGTAACATCCACTTCTTTTGTGAAATCATAAGTGAGCTTGCCTGAGGCGTCGCCCGAATGCTTTTCTTCCTTCGAAATCGCATAACTTCCGGTCACGCTGGACGGATAGGAAGTAAAAGTACCGTTTTCAGCCTCAAATTTGTCCGCTATGGTGGACGTCCTGGAGGCTACCGACACAGCGCAATAAGCATGGGTGTTGCCGATATATCCGTCGATATAGCCTGTTCCATGTCCGGAAGCGGTGAATGTCCCCTTCTCGAAATTACCTATGTTGCCATTTACGGCCCATTTAACATCGTCAGGATTTATGGTCGCGTAATAGCCGTTTTTATTCTTGCCGGTAACCTTGAGCCTGGCGGTTTCACCCGGCGACAGCTTAAGGGAGCTTCTGTCAAAGGAAAGCTGCACGGGAGCGCTCAGTGAATTTACTTCGATCTCTGCAGATACGTCACCTACGGTAGCAATTATCTTTCCGCTGCCGACGGAAGTAGGACGGAATACGTTGCCGTCAAAGCTTCCCTCTATGCCGGATACGCTCCATTTCACCTGACTGGGATCTATGGTGACAGGGTTGAAATATCTGTCATAACCCTTAACGCTGTACTGCCTGGAGGTATTCACAAATACGTTGTTTTCCGAAGCCTCTATAACAATGCCGTCAAGCTTCGAGGGCGGAGCTATCGAAAATACTCCTACCGCTGAAGTGACCTTCCTGACTGAGCCATCGGATGGAGTATTCACCATACTCAGGCCGGTATTGCCGAGAGATCTTGCCACCATTGTTGTAGAACCACCGCCGTCAAGATTTACCGCATTGTAGGCACCTATCTCCTGCATAAACTGCGCCAGTTCCGTCATAGTCATGCCTATGCTGGAGTTTAGCCTTCCGTCGACTGTTACGAAAAAAACCTGCTTTCCGTCTTTGGAGCTGCCTATTGCGGTACGTGGGTTTCTGGTGGAGGTGCTCCCTTCAGGTATATGTGTGAACTTGTCCGGTATTTTACCGTCTTTTAGAAGCATTGCACCTCCGGGGATGGAAGTTTGTATTTCCTTCCAGTCAGGAGTTGTGGTTATCTCAAAGGAAACTTCATCTCCGACCTGTAAATTTTTCCGGATGAAGTCTGCGCTGCTGAGCCTTGTAACCACTACATAACCATTTTCCGGTATTGTTATTGCTGGCTTTCCTTCACGTATTTCAGCCACCACACCGTTAACCACCACCATTTCCAGAGTGTCCGGTGTACCTGTTGGGGTGTCGGTTCCTACGGATTTTTCACCCCAGCGCCTGTCAAGAATGATGGGGTTTTGGTATTCAGCATTGGGCTTGTTCTTGTTATACCTGGCCACTTCAATCGTATTGCCCGTCGGGGCTATAAGAGTGATTTTATTTCTCCAGTAGTTGAAAAGGGCCTGATTCATGCTGGATATGGCAAAGCTGGCCATGGTTTCGCTATATCGGTTATAATCCGAATCCGCGGAAATGATATTTCCGGACTCAACTATTGGCCCTATAGGATTTGCCAGGCCCGATTCGTTTGTCCAGTTGAAAAATCCGCCGTTAATTGCTGCAACGGCTCCTCTGGACTTGGCGAGGTCCATGGTGGACGTAAGCTTGCGGATTGAGTCGGCATGAGATATGGTATCTATCTTTACATTTGGATTTGACAGGTCGACTCTGAGAACATTTATCGAAAGCCAGCCGTCATCAGTAAACCTTGTTATTCTTTCAAGTATGGCCCCCGACGTTATAATTTCTCTTTTCACGGTTTCATGGATGACTCTTGGCGCTGCGCCTGCGATACTGAATGTGCATAAAAGCAAAACTGCTGTAATCAGTAAAACTGATACGCTTTTTCTTATGTAAGATTTCATTCTGACCTCCTGTTTTAATATGTTTATTTAAAACTAAATGTTGTGGCAACTGTTATGTCATGGTCGAAGTAGTTTGTTCCGGCAGTTTCCCGACCTCAATAGGAAAATTGCTGAACCTTTTATGCCTGATTTTGCTGGATTCAATATTAAATTGTCAATGTGGTTTACATAAAAACAAGAGTTTCCCAACTTTATTATAAACCATATATAATAGACGTATCAAGTTAAGGAAGTGTTTCATTTATATGACAATTATTTTTCATTTTTTTACAAGATATCCAATCTGCTTATATGATTGCTTGGAAAGAAATTCAGGTGTGGCACGAAAAATGCGTGACGCTGAAAATCAGCTTATTAAGAAGTAATTTCAAGAAACGGGGATTTATTTTTGCGGCAAAGGATTTGAAAGAATTGAATTAAGGGTGTTTATGTAGTAGAATATTCTACGTTGCAAATTTAATACCGGGGTGTAGCGCAGCTGGTAGCGCACGTGGTTTGGGACCATGGGGCCGGAGGTTCGAGTCCTCTCACCCCGACCAGTTAAAGCAAGGTTTACACAGGATGTGAGCTTTGCTTTTTTTGTTCTGTTAAAAATGCCTTTTAAATTAAAAGGAGCTGTCTCCAATTCTATTTTTGAGACAGCCCTTTTTTATTTATCCTGTAAGACTTTAGGCATTCAGAGCTTTTTGGCTTCTGTCCTTGATAACATACTGCTGGACAAAGACGAAGGCTATGAGGACCAATCCGATGATATCGGTTATCAGGTTGGGCTCAATCATTGCGAGGCCTCCGGCGATAGCCATAATTCTCTGCCACCAGGGCAGCTTTTTCTTCATGAACCCTTCTAGTCCGCCGGCTATTGCAAACATACCAATGGTTGAGGTGCAGATGATCTGAGCAACCCGGAAGACTGAGGTGTTTATCAGCAGCATCTCAGGACTGAGCACAAAGATATACGGTATGATGAAGGCAGTGATGGCCAGCTTGGTGGCGATGACGCCTGTGCGCAGCGGATTGCCGCCGGAAATAGCGGAACCAGCGTAGGCAGCCAAAGCCACAGGAGGTGTAATGTCAGCCACAATACCAAAGTAGAATACGAACATATGCGCAGCCAACACCGGAGTTTCAGGTATTAGCTTGAGAATAATGGGCGCTGTGATGGTAGCCATAATAACATAATTTGCGGTGGTGGGTACTCCCATTCCCAGTATGATACAGGCTATCATCGTCAGGAACAGCGCTACTATGTCGATACCGCCGGAAAGCATAAGCAGAGTATCGGCCAGCTTAAGACCGATTCCGGTAAGGGAAACGATACCTACAATTATTCCGGCTATTGAACAGGCGGCAGCAACGCCGATAGTGTTTTTGGCGCCGTTTTCCATAGCTTCAACAAACGTCTTTGGTGTCAATCGGGTATCCTTACGGAACATGCTGACTATGATTGCAGCCAGTATGGCAAGGCAAGCAGCCCTGGAAGTGGTATACCCTATGGACATTGTCACGACGAGCACAACTATGGGTATGAACAAATATCCTTTTGTCAGGAAGAGCTTGAAGAAGCTGGGGAGGGATTCCTTGGGAAGCCCTTTGAGTCCCTGCTTTTTAGCTTCAAAATGCACCATCAGGAAGATACCGGTAAAATAAAGCACGGCAGGGAAGATGGCTGCGATTGCAATGGTGGCATAAGGCGTTTCTGTCATTTCAGCCATAAGGAATGCGGCGGCACCCATGATGGGAGGCATTATCTGGCCGCCTGTAGAGGCAGCGGCTTCCACGGCTGCAGCAAAGTCCTTATCGTATCCGGTTTTCTTCATGATAGGGATGGTAACACTTCCGGAACCTACGGTGTTGGCAACCGAGCTACCGGAGTACATACCTTCCAGTGCACTGGATATAACGGCAACCTTGGCCGGGCCTCCGCTGGCAAAACCTGCTACGGAGTTTGCTATTTCTATGAAAAAGGAACCAATATTAGTTTTTTCCAGGAAAGACCCCAGGATGATAAACAATACGATAAATGTGGAGCAAACGCCTATGGGAGTACCGATTACTCCATCGAGGGTATAAAAAAGCGTGTATACGATACGGTTAACTGAATAACCGGCAGTGAAAGCATAGACAATAAAGGCTGCAGCCACTACCAATATCGGTATTCCAACAACCCTTCTGCACACCTCTGCGATTATTAGTATTCCGACGATACCTATTATCACATCCAACCCAGAGATTCGGGTAGCCTTCTGAGCCATTGCTGAAAAATTCAATGCATAGTAGAAAAAGCATCCGGTGCCCACAATTCCAAGTATGATGTCATACCATGGGACGAAATTTTGCCTCTTGGCTGACTTCTTCCTGGCAGGATAAAGCATGAAGGCCATGAAGATAATCAGTCCTACAAAAGAGGATCTTCTGATTTGTTCAGGCCATGTGCTCAAAAGGTTCATATAAAAAGCAAAAACTGAAAAGGCTGCCAGAATGTAACGGACAACCACTCTGGGTACACCTTTGTAGTGTCTTGTATTGGATTCGCGGTCATATTCCGCCATAAGGGCGTCAACATTGACCTGCTCAACATCACCCATTGAAGAATGGGCTTTGTTTGTGGTTTTAGACATGCATAATCCTCCTTTTTAAAATGGGTTATAATAATATAATAATTCCAAACGAAAACCTGATGGAAATAAAGTACAGCTCACAATCATTTGGATTTTTATCCGAACTGTATAAGATTATGGGAAAAGCTTCCGCCCACAGGAAAAGCTGACGGTGGTGTTTCGCCCGCAGAGTTCCCGGAGGCTTATCGATTTCCCGTTGATTTCAAGCATGTGGTCTGAGACAGTACCTACAATATAGGAAAGACTGTCCATGCGGCGTTCAAAACCTCGTACGGTCATGGAACCGTCCTCACCATATTCCAAAATCTGACCTTCTTCTATTTCGGTTTGCACACCGGCACCAAAGGAGTAATAGGTTGTCTGCACAACGTAGATCTTACCGCTACGGATTTCATATACGTCAGTTACCGGGCTTTGGTTTACAGAATGAATAAAAGTGATGGAGAACCGGTCTCCTTCCTTCACAGGGTAGGCAGCAATCAGCTTACCTGTATCTCCGTCCTTCAAGAGAAGGCATGGTATAGAAACCTGATAATAAATAAAAACAGAGGCAGCGATTATGACCACAACCGCGGCCCCCGTTAAAAACCGCTTCATTTATGTTCCTCTATATTCCTTAAAGAACTCCAATTTCTTTGTAATATTTCAGTGCACCCGGATGAATCGGGATGGATATACCTGAAACTGAATATGCCGGATCGAGTTCGGCTCCTTTAGGATGTGCCTTGGCAATCTCATCAGCATTTTCAAAAAGAGCTTTGGTCATATTGTATACCAAGTCCTCATCCAAATCATCAGAAACAATATAAGTGGCGACAACAGCTACGGTCTGTACATCGGAATCAACACCCTTATAAGTGCCGCCGGGAACATTGTACTTGGTGTAGAACGGGTAGTTGGCAATCAGCTTATCGGCATGCTCATCATCAACTTCCAGAAGCTTTATGCTGTTGGAAGTAGCAAGTTCTACGATAGCTGTAGTAGGAGCACCGGCCACACAGAAGAAGGCATCTATCTTGTCGTCTTTGAGAGCGGTAGCACTGTCATTGAAGCTGAGATTATGGACTTCGATGTCATCGAAGGTCATGCCGTATACCTCAAAAATCTGGCGTGCATTGAACTCACATCCGGACCCGATGTCACCTACAGAAACGCGTTTGCCTTTCAAGTCTGCAATGGAATTGATGCTGCTTTTGCTGACTATTTGGACGACCTCGGCATAACATCCTGCCATAGCAGAGAAACCTTTAACCGCTTCACCTTCGAAGAGGTCTATGCCATTGTAGGCGTAATACATAACGTCATTTTGAACGATTCCAATATCTGCTTCCTTATCAGCAACAAGCAGGATATTTGCTTTTGAAGCTCCCGTGGATTGAACAGAAAAATCAAGATTATTGATCTTGCTGGATAAAACCTGGGAAACAGCTCCGCTGAAAGCATAGTATGTACCGGTCGTGCCTCCGGTAGCCATTTTCAATGTATTTTTGCTGCTGCAACCTGACAGAAGCAACGCAAAAACCAATAACATAACTAGACCGATTACTAGTATCTTCCTTTTCATGTTTACCCCCATATGAAATGATAATTTTTGTAAATTATGGCATTTTTATATAAAGACTAACCATATTACTTATAAGTTTATAATAATATTGCTCTTTTTTCAACACTTTAATTCATTAAAGCTATGGCATATCGACATTTTAATAACGTTTGACGTTTTTTTATCGGGAAGGGTTCCCAAATAGGTATTAAAAACAAATACCGTAGGCTTTCAGCTTTTTTCTCAGATCCTCAGCACCGGTAAACAGTATGGTTTTGAAATTCAGCTTTGCCGCAGCCTCAATGTTTACCTGCGTATCATCTATAAATACTGATTCCTCAGGCAAGAGCCGGTACTCTTCCAGCAATCTTTTATATATGCCCTCTTCAGGCTTAATCAGCTTTTCCTTAAAGGATACTATTCCTCCGTCAAATAGTTTAAAAAAGTCATAGCGCCGGGTTATATTGTCAAAGGCCAGCGACTGGAAGTTGGATAAGTAATAGATATTATAGCCTGCAGCTTTCAAGTCCCTTGCAATATTAATGTTATCCTCAATGGGTGTAAGGATATCATACCAGTTTTCAAAAGCGAGCCTTATCCAATGCCCATTCTGAGGATTTCTGCCGGCCAGGGCATTTATGGCCTCTTCCTCTGTAATCGTTCCTCTGTCAAGCATCAGCCATTCTTCGCTTAAGAATACCTGTTTGTATATTTCCGAAGCTTTATCGGGATCTATGATCTTTGTCTTTAAATGTTCCAACGGTTTGAAAGACAACAACACATTGCCTATGTCAAATATGATATTTTTGCAGACCATATGGGCAGTACCTCCGTAATAAATTGTGATTATATAAGAATATACGGCAATTTATATTATTATATTATCAAGGGCCTGCCCTGTAAATGGGGGATGAAACAGATTAGATGATTTGCTTTACCTGAAAAAATGATGTTTTTGTGGATGTAGGGTTAATGGACCGGCAAATTACTGCTATTAAAACGGGTTACGGAGATGGTGGAGATTTCTTTTCCTGCAGCTCCAGAAAAGCTTTGATCTGTTTTAAAGCGTAGTCCTGCAGATCGGGATTGAGGGACTCAAATATGCGGATGGCCTCCGACAGATTTTTACTTCTTTTGTCATTGATAAAAACACTCCCCTCTCCGGTTTCCAGCCAATCCTGATTTACATTAAAGGTGGAACATAGATGCTGAATAAATATTTTCTGCGGCTTTGCCCGATTATATTCTATATTGGCTATAACATCCCTGCTGACTCCCAATTTGTCACCAAAATCTTTTTGTGACATTTTTAAAAGGGTTCGTACTTCTCTTATTCTTTTGTGCAGCATTAAAATCACCTCGTATCATCATAATATACAAAAAATAATATACAAAAAAAGTGTGTTTGTCAACACAACAAAAAATATAAAAAATTTCCAAAATTAAATGTTGACTGACACAAGATTATGTGATATGCTGTGTTTATAAACACACTCTAAGGAGGTTTTTGTGTATGAGTAAAACCGAAATCCTGTCTAAAACATACGAAAAGCTAAACCCCGAAAATCAAAGTTATGCCTTAGGTATCCTACAAACACTAAAGTATATGCAGGACATTATAAGTAAAAAGATTTCAACTGATAAAGCTGGGAAGCAGAAGAATTGAAAGGAAGCAGCAAATCAGACAGGTTACATTTTAACTAAATTTCCTCCGACACAGATTCATAAGAACTCTATACGTGTAAAAAACGTAGCATTTTCTATATAATTTCAAACATTATGAAAAAGTAAAAAATCTATAGCTGCATATATCAACAACCGTGTATGGTAATGATATATAAAACTTGTAAGAACTAAATTGCCCGATTGTGCATATTGCTGTAAGTGAAAGGGTTTATTTATTGCGGTGTTTTTGATTTTTGCAAGATTAATGAACTGGAGGATGTACATGCATGAGTAAACAGATTGCTTTACAAAAGTCAGGCTCTCTCCGGAAAAAGGATGGATTTATCAAAGGCTTCATTAAGCAAATTGATCTGCAGCTTTTAGTAATACCTTCTATCATTCATATCATAATTTTTTCTTATATTCCGATGTATGGAATAATCATGGCTTTTCAGGAATTTCAACTGGGGGATTTCCCGGGAATGAGCCGATGGGTTGGATTTTTACATTTTAACCGCCTGTTTTCAGATCCAAACTTTACTACTGTGCTTCGCAATACTGTAGTAATAAGTCTTCTTAAAATGCTTATTAATTTCCCCGTTCCGATAATTTTTGCCGTCATGCTGAATGAAATAACCCACAAGAACTTAAAGAGAGGAATTCAGACGATAAGCTATCTTCCCCACTTCATTTCATGGGTAGTAGGCGCCACATTGTTGTTCGACTTTTTCTCAGTTGACAATGGCGCGGTAAATTCTGCTTTACAGGCTCTTGGCTTGATTGAGAGGCCTATACATTTCTTTGGTAAAGGCGAATATTTTTGGTGGATGGCTGTAGGTACTGACTTATGGAAGGAACTGGGATGGAATTCAATTATATTCATAGCTTCCATCACATCTATAGATTATGAGTTATATGAAGCGGCAGAAATTGATGGGGCAGGGAGGTTCGCAAAGATGTGGTATATAACAATTGCATCCATCATGCCAACCATCATTCTGCTTCTCATCTTTACAATAGGCAACCTGCTGAATACAAACTTCGATCAGATTATGATGCTGACAAACCAGATGGGCAATGCCAGACTGCGGGATTTCGCCGACGTAATCGACACATATGTGTACAGGGTTGGTCTACGTGAAGCCAGGTACTCTTATGCGGCAGCTGCAGGTTTATTCAAATCGGTGGTAAATATTCTTCTCCTGCTGGGAGCCAACAAACTGGCGAGCAAAACCGGAAATGAAGTAATTTAATAACATTATCCTATGGAGGCATATGTATGAAAAGAAGAAAAACCTTTGGCGATAGGCTGTTCGATACCATAAATATTTTAATTATGGTTATCATAGTGCTGGCAACGCTCTATCCATTTATAAATTCAGCGGCAATATCCTTAAATGATGCGAACGATACGACGAAGGGCGGGATAACCTTTTATCCGCGTGTATTTACCCTGCGCAATTATGAACTGATCTTTACCAATCCCAAAGTCTATAATGCCTATCTCATCACGATAGCCAGGACGGTAATCGGGACGATCAGTGCACTGCTGTTTACTTCCATGCTTGCCTTCGGAATGGCCCACAGAAATTTAAAAGGAAGAAGGTTTTACACTATTTTGTGCATTATCCCGATGTATTTCGGCGGAGGCCTCATACCCTATTATTTCCTTATTAAAGGACTGGGTATGATGAACAGCTTCTGGGTCTATATAATACCGTCACTGGTAGGCATCTGGAATATGATACTTATGAGGACATATTTTATGGGTATCCCTTCATCCCTGGAGGAATCGGCGCGTATCGACGGAGCAAATTACTTTACGGTATTTTTCCGGATCATATTCCCTGTGTCCATGCCGATTGTCGCCACTATAGCGCTTTTTATCGGTGTGGGGCAGTGGAATGCCTGGTTCGATGCATCCATGTTCATTACAAAACAGGAACTGAAGCCCATGCAGACTGTGCTTCTCTCCATCATTTCAGAAGCTAAATTTGCCCAGCAGCTGGCACAAACCACAGCCGGCGCTGCTGCAGATGCAAGCAACATCGGTAAGGGAGTACAGGTCAATGTACGTTCTATAACCATGGCGACCATGATAGTAACTATATTGCCCATCATTATGGTATATCCGTTTTTGCAGCGATATTTTGTTAAGGGTATCATGATAGGCTCACTCAAAGGATGAAACGGTCAAATCCGATGCCGTTTTATCATATAAGCAATCCATTTCAGTCAAAAAAATTAGGAGGTGCAAAATGGACAAAAAGAGAATTCTTTGCCTTATTCTGGCAGCATTCATGCTTGTCGGTATTGCAGTAGGCTGCGGCAAGACCTCTGAATCCGACAAACCCGCAGAAACAAAGGAAGAAGAAAAAAAGGATACCACCACAAAGGATGCCACAACTGGTGAAACTGCGGACAGTGAGGAACTTGAGCCCTATACTTTCACCCACTATTTCAACTATGACTGGTGGGGCTTAAAACCCTGGGGAGAAGACGAAGTCTCAAAAGCATTGAAGGAAAAGTTCAATGTACATGTGGAATTTTCCAAACCCGACTCAGATCCGCAGGCTAAGCTTAATGTCATGATTTCGGCAGGAGATTTGCCGGATTCCATCATGATGGACAGAGGCGTGGACAATATCAAGCTGGCTGAATTAGGCTTACTGCAGCCCCTGGAGCCTTTCATGGAGAAAAACAAGAACTATGAGAATAACATATTACCGTCTACGATAGAGATGCTCAAGATTAATGGTAAGCTGTACGGCATACCCAACTGGGCAAGAAAAGCAGCTTCAGGCGGTAATGATGCCTGGATTTACAACCTGAGATTGTATCAAGAAGCAGGAAGCCCCAAGCTTGAGACCTTTGAGGATTTGTACAATTTTGCTATGAAGGTGAAAAACGAAATACCAACAACCAAGGAAGGATTGTCTACCATTCCTGTGATAATGGACCAGTCAACTGACGGATGGAGATTTGCCAGGGCATTCTACCGTTCTTATGGAGGTGTGCTGGAAGGCTGGTACACTGTTTACAATGGTAAATACCAGCTTGCTTTCAGAGATCCTGTATTCAAGGAAGCTTCTCTGGAGATCAACAGATGGTGGAGATCGGGTCTTATATCCGAAACTCAGTTCACGGATACCCCAGAGCAAATCCTGGAAAAAATTGTAGCAGGGCGCACCGCACTGCTGTTCTATGACCAGTCTCTAGACGAGACAAACAAATTCCGCAGGATACTGAGGGAAACATATCCGGATGACAGCTATGAGATGGTATCACCTTTCCCGTATCCACCGGCCAAGGGACTGCCAACTTCTAAGATTTATGCGGACCATCAGTCTACGGTGGGTTGGAATGTTACCTGCATCACTACGAAGGCTGAAAATCCTCAGAGGATTTTTGACCTCTGGACATATTTCCTGACAGAGGAAGCAGCAATACTGCAGATGTATGGACCTCAAGGCCAGTATTGGGACAGCCTGGACAGCGACGGACTGCCTATACTTAAGAAACCCGAATCCGAATTGACAACGGATGAAATCAACCGTTTGGGCCTCTGGTTCTGGATGATACCGGGACAAAGCGATAACGTGGACAGAATAAAGTTTGCGGTAAATGCAAAGCTGCCCAAAGAAAAACAAAACTGGGTAATAAACAATCAGGCTAATGTATTGACGCCCATCATGTGGCTGACCGATGAATTTGTGGGAATAGGCGACGTGATTGATCCAAAGAGTGAAGAAGGCATTAACAGGACACTATGTGAAGATTTCATAAAAGCCAACTATCCAAAGATGATTATGGCGGAAACTGCTGAGGAAGCTGAAAAGATTTACGAGTCCATAATTGATTTTTGTGATAAGAATGGAATGCCTGCAATTGAGGAAGCTTACGACAAGAAATACAAGGAAAATGTAGCGCTTGTCGGAACAGGCCTGAAGAAATAATACTATAACGAAGCTTTCATATAGCTGAGAGCAACACATCCGATCTTCAGCCGGCCTTTTAGATGTCAGCACATTTAGAAGGCCGGCTTTTTATTTTCAAAAAGGGCTTACGGTGGATGTTTACACCCTGAACCGGTATCCTGCGCCCCATACTGTTTCTATATACTGAGGGTTTGACGGGTCGGTTTCGATTTTCTCCCTTATTCTTGCCACATGCACGGTGACAGTGGCGGCATCCCCAAGGGAATCAAGCCCCCAAATCCTCTCGAAGAGTTCTTCCCTTGAGAAAACCCGGTTGGGGTTCTGGGCCAGGAATAAAAGCAAGTCAAACTCCTTCTGGGCCATATTGACTTCCTTTCCGTTTACAAAAACTCTCCTTGCATCTTTATTTATTTCCAAGCCGCGAATTGCTATCACCGTATCATTCTTTACATTGGCATACTTGTTTTTCAGCCTTTCATATTTTGATATGTGGGCATTAACCCGCGCTACCAGTTCACCGGGGCTGAAGGGCTTTGTTATATAGTCGTCGGCTCCTAACCCCAGGCCCCTTATTTTATCAATTTCTTCTTTTTTAGCAGAAACCAGGAGGACAGGGACATCCATGGTGTCACGAACATGCCGCAGGATTTCAAATCCGTCTATTCCGGGAAGCATGATATCCAGCAGTATTAGGTCGTAGTGTCCGGATTCGATAGCCTTGAGGCCGGAAATGCCGTCACTGCATATATCTACGGAAAAACCACCTATTTCAAGATAATCCCTCTGAAGCTCAGCTATGCTCTGGTCATCTTCAACAATCAGTATTTTCTTCACAACAAAACCTCCAGAAAATTCTTGTTATATTCATATTATATTACTGTGTAATAAGCAAAACCGATTTTGGACGTGTTGATGCCCACACGGCCAAAGCCGGATCAAAGAGCCTGCGGTGCTTTGATTTACATTACCTTTCCCAGGGAAATCATTATGCTGGTACCCTGGTTTTCATGGCTTCTTGCCCATATTTTGCCGCCATGACCTTCTACTATTTGCTTTGCAATGGCCAGACCGAGTCCGCTTCCGCTTATCTTGCTCCTGGAAGCATCGGCGCGGTAAAACCTGTCAAATACCTGGGAAATTGCGGTTTTTGGTATACCAGCACCGTTGTCCCGTATTTCAACAACAATGCTTGAATTGGTTTCCCGAAGGATAATATCTATTTTGCCTTCGGCTTTGTTCATATACTTTCGCGCATTATCAATTATATTTACCACGACTCGCCTCATTCTGTCCCTGTCTATCAGGACATGTCTGCATTCTTTAAGCTCATTGTGAAGCTCTATTTTTATGTTGTATTTTTCCAGCTCCGTCTCATTATCTGTTATGCTGTCTTCAAAGTACTTTACTATATCGGTCTTTTCAAAATTGAAAGGTATCTGCTTGAGGTCAAGCTTGGAGTACAAAAGGAGGTCGTCAATCATCCCGTCCACCTGAAGCGCTTTGGAATATATGGTTTTCAAATACTTCTGCAGCTTTTCTGGTGTATTGGCGACTCCGTCCATTATACCTTCCACATATCCTTTTATGGAGGTGATGGGGGTTTTAAGATCATGGGATATGCTTGACACAAGCATCTTCCTGTTTTCATCGTATTTCATCTGGGTGTGTACGGACTCCTTTAATTTCAACCTCATTTGCTCAAAAGATCCGCACAGTTCCTTTATCTCATCGTCCCCTTCCACGATTACCTCATAGTCGAGATTGCCGTGGCTGATTTCTCCGGCGGAAACCTTTAACCTTGCAAGGGGCTGCAGTATGCTTTTTGACAATACGTAGGACATCAGCAAACTGGTTGCCAGATAAGAAATTATGAACACGAGCAAGGAAAATACGGCAAAGTTCTGGGTCGCCTTTTCGCTACTTTCCACAGGGGCAAGGAATATAGCCCATCCGCTGCTTCCATCCTTGAAATTCAGCGTTATAGTTCTTACAATAAAGGGTATTCCACTCAAATAAATGGATTTACCGGTATATATTTCATCAGAACTGTGTATGCACTTTTCCAAATCTATTTTGCTCAGCTTTCTGGTGGAGAATATCACATCATGATCTTTTAGGAATATGACATCCACATCCACTGCGGACAACCTATCAGCGATATTTTGCTGAAAATCCTTTTCCATGATCCTTTCAGGATTGTCCTTCATAAGGATGCTGCTTGCCTGAAAAATCTCATATTGCTTTTTTGTAAAGTTCTCCAGGCTCTCATAGCTTATATCCTTCCTAAATAGCCCGGCAGAAACATATATATAGGCAAGAGATGCAACAATGGTTATTATAAAAGGAATAATAACTAATGCGGCATTGGATATTGCCAAACGCTTCTTTAAATTCATATCTCCACCTTAAAGATCCTTTTTATCAAACAGGTAGAAGCCTGCTGTAAAAAACATTATACCATATCCCAGCATTATAAATAACTGCCTCAAAAGTTTCATAAGCGGTATGCTGCTCGCAATCCAGAGGTTGTACCAGTCGATCATCGAGGTGATGAACAAGCTGGAATACCTGGGGAAAATAAATCCCAGGGCTTTTAAGGATATGAACAGCAAAATCGTGAGGAAAAAAACTGCTCCGCTGCTTTTCAAAATATTTGAGAAAAAGGTTATGATTATAGCCAGAACCAATATCGGAACCAGCGTAACCAGATATGAAACTACAATTCTAAGGAGGCCAACTCCGGTAAACGATGCCGTATTAAACAGAAAACCTGTCAATACGGACAGGACCATCACCACCAGGAGATTTGACAGCGCAAAAAAGGCTATGGCGGTAACTTTGGCCGAATACAATTTAATCCTGCTTACCGGCTTTGTCAACGCGATTTTCATCGTATTGTGGGAAAATTCGCCTGAGAATGTATCTATGGTCACCAGGGCGGTAAAGAGCGGAAGTATTGTATTGGCGAACACCGACAGCACCAAAAGAGGAAACTCGGTGCTGCTTGCTCCCCGTACGCCAAGGCCGCTTCTTATGCCTATAACCACCAGCTGGCCGAAAATGATTGTTATCAGCGAAATTACAATTATCACTACAGCTTTTTTCCTTTTGTACATTTTTTCTATTTCATTTATGAATGCAGCCTTAAACCTTTCCATTTCTGTCTACCTCACTAATAAAATAGTTTTCCAGGGAAGCGTAGTTGTTCAGGATATTCTCCGTGTAGTCAACATTCAGAATTCTTCCTCCGAATATGATGCCCACCCGGTTGCAGGTAAGCTCTATATCATGAATGAGGTGGCTTGATATGAAGAATGTTGTTTTTTCCTCTTCCGCCATCCTCTTAATGAGTTTTCTCACTTCCACCATTCCTTCGACATCCAGGCCGTTCAAAGGTTCATCCAGGATTATCAGTTCAGGCCTTGAAAGTATTGCGGCTGCAATACCAAGACGCTGCTTCATGCCGAGGGAGAAATTCTTTACCTTTTCGTTTTTGAATTTATATATGCCTGTGAGTTCAAGCACTTCGTCAATCCTGCGGCCGTCCACATCTCTGTAATATCTGGAAAACTGCCTTAGATTTTCATAGGCAGTAAGGTATGGATAAGACTCGGCGGTTTCTATTATGCATCCGACCTTATCCATGGCTTTTTCAAAATCGTTGCTGATGCTGTGGCCAAAAATGATTACATCACCTGAGTCAGCTTTCATAAGCCCGGTCATTATTTTCATCGCAGTGGTCTTTCCGGCGCCATTGGGCCCCAGAAAGCCAAAAATATCACCCCTGTTAATATCAAGGTTGATATCCCATATGCCTCTTCCGTTTTTATATGTCTTAGTCAGATTCTTTATTTCGAGAACTTTTTCCATAAACATTCCCCCAAATTTATCCCGAGTATCCGTTCCGGTTCATTATAATACCGAGCCTTCAATGATTGAATGATTGGTTGAACCTCGGATGCTTATTATTTTAGAATGATAGCTTATTAATAAAATAATACAAATTCGGCTCGATATCATGCAGCCATGCATCAGGCGCTGCTCATGCAGCGCCTGGCATAACTTTTTTACTAGTCAAATACCCTGGAGAAATTGCCGTCATAGTCCAAGCTTGACCTACCATTAGTGAAGTAGAAATACAACTTTCCTGGTGTAGGATCAAAATGTATGTTTCCCGACTGTTCATTGCCGGAGGGATCGGTATAGGTGAATTGTGCCGAATAGGGGTCCGTGATTTCTGCATCGAAGCGGAAATCCAGCGCTTTTGCTGCATAATCGGCATAATTCTCATCGTAAACTTCATAATAATGCCCGGACACATTCTTATCGTCGATATGGGCTATTTCGAGTATCCTCTCACCAATTTTGACAAATGTGTCGTTCTCTACTATTACGATATTATTGCTGTATTTTCCTACATACCTGGCAGTGATTTCAGGTCCTCCCAAATCTCTAGCCGTTGATTTCTGCACATTTTTGCCCTCCAGGTTAGGCTTGGACACTTTGGTTGAATCAATATCATACACCTTTACCAAAGCTTCGGCAGTGATATCATGGGTGACGCCGTTAGAATCCTTGCCTGACAGTACGCCTGTAGCCAGGACGCTTTCCAATATGCCGTCCTCATTGACAAAAGCCTTGCCGGACACGCTTTTAACATATACGTCCTCAAGGGTTGCCGATGAGGTTTTGCCGTCCGGTGATATAAGTACATTGGAAGTGTTTTGCTTCAGCAAAAAGGAGGTAACAGCGTTCACCAGGGCAGGGATCTGGCCTTCATTCAGATTGCCGGACAACTCCTTGCTCCCATTGGATTTTTCTTCAACTACCACATAGTTTTTAAGATCACCCACCAGGGCATCAAAAATCTTTTCCAAGTCTTTTGCATGGCTATCCTCAAAAGGATTGGACGAAGGTTTGAAATCATAATCCTTTGAGTATTCAGTTACATAATAAGTATCGGTACCTTGATCGTACCATATGGAGCTGCTGCTGTCCCGGTAGGAGAAATAGGACCTGTTGTTCTTTCCGTTGTATTCCTCAACGGATGAATGGGATTCAACAGCCTTTTTCGTGTTATCCACCTTCTCTAGTGAACTCTCCGACATCAGCACTTTATCATTGTCCTTCACTGTAAAAACACTCTCGATGGTATAGCTCTGCATCTTGTCGCTCATGCTCTTAGCTGTGAATTTGACAGAATCTTTGAGCAGATCATAGCCGGTTTTGGAGGCTATGTCGGCAAAGGCTGTCGTGACAAACATAGTAGCGCCTAGAAGGAAGCTGGCAGCCATAACTATTTTTTTGTTTGTTTTCATTATAATATCTCCCCTTCTTGTAAATAGCATATACCAGTGGAAAGTATAGATGCATGGGACCGATTACAATCCGGCGCCGGCTGATATGTCAATCCATACTTCCTATTATATATTTTACCCTCTACATATTGAATTCCCATAAATCAAAGATAAACAAATTATAAACAATTTTATAATATAAAATTTATGGGTATATTTCAAATAATAATAAATACTATATTGAACAATTTGCTCAATTATTATATAATGATTAATGTATACAGAATACAATATCCTGTACATGAAACAAGAGAATGAAAAACACAATGCACTAATTTACCAGATAGAGGATGGAGGTTTCTATGAATACAAAATTTAATGAGGGAAAATGGAACAAGGAAATAGATGTGAGGGATTTCATAATCAGGAATTACACTCCTTATGATGGGGATGAAAGCTTTCTTGAAGGGCCAACTGAAAGAACCCGCAAGCTCTGGGATAAGGTAAAGGCTCTCATGAAGGCTGAAAGAGAAAAGGGTGGAGTTCTGGACATAGACGAAAAAACCATATCCACAATTACTTCCCATAAGCCCGGTTATATAGATAAGGATTTGGAAACAATAGTAGGACTGCAGACGGATGAACCTTTAAAGAGAGCGATAATGCCTTTCGGTGGAATCCGCATGGTGCGCTCATCTCTTAAGGCATATAACCGTACAATGGACCCTGATGTTGAAAGGGTGTTCAAATACAGGAAAACTCACAATGACGGTGTATTTGATGCATACACCGATGAAATGAAAAAGGCAAGACACACTGGTATAATAACAGGTCTGCCGGATGCCTATGGCCGTGGAAGAATAATTGGTGACTACAGGAGAGTTGCCCTTTATGGAGTGGACTACTTGATTGCAAAGAAGAAAGAGGCCAAGGAAAACCATGTTTTTGATGCCATGGATTCTGATACGATAAGGGACAGGGAGGAACTCAGCGAGCAGATAAAGGCCCTGGAGGAGCTTAAGGAAATGGCTGCCGGGTATGGATTCGATATAAGCAGGCCTGCCCAGGATACGAAGGAAGCCATCCAGTGGCTGTATTTTGGCTACCTGGCGGCAGTCAAGGAACAGAATGGTGCGGCAATGAGCCTGGGAAGGGTATCCACTTTCCTGGACATTTATGCAAGCAAGGACCTTGAGGAAGGGCGCTACAGCGAAGCTGAGATTCAGGAAATGGTAGATCATTTCGTCATGAAGCTCAGAATGGTAAGATTCTTAAGAACACCGGAATATGATGAACTGTTCTCCGGAGATCCTACATGGGTAACAGAGTCCATAGGAGGCGTGGGCAATGATGGAAGGCACATGGTAACAAAGATGTCCTACAGATTCCTGCATACCCTTACAAACCTGGGACCTGCTCCTGAACCGAATCTGACCGTGCTTTGGTCCAAAAGGCTGCCTGACAACTTCAAAAAATTCTGTGCGAAAATGTCTGTGGAAACTTCATCGATCCAATACGAAAATGATGACCTTATGAGGGATAAATTCGGAGATGATTATGGTATAGCATGCTGTGTTTCGGCTATGAGGATCGGAAAACAGATGCAGTTTTTCGGAGCCAGAGCAAACCTTGCCAAAGCCCTGCTGTATGCAATTAACGGCGGCAAGGACGAAATCTACGGAACTCAGGTAGCACCTTCCTTTGCACCCATTACCTCCGAATATCTGGATTATAACGAAGTGACCGAGCGGTTTGATTTGATTATGGAATGGCTTTCCAAGCTATACATCAACACGCTTAACGTCATCCATTATATGCATGATAAATATTGCTATGAAAAATTAGAGATGGCTCTGCATGATGAGGAAATAGTGAGAACCATGGCCTGCGGAATAGCCGGTCTGTCCGTTGTGGCCGATTCACTGTCAGCCATCAAGCATGCAAAGGTAAAGGCTATAAGAAATGATCAGGGATTGGCTGTTGACTTTGAAATTGAAGGCGATTATCCGAAGTTCGGAAACAATGATGCTGAGGTGGATGAGATAGCTGTTAATGTGGTGAAGAGTTTCATGTCCAAGCTTAAAAAACACAAGACATACAGGAACAGCAAGCCCACCCAGTCCATCCTCACCATTACGTCAAACGTTGTGTATGGCAAGAAGACAGGAAATACTCCGGATGGAAGAAGGCACGGCGAGCCTTTTGCACCGGGAGCAAATCCCATGCACAAGAGAGACACCAACGGATGCCTTGCTTCAATGAGCTCAGTGGCCAAGCTGCCTTATGATGATAGTGAAGACGGCATATCATATACTTTCTCCATAGTGCCGGGAGCTCTGGGCAGGACGGCGGAAGACAGATACAAAAACCTGTCGGCTCTTCTGGACGGATATTTCGGTGATGGAGGCCATCACATAAACGTAAACGTGCTGGAAAGGGAAATGCTTCTGGATGCCATGGATCATCCGGAAAAATATCCGCAGCTCACTATTAGGGTATCGGGATATGCGGTAAACTTTATCAAGCTTACGAGGGAACAGCAGTTGGATGTAATAAACAGGACTTTCCATCAGAGAGTTTAATATAGAATCATTAAGCTTTGCTTTATGCAAGGTAAACTTTAATAGATAGATACTTTATACAGGTAAAAGCAACCTTATATTGAATTTCAGAACCCTGGGGTTTAACCGACCCCGGGGTTTTTCTTTTGGGATGAGGATATATAGGCTGGGAAAAGGATACATAGGTGAAAATAAAGCAAAAGCCTCCGGGCGCCAGGTAAATTAACATATCCAGGTAAATTAACATATAATGGAGTATTTTTGCTGCAATAAAAATAACGGATTTAAATGAAATTCTCCCTCCAGCCTTGTGGTCATCGGACAATGATATCAAAAATATCAAAGGTGAATTAAAAAAATTTAAAAAGTACTTTACAAATATAACGTTATGATATAATATAGATTGTAGAGCGATACACAACATAGTACATACAAAAAAACTATGGCATAATTTTAATGCTACGCCAATTAAAATATTATTTAATGGGAGGTCAAAGATTGCTATGTCAAAGAAAGTTGTTAAGCTTATGGTGATAGGTTTTGTGCTGGTGTTTTTGCTGGTAGTGGTGGTTAACTCCTTTACGGTGGTTGGCTCGGGTTACACCGGTGTGGTGCTGAACTTTGGAGCAGCCAGCGATAATGTGCTGAGTGAGGGTATTCACTTTAAGATTCCTTTTGTACAGAGTGTGGAATTGATAGACACCAGGATACAAAAGCTTGAGATTGATTCCACTGCTGCTTCAAAGGATTTGCAGGAGATAAAGAACAAAATAGTGGTAAACTACAAGGTGGAGCCTCAGTACAGCGCGAAAATTTACAAGACCATCGGGAAAAATTACGCCGATGTGGTAATTGCTCCGGCCACTCAGGAGAGCATAAAAGCGGTTACTGCGAAATTTACGGCGGAAGAACTCATCACCCAGAGGCAGTCCGTCAGCAGCAACATTAAAGATCTCATGAATGAAAAGATGAGACCCTATGGTATAGTAATTGCTGACTTTAATATTGTAAACTTTGAATTCAGCGAAGAGTTCAATGCGGCCATAGAAGCCAAGCAGACAGCGCAGCAGCTGGCGCTTAAGGCAAAGCAGGACTTGGACAGGGTTAAAATTGAAGCCGAGCAGAAGGTTACCCAGGCAAAGGCTGAAGCAGAGGCGCTTAAAGTCCAGAAGCAGGAGATCACTCCGGAACTGCTGAAATTAAGAGAGATAGAAGCTCAGTTGAAGGCTATTGAAAAATGGGACGGCAAAATGCCCCAGTATGTATCGGGGGATAATGGCACAATCTTCAACATTCCGGTGAAATAAGGAGCAATCGGATAATACCGGACAACACGGCGGGAGGTGCAACATCGCCTGCCGTGTTGTCTATAATGGTATGGAGGTAAAAAAATGAAGGTGTATGAGGAAGTTAAACTGAAGGTGCGTGAGGGTAGCAAAACGGGGAGGAAGGAAGCTCTCTGCGTGGACGAATGGGTGGAATCCTTCAAGGACAGGTACCAAAAAACCTGGTGGAACACTCCGGTATCTATGCCGGAGCTGGGAGAACCCATGGATAAATCTATGAAAAGGCAGAAGGAAAAGGATGCCGATATGTGGATTAACGCACTGTACGGCAAGCTGGAGAAGTTCCCCAGCCAGGTGGAAAAACGGGCAGCTTGGCAGGAAGAAGCCATAAGAATCGCAAGGTCGGCGGGAGCTGAAATTTTGGGTATAAAAAGCCCTAAGCTTTCTGACATCATATTCGGAGATTTTGCCCGGGTAACCGGCGCTTTTATAGAGGAAGCGTCCTCCTTTAATCCCGGCATCAGACCGGTGGATATAATGCAGGCCATGAGAAACGTATGGATTATGAACTGTATGCAGGTGCTGATGGGCATAGAAGTAGAATACACACCTTCCATTTTTGCCTACAGCATGCTGTATCCTGTTACTGACAATTATATGGATGATGCGGGGATATCTCCTCAAAGCAAGTGGAGGATCAGCAGGAATTTTAGAAGGAAGCTCTCCGGAGAAGGTAAAAAACCTGAAAATGAGCATGAAGAGCAAATCTTCAGGCTTGTAGATAGAATTGAAAAGCAATATCCCCGCAGGGAGTTCCCCTATGTCTATGACAGCCTTCTTTGCATTCACAAAGCGCAGGAGAGGAGTCTGGAACAGCAGGGAAAGGATTTATCACCCTATGAAAGCAATATTCTTGACATAAGTTTTGAAAAGGGCGGCACATCTGTGCTGGCGGATGCGTTCCTGGTGAAGGGTATTCTAAGTAAGGGAGACGCGGATTTTATATTCGGTTTCGGCGCCATTCTTCAGATGATTGATGACCTGCAGGATGCTGAGAGGGACATGAATAACGGGCATATGACCATTTTCTCCCAGACAGCTAAAAGGTGGAAGCTGGATTCCATTACCAACCGCTTGCTTAATTTTCTTCACCACCATATGAAAAGCTGGATGTATTATGTGAATATCAGTCAGCATGAAATGATACGCTTAATAGAAAGCAACTGCATACTGCTCATAATGGAGGCCATAGCCAGGAATAAAAAGTTTTTCAGCCAGAGTTATCTAAAACATATAGAAACCTATTCGCCCTACAGTTTTGCATATCTGCAAAACCTTGAAAACAACCTTAAGAAGAAGTATGCGAAGCTGGAGAAAAGGTTTCGTGGTATTTCCGTAGATTCCATCCTGGCCCAGGCAGTTACCCCTGTTTATCAATAAAGCTCGGGATGCGGTGCGATGAAATGTGCTATGGATTTGCATAGCCCGAATATTACGGTATGAATATAATTTGATAGGGCACTGCTGTCATATTGCCACCATGGGGTATATAAAACACATGGCTGCTACATAATGCCCAGGGCATAACAATTACTGCTGCACAACGCCATGGGCATGAACAAAAATGCGTCAGGCGGGATATTTATAGCATGTATAATAAATCGAACACAAAGAGTCTTCGCTCATATCATTATAGTCCGGTTCGAATGCTTTTACATCGGCGAATTTTGCTGCAAGCCTTGTTTCGTGTTTGATTATGCTCTTGAGCAAGGAATAGCTTAATGCAACCATTATAGCTAAAAACAATACTGTCATAGGTAAACACCACCTTCATATATATTGTTTATTATTTAACATTCTCTGTTTATATTATAACATACTTTGATAAAAAAATAACAGACTTTTTTAAAAAATTTTTTGAAATTTTGATTTCCTGTCCCATCAAAGGTTGGATATAATTAAAAAGATGGGCGGAGCCAGTGATAAGGTCAGGAGGGGGAGAATGCCTCCTCCTCGCATGGATGCCGGCTAATTAGTTCAATTGGATATGATTGAACTAATCTTACAGCGTTAGGGCTAAGCCCTCATTAAAATATATGGAACCATGAAGGTAAAAAATAGTCTAATATTTTATACAAAGTCCTGGGAGGGAATGGTTTTGAAAAAACCTGTTGTCATATTGGCAGTGGTAGGGATAGTTATTGTTCTAACAGTAGGGATGTATGCTTTTGTGAGAGCGACGCTGAATTATTTTCATGAAGAAGGTATAGAAGCCGCTGATATTGACGGAGGTTATGGAAATGACATACCGCAGGACTACAGCGATGTAGACGGTATAAGCGATGGAGATAATGAAGGCAAGGATGTCTCAAAGCATGGCAGTTCCGGTGAAGAAAAACCGGAATATGCCGACCCTTATCTTAAAATGATTAAGGAAAGCAAGCGGATAAATATTTTATGCCTTGGGATAGCCCAATATTCCCTGGCTGATGTCATGATAGTTGCAAGTCTGGACCCTGAAAGCAATTCGCTGGATTTGATATCGATTCCCAGGGATACCTATTTCTACAGGCCGGGATTTGAGACTGCGCCGGAAAAAAAGATCAATGCCAGCTTTTATGGCAAAACCCTGGCGGAAAGAGCCCAATCTTCGATGAACAGCGTAAGGGATTTGCTGCGGATTCCGGTTCACCATTTTGTAAAAATAGAATATAAAGGCGTGGAGGAAATTATCGACGCATTAGGAGGGGTTGAGGTAAACATACCTTTTGATATGGACTATGACGACCCTTTGGATGATCTGCATATCCATTTTAAGAAGGGAAAAAGAACCCTCAATGGGGAAGAAGCGGTAAAATTCCTTCGATTCAGGCAAAATAATGATAATACCCATTCTGATGGAGATATAGGCAGAATAAAGAGGCAGCAGGACCTGATAAAAACGGCTATGAACAAGGCTTTGGGGCTGCAGCTTTTTAAGTTGATAGACATTGCCAAGGAGTACATAAAAACCAGTATGACTGCCGATGATATGCTCGCATACGCAATGGAGCTTTCACAGATGGATATGGATAATGTTAAAACTTACGTCCTTCCCGGTGAAGCCAGATATTTAAACGGGGCAAGCTATTACATACACGATGAGCAGGTCACAAAGGATTTGATAATGGAAATATATAAATAATCTGCAGCAGCAAAGAAATTTGTCTAGCAAACAATGGAATTACCAAAATTTGTATGGCATTTAATATTGCAATTTATAATAATCTGCAGAAGTAAAGAAATTGTTTGACTTTTTGAAGCTGGGGGTGTTATAATAATTCATGCGACGCAAGACATATGGACTTGCTTATAATTTGGGCGCTTAGCTCAGCTGGGAGAGCACCTGCCTTACAAGCAGGGGGTCATAGGTTCGAGCCCTATAGTGCCCACCATAATTTTTATTTTCCATACTTGTAACTGGGGATTGGATTAAAATCCCCAGTAAAACAACGACTGACATCATAAGACTGGATGTCAGATTTTTTATGCTTTCAAAAGGGGCAATCCGGCCGGTGTAAAAAGTGGGTTTCATTTGGACACGCAAATATTTGCACTAATAACTAATTTCAAATATGCACTTATCCGAGCCATCCAAAATTGTTTGTATTTTTTCACTTTTACCGAGTCTCCAAAAATAGATGAAAATAACCTTTCAAACCAACCTGTTGAGCAGTAGCAGTATACGGGTGACATACCTTTTGCATTCTTTGCAAGGCCACAGTAGCAGGTATTGTATATACCGATTATTTTCCCATCCTTCGTATGTAGTTGCCCACCACCGATGTGTTGCCCATTGAGGAGCTGCAAAAAGTCATCAATGCTGCTGGATTTTTCATATAGTTTCTTTGCCTTATCAATTATTGAATCAGAGATACATTGATACCCGCAAGGTTTCATTATTTTTTCAACAGCTTCTTCACCTTGGGTCTCATTAATCTTGTCAATTATTTTCTTAACATATTTTGCCTGCTTGTTGGGAGTTGCCTTCGAATCTAGAACTCCGCAATCTGCTATAATGCTATTGTAACTGTCCGTTCCGGTGATCGTTTTAATACTTTCGAGTATTCTGTCAACTTTATTTGCCATCAAAATCATCCCCCTTTTCCACTATTCTGCCATACAAAATGTGACACCAGTATGTCAAGTTTGAGTTTTCCTTAGATTTTTATGGATATGACTCAGTAGACCCATTGAATTTGATATGAGCAAAAGTTGCCTACGGAGTTGTGGGGATTGGTGATGGCATAATCTCTTTTTGAAGGCTTTTGGAAAGCTGTTGATGCAAAAAGGCAACTTGATCAACAATGTTCAAAAACAGCAGAACGCTTTCCCTAAGGAAAGGTATTATTGTGCTTTCGATAAAAGATTTCAGTTCATTATTAAATATGTGATTGGAAACACAGCCCATAATGTGACACAAATTTCCTGCAAAAAGGGGTTGACTTTGAGCAGGGGTGCATGTTATTATATACACGCAGTTGAGATATCATCTGTTTAGATGACAAAAAAATAGCATTATTTTATGCTGGTGTAGCTCAGCAGGTAGAGCAGCTGACTTGTAATCAGCAGGTCGGGGGTTCGATTCCGTCCACCAGCTCCAAATAAACCACGGTTAGTGCCGTGGTTTTTGTTTTGCATACAGGGACGGAATCGAACCCGAGAGGGCACGAGCCGTGAAGAAAACGTGCTAAATGCACGTTTTTAGGCGAGTGTGCGCAAGATGGAGCGAAGCGGAATCTGAGCGGGCAGTACAGCGAAGCCGGACGGTGATTCCGTCCACCAGCTCCAAGAAAACCACGGTTAGTACCGTGGTTTTTGTTTTGCATTCAGGGACGGAATCGAACCCATAAAAAAGCTGCCTGAATCTAAACCGCTGCTTGGATATGGGAGCTATATTCCTTTGGCGATAGCCTGGGCAGCTTCCCTTGGAATCTTCTGTTGCTGTAAAAGTGAATGTAGAAATTAATTATCGGCTTTCAGGCCATCGGATAATGGCTTTCAAACTGTCTAAATCGAGGCTGATTCTGTAATGTCGAATTAATAAACTATCTTCGAGGCTCCATCTTCACCTCTGAGATAGGTTCGACAGGTCTGTTTTTCTTCCAGATGGATTGCTTGATTTTGTGGCATTAAATCTTTTTGGCATTAAATCTTTTTGGCATATAAATATGATCCCCTTTTTGTAAAGTGCTTTTTCACTGTCTGCTTCAAGGGGATCATATCAACGTTTATACAGGTTAACTCTTATACAGGCAGCTCCGCCAGCTATATTTCAGTAATATTTATAACACAATAAGCTATGCCGGCATCTGTAATTTATACCCTCCGGCATAAGAGCTTATTAACCGGCTCTTTGGGTTTTCGGTCAGCCCTTCGTCACTGCCAATCGCATGCCAATCGCAAAAATTTATATAACCAAGCTTGTGTTTTCAAACCAGTTCATTATGCATCAAAAGGGTTTTCATTCTTATACAGCATGCCTTTCGGCTGATTGAAGGAAATATCGTCCACACCAAGATATGAGAAAATGGTATGAAGCGCTTTTCCGCAATGGCTGAAGGCAACTGCCCCATGATGGGGATAACGCTTTGCTATAAGCACATAACGATAGAAGCGGCCCATTTCAGGGATGGCAAAAACACCTATTCCTCCGAAGGAGCGGGTTGCTACCGGAAGCACTTCTCCCTGGGCAATATATGCTTGCAATTTTGTATCGGGGGTGCTTTGCAGGCGGAAGAATGTGATTTTACCCGGAGCGATATCGCCTTCCAGGGTACCCCTTGTAAAGTCAGGCTCCCCTCCGTTTTCCAAAAGCCTGTTCTGAATGAGCTGATACTTTATGGCACCCTTGGAAAGCTTGCACAGAGGCGTATTTCCACAGTGGAATCCCATGAAAACATCTTTCAGGGTGTAGTTATATTTACCTTTGATATCTGCTTCATAGATATCCTTCGGAACACTGTTGTTGATGTCCAGCAATGTTACAGCGTCGTTGGTTACGCAAGCTCCGATATATTCACTGACAGCACCGTAAATATCTACTTCGCAGGAAACCGGACAACCCTTTGAGGCAAGACGGCTGTTTACATAGCATGGTTCAAAGCCGAATTCTTTGGGGAATGCCGGCCAACATTTGTTGGCAAATACCACATATTCTCTGGAACCTTTGTTCTGCTCCGCCCAATCCAGCAAGGTGAGCTCATATTGAGCCATACGAGGCAGCAGTTCAGGGTATTGATTGCCCAAGCCCAACTCTGCAGCCATATCTTCTACAACACTTGGGATTCTTGGGTCATCCTTGTGAGCTCTGTAAGCTACCAGCAGATCGAGCTCGGAATTTTCCTGGATTTCCACTCCTATGTCGTAGAGAGGTTTGATGGGCGCATTGCATGCAAAGAAATCCTGAGGCCTCGGTCCAAAGCTTATAACTTTTAATTTAGAAAGTCCGATGAGCGCACGGGCAACGGGAACGAATTCGTCAATCATTTTCGCTATATCTTCAGCAGTACCAACGGGATATGATGGTATGACGGCAGGAATTTTCCTAAGTCCGAGGTTATATGAGCAGTTCAGCATACCGCAGTAGGCATCGCCTCTGCCGTTAATCAAATCATCGCCGGATTCTTCGGCAGCCGCTACATACATAACAGGGCCATCAAAATTCTTGGCGATCAGAGTTTCCGGTGTTTCAGGGCCAAAATTACCAAGGAAAACCACCAGAGCATTGCAGCCGGCTTTTTTGACCTCTTCCACCGCCTTGAGCATGTCATTTTCGTTTTCCACGGTAGTTTTTGCTTCAAAAATGCTGCCTCCCATATCGGTATAGCTTTTTACAATGGCAGCCCTTCTTCTTTCGGAGAGCTCGATGACGAAACAGTCGCGGCTTACGGCGATTATACCCAGTTTTACTTCAGGAATGTTATTCAACCTAATCCCCCTTTTCATATCATACTTTTCAGAATGTGCCTGAGCACAAAATAGACCATCAGATACACTCAGAATAACATCAATTCAAAGCCTTGTCAAACATAATTTTATGCTGCCGCACAGAGGTATATGCGGAACGGAAGTCAATTCTGCCTGAAGTTTTTCAGCAGCATGCTGGCAAATAAAATCATATTAATGCATTGACGTATGACATCCGGGCATGTATGATAAATATATACAATGTGCATGAGCACAGTGGGGTGATTTGGCGCTGAAGCTCAGAAGATGTAAAGATATGATAAAGGCAAAGATAATCAGAAACAGAAATAAAGATAGGATGTGACTCGCTAGTGGCTGTTACAATAAAAAAGATTGCCGAGTTGTGCGGTGTTTCCAGAGGTACGGTGGACCGGGTGCTGAATAACCGCGGCAAAGTAAAGCCGGAGACCGAAGCGCTGATAAGGCGTGTTGCAGAACAGTTGGACTACAAGCCCAATATTGCAGGAAAAGCTCTGGCGGCGCGCAAAAAGTCTTTTGTAATAGGCGTAATTGTGGCTTCGGAAGGCAATCCCTTTTTTGATGACGTCTTGAAGGGAATTCATCAGGCGGAAAATGAGCTTCATGATTACGGAGTCAAAATAATAATCAAAACGATGAAGGGCTACGATATACAAAGACAGTTAAAACTGATTGAAGAACTCGAAGGCGGGATTCATGCTCTTATCCTCAACTCCATAAGCGATGCCGAAATCGCTGCAAAAATTGATGAATTGACGGATAAAGGCATTCCGGTAATCACCCTGAACACGGATATAGAAAACAGCAAAAGGCTTTGCTATGTGGGCTGCGATTATGTCAAGGGAGGAGAGACGGCATGCGGCATGCTGGGGCTTCTGACCGGAGGAAGGGCCAAGGTCGGAGTCATCACCGGTTCAGTCAAAATACTGGGGCACAATCAAAGGGTCCAAGGTTTTCGCAATGTGATAAAGAGGAGATATCCCGGAATAGAAGTGGTCGACTTTGCAGAATCCAATGATGACGACATCATAGCCTTTGAAGCTACAAAAAAGATGTTGCTCGAGCACAAGGAAATTGACGCTCTTTTTATTGCCGCCGCCGGTGCCTATGGAGTGTGCAGGGCGGTGATATCCCTGGGGCTGGAGAATAAAATTACCATTGTATGCTTCGACGACGTGCCTTCTACCGTTGAAATGATGGAAAAAGGGCTGATCAAGGCCACCATCTGCCAGCAGCCTTTCCTTCAGGGAAATAAATCGGTGCATATTGCCTACGATTATTTGGTAAGCGGAGCAAGGCCGCACAATGACCAGTTCATAGTGGAAAACAAGATAAAAATACTGGAGAATCTTTACCAGACACCATAACCGGACGCATTCGGCATATTATGCAGAATATCAATAAAAATGAAAATATGGATTTCATAATAAGGGGCGCGATGCCCGAATATTGCAATCGTCATGAAACATGGGGCAAGGCTTGCTGCCAAAGTTTCCTGCCTTACATCAAGGTGTTTTAAATAAATATAATGGAGGGATCGGGATGAATTATTTAATAGGAATTGATATCGGCACATCATCCACCAAAACAGTTTTGTTTGATGAAAACTACAATGTGGTATCATCGGCATCTCAGGAGTATCCGCTGTATCAGCCTCAAAACGGATGGGCCGAGCAGAAGCCGGAGGATTGGTATAATGCTGTCATGGACACCCTCAAAAGAGTGATAAAGGAGTCGGGAGTACCTGGCGAATCAATCCTCGGAATCGGATTGTCGGGACAAATGCATGGACTGGTCATGCTGGATGAAAACAATGAAGTGATACGCCCTGCGATTATCTGGTGCGACCAGCGCACAGCGAAGGAATGCGAAGAGATAACGGAAAGGGTTGGCGCAAAAAGATTGATTGAGATTACGGCAAACCCTGCGCTGACAGGCTTTACTGCCTCCAAAATCCTCTGGGTGCGCAACAATGAACCGGAAAACTATGCAAGATGCAGGCATATCCTGCTTCCCAAGGATTATATCCGTTTCATGCTGACCGGTGAGTTTGCGACGGAGGTATCGGATGCGAGCGGTATGCAGCTTCTGGACATACCAAACCGCTGCTGGTCGGACGAGGTGCTGGAAAAGCTGGAGATTGACAAGTCCATGCTGGGTAAGGTATATGAATCCCCTGAGGTGACCGGTCATATAACTCAAAAGGTGGCGGAAGAAACAGGACTGTCCGTTAAGACAATAGTGGTAGGCGGAGCAGGGGATAACGCGGCTGCTGCGGTAGGTACGGGAATTGTACGGGACGGCAGGGCATTTACCACCATAGGTACCAGCGGTGTGGTTTATGCTCACAGCAGCAGGATTACCATTGACCCGAAGGGCAGGGTGCATACTTTTTGCTGTGCCGTGCCAGGCTGCTGGCATGTGATGGGTGTTACCCAGGGAGCTGGGCTGTCGCTGAAATGGTTCAGAGACAACTTCTGCCAGGATTACATAGATGAGGCTAAAAGGCAGGGTGTCGATCCCTATTATCTGATGGATAAGGATGCGGAATCTGTTCCGATAGGCAGCAATAAGCTGGTATTCCTTCCTTATCTGATGGGCGAGAGGACGCCTCACCTGGACCCGGATTGCCGGGGCGTGTTCTTTGGTTTGTCAGCAATCCATACTAAAAAGGATATGATCCGCGCTGTGATGGAAGGAGTCTCTTATTCCCTGAAAAACTGCAGCGATATTTTGAAGGAGATGGGAATTGCAGTGGGTGAAATGATGGCCTGCGGCGGAGGAGGTACGAGCAAGCTGTGGAGGCAGATGCTTGCCGACTTGTACGGCTGTGAAGTGAAAATGGTTTCCTCCAAGGAAGGACCGGCGCTGGGAGCTGCGATTCTGGCAGGCGTTGGAGCCGGGCTTTTTGACAGTGTCGAACAGGCATGCGACAGGGTCATCAAGGTCGACAAGGTATGCGGGCCAATTGATGAAAACTCCAGGAAATATGAGAAGTTTTATGAAATATACAACAGTTTGTACGGTGATTTGAAGGCTGAATTCGCAAAGCTGGCGAAGCTTTCATAAAACCTAACATTAATAATGTGAAATGCCATAAAAGCACAGGGGGCTGAAACCCTTGTGCTTTTTGCGTTTTGCCTTATATGTTTCAATAAAAAAATACAAAAAGCACAATAAATTTTATATATCAGCACTTTAATCTGATATAATATATAGTCATGGGTGTCAAAAGAGTGAATCGGATTGCTGTGCCGGCTGATGCTGTAAAAGCAGCCGGCAGTCTCTTGCAGCAATTACAAAACAACCCCATTGTTTAATTCATGCCGGATATGATCAAATCCAATCTTATACCGGAAAAATATTAATATTGCAGTTTGAAGCAAGCAGAAAGGAGTCATTTTTTGTGAATAATTTCTACCTCAGCCCGTCTGAGATTACTGAGAGGTATGTGGATACGGGATGCATGAAATCCAATCTACCCCCGCTTAAGCTGCTTTTGCTGGGGATTCTTGCCGGAGCTTTCATAGCCTTTGCGTCCGAAGGCTCCAACATGGCTATCCATACCATTACCTCCGCGGGTTTGGCCAAGACTTTGGCCGGTGCCCTTTTTAGCACCGGATTGATGATGGTTGTAATAACAGGAGCCGAATTGTTTACCGGCAATACCCTTATTATTGTTTCGTGCCTTGAGGGCAGAGCCAGGTGGGGGGGGCTTCTGAAAAATTGGTTTTTTGTTTATACCGGAAACTTTATAGGTGCTGTAATTGTTGTGGTCTTTATCCTATTATCGGGACAATTTAATTTTTCATCTGGAATGCTGGGGGGCTATACCATTAAGACTGCGGTTTACAAGGTGAGTCTTCCCTTTGCCGGGGCCTTTTTCATGGGACTGCTTGGCAATTGGCTGGTGTGCATGGCGGTATGGATGGCATCGGCGGCAAAGGATGTCACAGGAAAGCTTTTGTCGATATTCTTCCCGATATGGCTGTTTGTAACTTCGGGATTTGAGCACAGCATCGCAAACATGTATTACATACCGGCGGGAATTCTGGCAAAATCCAATCAGACCTGGCTTGACGCAGCCATTTCAATGGGCGTGGCCGCAAAGGATCTGGAAGCACTAAACTGGAGTTCCTTTGTATTGAAAAACTTGATCCCGGTTACTCTGGGAAACATAGTAGGAGGATCAATATTCGTCGGTGTGACATATTGGCTTTCGTACCTTTATAAAGCCAAGAAAAAGGCATGAACCGGAAGAAATTTTCAAATTTTGCAATAGGACATAGACATATTTGATTCTTTTATATAAACTTATTCTATATAGATTTAAGGCCCTATAGTGCAAAGCAGTATGTAATAAAGCGCTTTAGTTTTATCTACCTTCAAAATGTGAATAGAAGCAGCATAAGGAAACGCGGAAAAGCGATTTTATATAATCAGTGAACAGAACCGAAGAGATAAGGAGGTAAATGTATGGGATTTAAAGGCGATATAGAAATTGCGCAGAGCACGGAGATGAAGCCTATAGAAGAGATTGCCGCTTCTATAGGAATTGACAGGGAAAACCTTGAGCTGTACGGAAACTATAAGGCAAAGGTGAACTACAATATATTGGAAAAGCTTTCCGACAGAAAGGATGGCAAGCTTATTCTTGTCACAGCCATCACACCCACACCGGCAGGGGAGGGAAAAACCACCACCACCGTTGGCCTGGGGGATGCGTTGAAGAAAATAGGCAAGAAGGTGGTCATAGCTTTAAGGGAACCGTCATTAGGCCCGGTATTCGGAGTTAAGGGCGGAGCCGCGGGAGGTGGGTATGCCCAGGTGGTACCCATGGAGGATATAAACCTGCACTTCACCGGAGACATGCATGCTATCGGTGCTGCGAATAACCTTCTTGCTGCAATGATAGACAACCATATATATCAGGGCAACCAACTGGGGATAGACCCGAGAAGGATAACCTGGAAAAGGTGCGTCGATATGAACGACCGGCAGCTAAGGTTTATTGTGGACGGTTTAAACGGAAAAGCCAATGGCATGCCGCGGGAAGACGGCTTTGACATAACGGTGGCATCGGAGGTTATGGCGATTTTGTGCTTGTCCAAGAATATCGATGACCTTAAGGAAAAGCTAAGGAGCATCGTCATAGGTTATACCAGGGATGACAAGCCGGTGACTGCCGGACAATTGAAGGCGGAAGGCGCGATGGCAGCTCTTCTGAAAGATGCACTGAAACCCAATCTCGTTCAGACCCTGGAGCACACTCCTGCTTTTGTGCACGGTGGACCTTTTGCCAACATCGCCCATGGATGCAACAGCATAATGGCTACAAAAATGGCTCTAAAATTCGGGGACTATGTGGTAACGGAGGCAGGCTTTGGAGCTGATCTGGGTGCTGAGAAATTCCTGGATATCAAATGCCGTATTGCCGGTCTAAAGCCGTCGGCAGTTGTCATAGTGGCTACAGTGAGGGCTTTGAAACATCACGGAGGAGCAGAAAAGTCACAGCTTTCTGTTGAAAATCTGGAGGCGCTGGAAAAGGGCATACCAAACCTCCTCAAGCATATAGAGAATATTACCGTTAAATTCGGACTTCCGGCAGTGGTGGCCATAAACCGGTTCCCGACGGATACCGAAGCGGAGCTGAAACTGATAGAAGAAAAATGCAAGCAGTATGGCGCCAATGTCGCCCTCTCCGAAGTTTGGGCCAAAGGCGGGGAAGGCGGAATAGAGCTGGCAAAAGAAGTTGTAAGGCTTGCTGACGAAGGAAAAAGCAATTTCAAATTCATATACGGCGATGAGATGCCGATTAAGGAAAAAATCGAGGCTGTTGTACGGGAGGTTTACGGAGGAGACGGCGTTGATTTCCTGCCGGCTGCTGCGAAAGAAATTTCCAAGCTCGAAGAGATGGGCTTTGGACACCTGCCTGTATGCATGGCAAAAACTCAGTATTCCCTTTCCGATGATCCGAAAAAGCTTGGCTGGCCTAAGAATTTCAGGGTTACAGTCAGAAATGTGAAAGTTTCGGCAGGAGCAGGTTTTGTGGTGGTGCTGACCGGAGATATCATGACCATGCCGGGACTCCCCAAAGTCCCTGCCGCAGAGTCAATAGATGTGGATTCCACCGGCAGAATATCCGGGCTGTTTTAGAGAAAGGCACATGGATATTTAAAAGCAAGACCGGTGGGTGGCAATGGGCAGAGTAATTGCCAGGACAGGAAAAGGTCATAGAGAAAAGGTATTGATAAGTGAGAATAGATAAAGAAAATAAAAGTAAAAAATAGAAGAAGAGAATAGAGGATAATGGACATTTTTGATGGATGGCTTAGGAAAAGGACGGAATTTTTAATAAGCTGAAAGTCAGGGAGCATTCGGCAGGCTGCTTTATTATTCAGCCTTAAGACAACCGAAAGGCGGCAGGATGCTGTTAACCTGTTAGGGCAGCAGGCCGTATGTACCCGTGTAGTATTGGAGAGGTGAGCTTTGGTGTATATAGAATACAGTTGCAAGGAATTTACCGATGCCCTTGCGTCAGGAGCTCCGGTTCCGGGAGGCGGAGGCGCTTCCGCGTTGGTTGGAGCACTGGGCACCGCTCTTGGCAGCATGGTAGGGAATCTGACACTGGGAAAAAAGAAATACGAAAGCGTTCAGGACGATATAAAAGCAATACTTGAAAAGGCACAACTGCTTAAGGAGCAGCTTCTTTCCCTGGTAGACAAGGATGCGGAAGTGTTTGAGCCGCTTTCTAAAGCCTATGGGCTTCCTAAAAATACTGAGGAGGAGAAGCGGAAAAGGGACGAAATAATGGAAAACGCCCTGAGGATGGCTTGCAGTGTTCCCGTTGAGATAATGGAAAAGGCTATGGAGGCCATAGCCCTTCACGAAGAGCTGGCTACAAAGGGGAGCAGGATAGCCATAAGCGATGTGGGGGTAGGTGTGCTGCTATGCAAATCTGCCTTGATGGGTGCGTCCTTGAATGTTTTCATAAACACAAAATTGATGAAGGACAGGCAATATGCCGATGAAATCAACTCCCGGGTCGACGAAATGCTAAAGTCAGGAATAAAGAGAGCCGATGCGGTTTACATGGAAGTGGAGAGCGGCCTGAGGAAATAGGCATGCATTAGGTATACATAAAATAAATTTGGCTAAGAGTGAATATTTATAGCTTTTGCAGTGGGGGATGAAGGAACGCCTATTATGAAGGCCATCCTGTTGGGTGGACGATTATAGGCATTCACCGAACCCTCTAAGCGAAGAAGTTTGCAGCAGCATCAATGGAAGCACACTATTTTAAATTAGCTGGCATGATAGCCTAAATTAACCTTGACGGCAAGAAAGCTGTCATATATTCCAATGTCAAACCGGATACTCTTATGTGGAAATGTATTGGCATGGCTAATATCGATGGATGAACGATTCCGGTAATCAAGTTGTGAAAGGAGGTCATTATGGCCGAGATATTGAAGGGCAAGGATGTAATTGCCTCAATGAAAGAAAGAATGTTAAAGCAGGTAGAAGAATTGCAGTCTCACGGAGTTACCCCCTGCCTTGCCATAGTAAGGCTTGGGGCAAAAGCCGACGACCTTGCATATGAAAAGGGTGCGGTCAAAAGGTGTGAAGGCCTGGGCATAAAATGCGTCGTTATGGAATATGATGAAAGCATCTCCCAGAAAGAGCTGGAAGATGAAATAAGGAAGCTGAACGAAGATACCGGCATACATGGCATACTTGTTTTCAGGCCTTTGCCCAAGCATATAGACGAGAATGCCATTAAATATGTTATAAGCCCGGACAAGGATGTGGACTGTTTCAGTCCTGTAAATGTAGCCAAGGTCTTTGAAGGCGACGATAACGGATTTGCTCCCTGCACTCCGGAAGCAGTAATGGAAATGCTGGAGCACTATGGAGTTGATGTCTCCGGAAAACGGGTTGTAGTTATAGGAAGGAGCCTGGTGGTGGGCAAGCCCCTGTCAATGCTGCTTCTTAGAAAGAATGCCACAGTTACTATTTGCCATACCAAGACCAGGGATCTTGGAGGCACTGCCCGTACGGCGGACATACTTATTGCGGCGGCCGGAAAGGCCAGGATGATTACGAAGGAGTTTGTTTCTCCCGGGCAGATAGTCATTGATGTAGGCATCAACATGGATAAGGATGGCAATCTGTGCGGAGATGTGGATTACGATAATGTGGAGAAGACTGTTGCCATGATCACTCCGGTACCCGGAGGGGTAGGAACGGTGACCACATCTATACTTGCAAAACATGTCCTGGCGGCTGCCTGGCGTTTATCCGGAGTAATGGGCAGTTAAAGCATTAAGATGAAAAGCATACGATGAAATCCAAATATAAAAGGAGGCGTAACAATGATAATAATTGGTGAAAAACTAAACAGCACTCTGAAATCCATCAGACCCGCCATGGAAAGTTATGATGCTGCGGCTATACAGGAGCTGGCTAAAAAACAGTATGAAGCCGGTGCAATGTATATAGATGTAAATGCGGGTATGTTTCATGAAGAGGAACCGGAGAGGCTTGAATGGCTGATCAATACCGTACAGGAAGTGCTGGATGCACCTTTTTCCATCGATTCCCCAAACCCTGTAGCTATAGAGCGGGCTCTTAAGGCGAACAAAAATTCCAAACCCATCATCAACTCGATAACCGATGAAAAAGAGAGGTTTAATTCCATAATGCCTCTCGCGATAGAATATAAAACCGGCATAATAGCTTTGTGCATGGATGATAACGGGATGCCTGAGACAACAAAGGACAGGGTAGTGATAGCCGAAAGGCTTATTGAAAAGCTTACTAAAGAGGGAATGGATTTAAGCGATATCTATATCGACCCGATGGTAAGGCCGGTAGGAACCGGGTCCCATTATGGAACTGTCGCCATTGAAACCATACGCCAGGTTAAAAAGGAATTCCCCGGAGTTCATATAGCCTGCGGGCTCAGCAATATATCTTTTGGAATCCCGGCCAGGAAACTGATGAACCAGGCATTTCTCATAGCTGCAATGGCTGCGGGAATGGATGGAGCAATCCTTGATCCCCTGGACAAAAAGCTCATGTCCTTTGTATATGCAGGAGAGGCTCTGCTGGGTATAGACGAATTTTGCATGAATTATCTCACCAAGTTCAGAGAAGGAGCCCTCGAGGTCTAGGCGCTGGTGGGAAGACCAGTTTCTTAGGTTTTGTCATGGAGTTATTCTTTGATTTCGATGTTTTTCATCGAGCTTAATCAATATCAAAGGATAGGCTGATTTGAGTGTAATATTTTAAGCATAGAAGGCTGCCGAAAGGCGGCCTTTTTTCGCATCCTTGGTTCTTTGAATTTATATGAGCATCTGATAAGGCAATTAATATTTTATTTGAGCCTCATGCAAAATGTGGTACAATTGTAATTGTAGAGGAAATAAAATCATGAAGGTACAGTGTTTTTTGCACGACCGGAGGTTTACTGCAAAAATGAATGTTTTCGACGCCGGAATGCCTTGAAATATGGGCATTTCTGTCGGTGTTTTAATCGTACCATATTGGAATTGAAACTTATTTTGGTTGCCCTTGTTGATACGTTGTTACCGGAGTTTTAATCGTACCATATTGGAATTGAAACTAATGGAGGTATCTTTTAATAGGGCAGGTTTTACAGTTTTAATCGTACCATATTGGAATTGAGCTTAATTCAATCCAAATTAATATATCTACAACAGTAGTTATCATGGAAAGAGATGCGCTGAAAGCATAGCATCTCTTTATTGTTTTCATTACTGAATAATATAGTAAAATCAATGCAATTTTGTTGCATAAACTATGCCAGGTTTGTCCATAATCTTCCAGGAGGGATTTTATGGATCTTTTTGGTAATAGCGTAAAAATAACCGGAGTGGAAATTAATTATTTATATGTTTGTCCAAGAAAGCTATGGTTTTTTACCCACGGTATATCCATGGAACAGAACTCTGTGAGAGTGGAAATCGGTAAGGAAACCCATGATAATAGTCTGAACAGAAAAAGGACAGAAATACTAATAGATAACACAATAAGGCTTGATTATGTGGACAAAGAACTTGCGGTTCATGAAATCAAACTGACAAAAGCAATGGATATGGCGTCCAAGTATCAGCTTCTTTACTATCTGTATTATCTGAATAAAAAAGGAATCGACTGTAAAAAAGGAGTAATCCATTATCCCAAAACCAGAAAAACAGAAATAATAGAGATAACACAAAGCGACAAGGAAGAACTTGAAAAAGCAATAGAAGAGATTGTCCGCATCAAGAAGCTAGAGAGACCACCAAAGATGATAAAGGAAAGAAAATGTAAAAGCTGTAGTTACCTTGAACTTTGTTTTTGCTAGGGGTGAAGAAAATGAAAAGAAATTATTATATATTGAAAAGCGGTAGGCTAAAAAGAAAAGATAATACCATATATTTTGAGAATGACGAGGGAAAAAAGGTTATACCGGTAAATGATATTGAAAACATATATGTTTATGGTGAGGTAGACTTTAATAGTAAAGCCGTTAACTTTTTATCTCAAAACAACATTCCCATGCATCTGTTTAATTACTATGGATATTACGCCGGTACATTCTATCCCAGGGAGCAACTGAATTCCGGATACATGATTGTAAAGCAGGTTGAAAATTATCTTAAATATGATCAGAGGGTTTATATAGCCAGAGAGATGATATACTCTGCAAGCTATAACATAGTCAAAAATTTAAAGCACTATGTTAGCAAAAAGCCTGTTCTTCAGGAACATATAGAGAAAATTGAAGCTATTAGAGACCAGTTTGTGACTGCCTTTGATATAGGTACAATCATGGGACTTGAGGGAAGCATCAGAAATATTTACTATGATGCGTTTCCGGTTATAACGGATAACAGGTTTGAGTTTGAAGAAAGAGTAAAAAGGCCGCCGGACAACCCTATGAATTCACTAATGTCCTTTGGCAATTCACTCATGTATACTGCAGTTCTTGGGGAGATTTACAACACACAGCTAAATCCAACTATAAGTTATCTTCATGAACCTGGAGAGAGAAGGTTCTCCTTAAGTCTTGATATAAGTGAGATATTTAAACCCATAATTGTAGATAGAATTATTTTTAAGCTTATAAACAATAACATGATAACAGAAGATCATTTTTTAAAAGAGCTTAATTACTGTTATCTCAATGATAAAGGCAAGCAGATATTTTTAAAGGAATTTGACGAGAAGATGAATTCTGTAATCGAACACAGAAATCTGGAGAAGAATGTAAGCTATAGGACGCTTATCAGACTGGAACTTTATAAGCTTATAAAACATCTGACCGGGGATCAGAGTTATGAAGGATTTAAAATGTGGTGGTAAGATATGTATGCATTGATTGTCTATGATGTTAAAGAGAAAAGAGTTGCGAAAGTATTGAAATTCTTACGTTCCTACCTCAATTGGATACAGAATTCGGTATTTGAAGGGGAAGTAACAGAAGCTCAAATGCTGAAGATAAAAAACCACCTTAGGGAGATTATCGATGAAGATGAGGATTCGGTGATAATTTTCACATCTAGGGAAAAAAGGTGGCTTTCGAAAAGCATTATGGGGAGAGAAAAGAACTCGACTGACAATTTTATTTAAATACCATGAAGAATATGGTACAATTGTTATCCAAGAGGAAATAAAATCATGAGGGTACGGTGTTTTTTGCACGACTGGAAGTTCATTGCAAAAATAAGTGTTTTTGACGCCGGAACGCCTTGATATATGTGTATTCCCGTCGGTGTTTTAATCGTACCAAGTTGGAATTGAAACATGGAAATAGTTGCTGAGGGTGAATTAGTAGAATTGGTTTTAATCGTACCAAGTTGGAATTGAAACCTTTAAGTTAAAGTAAAAGTTTTATCTTATAATCTCGTTTTAATCGTACCAAGTTGGAATTGAAACATGAAGATAAATAAAGATGGTGAGGTTAAAAGACATAGTTTTAATCGTACCAAGTTGGAATTGAAACTCAACGACAAGCTTAATTACGTCATTAAAATATGCTTGCTTTAATCTTACCATATTGGAATTGCAACAAAAAATAAGCCCGGATAATCCGGGCTATTTTTACAAAGTTTTACAGTACCATGCTGAAATTGAAACATACCTATGCACACAACATAAAATATGATAAAATAAATTTTAATCGTACCAAATTGGAACTGAAATTATTTTAATTATTAACTATGTATTGTTTTAATCGAACCATATTGGAATTAAAACCTTATTTTATCATATCTTTTAAAGTTATTTTCTTTCGTTCTAATCATACCAAGATGGAGTCGAAATATATGTTTTGAGGGAATACTATAGGAAATTTATTTTTATACCGTATTATAATTATTAACTCATAAAATAAAGAATAAAGAAGGGAAAATGAGGAAATATAGAAATAATAAACCATAATGACTTATAAAAGCGGTTGGATGAAGTTACTGCGGTTTGATGGACACAGAACATGGCTGGTATAATAAAACCAGAACATATGGAGGTGTCCATCAATGAAACGCTTTGATAAAAATTTTAAGATTGAAGCTGTGCGCCTAATTTTAGAACAGGGATGCAGTGCTTCAAGTGTAGCAAAAGAACTTGATATCCATGAGAATACAGTTCGCAGATGGGTAAGAGAATGCAAAGTGCATAGTGATGATACGTTCCATGACAGTAGTAACTTAAAACCTCAAGATGAGGAACTGAGACAACTTAAAAAGCGCATTGCTGACCTTGAGAAGGAAAATGTCATTCTAAAAAAAGCCACTGCAATCTTCGCAAGATGCCAGAAGTAGCCTATTTCTTTATATGTAAATACCACTCTATGTTTCGGGTGGGGAAGATGTGTCAGGTACTTGAAGTTGCAAGGAGCGGCTATTACACGTAGATTAAACATCCTAAGAGCAACCGTAACAAATTAAACGAGAGGCTGGTTGAGAAAATTAAGTAAATATTCATCAATACTCGTCAAACATATGGAAGGCCAAGGATTACACACGTCCTAAGAATTAAGGTATCTAATGTAGAAAAACCGAGTAGTGCTTATAATGAAAGAGAATAATATAAAGACAAAGGGAAAGCTCAAGGCTATACATACCATATAGATGAAGGCTGCCTTACCTTGCTACAATTGCTGGATTTATTAATCGTAAGGTTGTTAGCTAGACTTTGGAAAGCACAATAACTAAAGAACTTGCAGTAAGAGCTCTAAAACAGGCTATTGAAAACTATAACCAAATAGGTATAATCCGTCATTTTGATCGTGGAACTCAGTATACAAACTATAAATATCAAAGGCTTTTGAAGAAATATGATTACATATCAAACATGAGCCGCAAAGGAAATTGTTATGACAACGCTTGCATGGAATCTATCTTGTCACACTAAATATTGAACTTATTTATATTGACAAGGTTCAAAACAAAGTCAGAAGCTCGTGTGCCAATATTTGATTATATAGAGTTTTTATAACCGTACATGGCTTCACTCAAACTTGGATACAAATCTCCAGCAGATTTTGAAAAGTCGCTTGAGATTGCTTACTTACAAATGAATAAGCGTAAAGAAAACAGAAAACTTGATTTTCTTTGTATCTATTTATCAGGGTAAGGCAGGAGGTAAAGATGAGAATAAAGTTGACCCTCGACAGCATTGGCAAGCAGACTATAGATTTAAATTACAACTATGCACTTTCTTCAATGATATATAACCTTATACGGGAATCAGACAGCAAATACTCAACTTTTCTTCATGAAAAAGGATATGAAATCAATAATAAGCATTATAAGCTTTTCACCTTTTCCCAGCTTAAGCCTGAAAAATATGAGATAAACGGTTCTTGTATGAGTATTCAGGGAAAAGTTGTACTGTATATTACATCACCTATGAAAGAATTTATTTTATCTCTTGTTAAAACTGTTACGGGATACCCGGAAATTAGAATAGACAAGGTGATGTTCAGAGTTATAAATATAGAGGTTATGGCAGAGCCTAAGTTTTCAAGATGCATGAAATTTATGTGCTTATCACCTATAACCATCTCCACAGCCTTTTTAAAAGAAAATGCAAGATTAAAAAGACAGGATCTTTATATAGAGGATAAGAGATTTACAGAAAATTTGAGGGCAAACATCATTTCAAAATATGAGATACTTCATGGGAAAAAGCCAGAAGATACGGAGTTTGAAGTAAAGTTTACAGATGTTGATAAATATAAAAAAGGCAAGCTTATAGATTACAAGGGAATAAAAATAAAAGGCTATCTTGCACCGTTTGAGGTATGCGGAAACCCTGAGCTTATTGCAACAGCATACGAATGCGGAGTAGGAGATAGAAATAGCCTGGGAATGGGCATGATTGAGGTGGTGCGTGATGTTGGATGAAAGAAAAATAAGAGACTATTTTTATAATATTACAGAATTTGAACCATATAATTTTCAAGTAGATATGTGCAGAAAGGTTCTTAACGGAGAAGATGTTGTTATGCAGGCACCAACTGGGTGTGGAAAAACATGGGCTTCAGTTGTACCGTTTATAATAGCCAAAAAAGAAAATATACCTTTTCCTGCAAAATTGATATATTCCCTGCCACTTAGGGTGCTTGCAAATTCACTTTATAAAGATGTGAAAGAAAAACTTATTAAGTATGATCCCTCAATAAAAGTTACCATACAGACCGGAGAAACACCGGAGGATCCTTATTTTGAAGGGGATATAATTTTTACTACGGTTGACCAGTCATTGAGTTCGGCATTACTTATACCATTTGCACTCCCTAATAGACAGTGTAATATAAATGCAGGAGCATTTGTTTCCAGTTATCATGTGTTTGATGAATTTCATCTTCTGGACTGGGAAAGGTCTTTAAGTACGACCATAAACCTACTCAGAATGTTTAAAAATACAGCAAGATTTTGTCTAATGACCGCAACACTCTCGAATGAGATGGTTGATAGAATTTGTACATTCCTAAACGCTGGAAGAGTATCAGTCAGCCCTGATGAATATGCAAAGCTTCAGTGCAATGTAAATAAATACAGAATAGTTCACACATATAACAGAGAATTAAAGGCTGACGATGTAATATCAAAGCATAAAAAGAGAACTATCGTGCTCTGTAATACTGTAGAAAGAGCACAGAGTTTGTTTTTAGAACTCAAAGAGAAAATCAAAGGGAATGAAAGGTTTTCCAACACCAGTCTGATTTGCTTGCATTCAAGATTTTATCAGAAAGACAGAATGCAAAAAGAAGATGATATAAAAAGGCTTTTTAGCAAAGAATCAGATAGTGATGCCATACTCATATCTACCCAGGTTGTGGAGGTAGGTATAGATATTACGTGCGATACAATGCATACGGAAATATCAGAAATAAATTCGTTCCTCCAAAGGATTGGCAGAGCTGCAAGATATGGAGGAGAAGAAGCTGATATATATGTATATGACATAGATAAGGAGAAAGGCACGTACCTACCCTATAATAAAGATATATCACAGAAAACGTTAAATGAACTCAATGAAGTTCAGGGAAAAAACATGGACTTTTATCTGGGACAGGAGATTATTAACAAGGTACTGACACAAAGAGAACTTGAAATATATGAAACTATCAGATCAGGTGACAGAGATTTGCGTATCAAAGATTGCTGGATTAAACCTGAACGAAAATGGGCCACTGATCTGATAAGAAAAATTGAGAACTTCAATGTAGTAATTTCTTCAAATCCATATGAAATTCGAAATCCTTACTTTGTGGACAGTGTATCAATAAATAAACATTCACTTATAAGCAAGTTGAAGAAGATAGATAAAGAAGATGAAGAAGACTGGATTATCAAGAAGATAGAGGAAGACAGCTTTGGCCTTGATGATGAAAACGACTTCTCTTATACCACGGTAGGAGTGGATGAAGATATACTATTTTCATATGACAGGATTATAGTAAATCCGAAATATGTTTTTTATGACGAGGATATTGGACTGAACTTTGAAAAGACAGGTGAAACTCAACTGGTTGAGCTTGAGAAAGTCTGTGATGACAAAGTATACTCCATGAGGTTGGAATCTTATAGAGAGCATGTCCAAAAAATGATTCAAGTTTATCAGAAACTTTTAAGGCCTCAGGTGATAAATACTCTTAATTCAATATGGGAAAGGAATAAGGTTGATGTAAGTATAGATGAGATAATAAACTTCATGATTATTTTACATGATTATGGGAAGTTAAATTTGGCATGGCAAAAGAAAGCTCATGAGTGGCAAGCAAAAAAAGCACCGGCGCCGAAAGACATGATACTTGCTCATACCGACTGGGATGAGGGCGATGAAAAGACAAGACTTCCAAATCATGCAGGGATAGGGGCCTTGGTGTGCTATGCCATAGCTCCAGAGACTATCTGTGATGAGATTGTTATAGCTATGGTTTCTTCAATAGCAAGACACCATTCTCCGATGAATGATAGTTGTGAAAGCTATTTTGTTCCAGAAAGTAGTGTAGAAGAAATATTTGAACTTATAAAAACCTATTGCCCGAGTTTATATAACGATATAGATAAAAGGAATAAATATTTATTTAAAAACACATACAATCAATCTTTGGAGTCCTATATGGTCACATTTTCTGATGTAAATGAAAGCATGGATACAATATTGTATTTTATATTTTCCAGAATACTGAGATTATGTGATCAAAAAGCCTGCGAACAGTAAGGAGGTGAAAATGTGTATCAGGATAAATACTATGTCTTAAAAGATAGCGGAACATACTCTAATATGCTGGAAGCTTACGGGCTTGCATTGCTTTTAAGCAGATTGTTACGTCAGGAGAGAAGTGTAGATATTATAGATAGAGGCGTGTACTATGAGATATCTTTGAAAAGGCCAATAACCGAAGAAATGGTTGGAAATTGTAGATATATAGACCTTTTCCGTTATATAAAGACCAAGGGTGATGATGCAGATATACCAGATTCTATAGATTATGAGTTTGAAGCAAACAGAGCAAAGCTTTTTAATGAAGAAAGGAAAGAACAGTCATTAAAATTAAAAGAAGCACGTTCGAAACTTGACAAGAAAGCTTATAAAGCTTATTCTTTGAAGCTAAAACAGCAATTGGATAACAGTGAGAATAAGCCTAGGGATGATTGGGACATACTGCAAGCATTAAACCCGTCAAAATTGAAAGCTTTGGATACTTATAAAACTGTATTTCAAAATGTATACAATAACAAATCAAACTATAAAGAAATAGTGAAACACGTACTAATGTTGTATGCATCCCCTTTTCAAAACCAGGATGAGGTGGAGAAAAGCCTAAAAAAGCTTATAAGAAGTGGGGAATTAAGAGATATAGTTGAAGTTAATGCTGTTCAGGCAGTCAATCCTGATAAGGTTAAAGGAGCTGCAAGTACTAAGGCAAATTCTATATCACCAGGACCAATAAAAGCCTTTTGGCTTAGGGAGTACGTGAAACTGGCAGGTATGTTTTCGGGGATGATTGTAAAAGATATAAAGATTGGACCTAAAAAGTGGGATGCCAAGATTTATGTTTTGGATCTAAAGAATATGAATTATTCTATGCATACTTCCGTTTATAAAAACCTTAAGCCTATCGTAACAGGCATGACTGCGGTAAGACTTGACATTACAATGCTTCTGTTGCTATGTAAAACCTTAATAGAGCATAGTGAAAACTATATCGATGAGGAACTGTCTAAAAGAAAGCATGCAGACAGCTATGTATCAGGGCTATACACTGTGTATCTAAAAAACATGGGTAAAGCTTACTCTCCTACCAATATTTCATATTTGGAAACACCTGATTTTATAGCATTTAATAACAAAGAAGAGGCGGGTAAGTGGATAAATATTATTGATGACCATCTAGATGTAATTAAAAATATAAGAATCTCAGCATCAAAGTCCGATGAGACAAACAGTATATTAAAGATGCTCCAAAACTATAGGCAGTTCATATCAGGAAGCAATATTGAATATTTCTTCGACTTTATAGTAGAGTATAGCGAATTTTTAATGAGTAAGATATCAAAGGAAGAATATTATGTTAGACCATTCTCATTAAGTTGTATGGAGGTGTTTTTAAAAGAGATGAACTATGGTGAAATTCTAAAAAACCAAGGCTTTTGCAATATTGCGAAAGCAATCAGAAATAGTACAATCTCAGCACAGTACGCAAAAGACAAAGATGACGGAATAAAATATGAAATAAGGTATGGTATGGCCCTTGACCTGAAGAGAAAAGCGCCATATAAGGATCAATTTATTCAATATCTATCAGATTTTATTGCATCCTACAATGCTGAAGCCGCAAGGGTGGCAGAAAAACATCCGGAACTTAAAGGTACCCATAAGCTTAGAGCAACCATAAAGACGCAGGATCTGGAAGATATTATAGAATTGATTGATAAGTATGATGATTGTACTACAATTGCAAAATTACTTTGCGCTTATGGATATTCATTAGAAAGAAAAGAATTGGATGATCAAATGAGCAAAGTGAGCGAGGAGGATGATGTAGATGATGAATAAAGATAGCAAAAAGATGAAAATAAGCTCAATTTCGATAAGTGGAAAAATCACACTGGACATGCATTCCTTGAATAATGAAGGCGGAGAAGGAAACCAAATACTTACAAGGCAGGTTACCATAGTGGACGATAAGGGTAAAATCCACACAGTCAATGCCATAAGCGGAGATATGTTGAAACACGTACAAACAGAACATCTATATAATATTGCCGTGGAAAAAGGGCTACCATTATGTAATGCCTGCACTACATTCAATTCAAACAGGATAAGTGGGGACAGGGTCTTTAGCGAGGAATCTAAAGGTAAAGATCAGCAAACAGTTATGGATTTGCTGTTAGAAAAATGTGTAATTGATGATATGCAGGGTATACTGGTTACTAATAATAACAGCAATCTTCCCAGAAAATCGTGCAGCGAATATGGATGGTTAATAGGACTTCCAGACAAGACAACTACAGAAAACTATTTTCACGTAAAATTAGTACCTAATGCTGGCTCCAAGTCAGAGGGAGAAGACGAGAGTTCGAATCAGGGACAGAACATATTTCATAGGCCAGCAAACTCAGGGGAATATGCACTTGTGTGCAATTTGGATATTTACAGAATAGGGTATAATGAGATCACGAGAACCTATAGTATAGATGACAATGATAGATTAGAAAGATATAAAGCTCTTCTGGAGTCAACACTATATACTTTTTTGAAAACAAAAGGAGCTATGAGAAACACTCAAAATCCTCATGTGGTAAATTTTGAGGGTGTATTAGCCATCTCAAAAAACGCAACCCCTGCACCGTTAATCAGTGCTATTAATCCGGACTATAAAGAAGAAATAGAAAGAATAGCAGATGCTTTGAATTCGTTAGATATTAAAGAAGAGCCTGAAAATAATGAAAAAAATATAGTGTTAAGGAGATTCAATAGCTTGTCGGAATTTGCAGATGCTATGAAAGACCTAATTAATGAAGGAGAGCCTTATAAGGTGAAGGAGAGCAGACAGGAGGGCTGATTATGTGGCTTGAAATTACTTACAGACCAGTATCGCTTTTCTCATTAAGAAGAAGTGATGCTACCAATCCTGCAGCCAAGAGTCTTCTTTGTCCATCACCATATAGCATAAAAATGGCCCTTTTGAACTCTATTATTACTTTCGGCTCTGTAGAAGAAGCGATTGAACGGTTTAATACAATAAAGAGTTTTAACATTCAGTTTAAGCTTCCTAAATACATATGTGCCAATAACTGTTTTATAAAAATTCAAAAAGAGCCTCATAGCGATAAAAAGAAAAAGAATCCTGATATTGCCTTTGATTCAACAGTAGGCTTTAGAGAGTTTATTTATTATAATGGCGATATTGCTATTGCTGTAGCTGTGGATGAAAAACTAGTTGATTATTATGTTGATAAATTTAAAAGGATAAATTATTTTGGTAAGAGAGGATGCTTCTTTCAATTTATAAAAGCTGAGAGGATAGAAGAGTTAGATGAACAATACAGTGGATACTTTGATGAGACTTCTTTAATTGCTAGAAATGACAGAATGATTATTCGTATGGATGATTTTCATAACAAGGCAAAATTTGATAATGTCAACACATATTCTACACAAAAGGCTATGAGGCTAGAGAAGTTATATTATTTAAACTATAAAATGGTGAAAGCTAATAAAAACTATACTTTATACGAAAGATCATGCTAAGTATGCATCCTTGGTCTGGTCCTGTTGCTGGGAGACTTTTGACTATAAAGTACTCTCAGCTATATTTTTATTATATTGTGTTGAATCATGAGCCATATAGAATTTTACTGAAAATTTCTTTATAACAAGATATATACCAATGGAAAACACATGGAAAGTACAGGTATTCATTGTATGAATTATATATAATTATCTACAACATCCTGATAAAGACTCAGTGATTATTTTCGTGTTCCGTAAAAGGAATTGCTTTGAAATGTATTAAGGGGATAGAAAAACACAACTGACATTTTATTTAAACCTCATGAAGAATATGGTACAATTACTATTATAGAGGAAATAAAATCATGAAGGTACAGTGTTTTTTACACGACTGGAGGTTCACTGCAAAAATAAGTGTTTTCGACGCCGAAATGCCTTGATATATGTGGATTCCCGCCGGTGTTTTAATCGTACCAAGTTGGAATTGAAAGTTTGATTTTTCTTTTCTATTATTTCTTATATCCGATAGTTTTAATCGTACCAAGTTGGAATTGAAAGCCTAACCACCCTGAAAGTTAACACAGGGTTACTATTGTTTTAATCGTACCAAGTTGGAATTGAAAGCAAGAAGCCACATCATCAGTAATTACCCTGCCCAACCGTTTTAATCGTACCAAGTTGGAATTGAAAGTTGTTAATCTTATGCTTGGACTGTGTGCCGGAATCGTTTTAATCGTACCAAGTTGGAATTGAAAGCTGTATATCAAGAAGAAAAGCAATTGTTGGATATAGTTTTAATCGTACCAAGTTGGAATTGAAAGCTTGTCGTCGTGCGTTCCTCTCTCGTGTGTTCAAGGTTTTAATCGTACCAAGTTGGAATTGAAAGTAACTTTTGATAACTCAATGGGTATCCTTTCTCCATCGTTTTAATCGTACCAAGTTGGAATTGCGTTCGATATGGTCCAACCAGTTTATGGAGATAGGATATCCTACAGCAATGGCTGTTTTTGAAATAGATTTACTGAGAGTTCGGTAGGTCTTTATTCGCTCGTATATAGTTGCATTACTGATATGGTAGCAATGCAAAATAACTGTGTTTTGTCAACTAGAAATGCATCAAAATGACAAGAAAAATGCAGCACCCAAGCAATCCAATTTTGTTAATATAAGGTATGAATTTTTATCGTACTTTCATCAAGGAGTTCTCTAAACGATTACTTGAACCTTCAAATACAATTAAGTGGCTGTGATGAATAATTCTATCAATGATTGCGCTTGTTAGCTTTTCATCGTAGAAAATACTGTTCCATTTACTGAATTCTAAATTAGTAGTAATAATTAGACTTTTGCGTTCGTAACAGTCTGATATAACCTGAAATAAAAGTTGCGCTCCCTCTTTTTCAAATGGAATGAAACCCCATTCATCGCAAATAATCAAATCTGCCTTATTCAATTGCTTCATAAAACGTTTAAGGCTTCCTTCAGCTTTGGCATCCAATAGTTGATTAACAAGTGAAGATGTGCGGAAAAACCTTACCCTTTTCCCACGGTTACAGGCTTCCACACCCATTGCCGTAGCCAGGTGAGTTTTCCCAAGCCCAACAGATCCATAGAGAATCAGGTTTTCCTTTTTGTCAACGAAAGAAGCTGTTTTAATAGCTTCTACATCGATAGTATTGGGTATACTCATCTTTTCAAACCGAAAGTCTCCAAAGGTTTTCAAGACATCAAATTGCGCTTGCTTCAGCAGGGCATTTTTACGATTGAGTTCTCTGGCCTCTATTTCCATAGCCAAAAGCTTAGCAAGAAATTCCTCATGGGTCTCGGCCTCAATCTGCGAATAATTCTTGGCAATTCTTGAGCCAAGTTTTAGAGTGTTACAGTAGGCAGCAATTAGTTCATGCATGAGGAAGCCCCCTCTCAAGCAGGTCGTCGTAGATTGAGTTATTCACCTCATATGACAGACAAGGGATTTCATCTTTCACAACAATATCAGGTATGGGAGCATTTGCGAAGACCATACTGTAATAACGGGCCCATATACTATCCAAGTCTTGTATACCTTTTTGAACACAGTAGTTAAAAGCATCCACTGCTGTTTCAAGCTCACTGTTAGCAACCATCTTCTTCAGCATTCTTAGGGTAGCTTTCTTTTGCTCGTAATCACAGCCAGAAAGGTACTCCTGCAATGTTTGGGGCAACTGCTGAAAAAAGCCGGTATATTTTATGGCATTTGGTCTGTTACTCATCAGTACCAGATAGGGTTCCCATTTCATAGATTCTTTTTGTTTTCCATATAATCGGTTATGCCATTGAACAACCTGATACTGATCATCAAGAATCCAGACATTGAAAGCATTGGCTTTCACAAAAAGCTCCCTTTGAGCATGCTCAGGACTGGCAGAGTATTTTCTGTTTTCAAAGTTCACTTTCCCGTATTTATCGGACTTCACTTTCTCAAGACGGTAGATCTCATACTCAGCTTTTGGCAAAGGTTTCATTGCTTTCTTATCCTGTTCAAACAGAGTTTTAATGAGGATATCTTTTAAGTAGTGCTTACGATGCATATCTTCATCACATTCGATCAGCAGGTTCTTATTAAATTCTTGAAGGTCTTTGAATTCCGGCACCGGAACCAGCATATTTCTTCTTGAATAGCCTACCTTGTTTTCCACATGCCCTTTTTCATGCCCACTGTCGGGATTGCAGAAATTACTCTCAAAACCATAATGCAGTCGAAATCTGTTGAATGCGTCTGTAACTTCCCTCTCACCGTTAGTCAATATCTTCTTTACAACAGCCTTATCGTTATCAAACCATATACAGGTGGGAACTCGTCCCATGTGATTGAATATATTTTGCATACCCTGGAGCAGGCATTCAATGTTGGTTCCCTTATAGGCCTGTATGTAACCGCCATTGCTGTATGGGAAAGACATGGCCACATAGCAGCCTTCATATCGAATCCCGTTTTCCACAAATTCTGCCATTCCAAAGTCTAACTGCGCCTCCCCGGCAGGATGATAAAGCGGGATATAGCTTTCATTGCTTCCATATAGTTTTCGTTTCTTTTCTGCTACATATCTGGCAACAGTTCGATATGATACAGTAAATTCATCTTTGTATAACTTACTAAGCCGATTATATATTCTTTTGGCTGTATGTCTCTGTTTCCTTGGTGCCTTTAAATCGGCTTCCAGCCATTCATCAATAGTTTTTGCAAATGAGTCAAGTACACTTTTGCTGTTCTTTTTTCTGGTTAATGGTTTTGACCAATCATCCTTATCCACATATTTCTGGACAGTTCTGAAGTTAAAACCGGTTATTCTTGAAATTTCTCGTAAGGATAAGCCTTTCTTATCCGATAAATCTTTGATATACTTAATATCAGCCATTGTTAGCATCCTTTCCGTACCCCCTTAGCATTGACAACTAAAGGGTACTATTTTTAATTGGGTGCTGGCAATGTTTTTTTCTTCTATCAAAATCATGAATAGCTAAATATGCCTGCCGTTGACGATAGAAATCAACCGCAGTGAAAGTTGTATTAATATTTACTGTAAAATATTCTCAAATTTGTTTGGCAAGCTGCTGCACTTTTACGTGGCAACTTGCTGTACTTTTATTTTACAATACACAAAAATAACCCAATCGGACTCAGTTAGAATTTTTATGTCTCGGAAAAAAGATGGCTTTCAAAAGGCGTTATAGGCAGAGAAAAAATCCCAACTGATAACTTTATTCAAAACTTATGAAGAATATGGTACAATTGCTATTATAGAGGGAATGAAATCATGAAGGTACAGTGTTTTTTGCACGACTGGAGGTTCATTGCAAAAATAAGTGTTTTCGACACCGGAATGCCTTGAAATATGCGCATTTCCGTCGGTGCTTTAATCGTACCATGTTGGAATTGAAACATGAAGATATTTCTGAGGATGTGATATAAATGGCAATGCTTTAATCGTACCATGTTGGAATTGAAACGCGTAAACACTTTCGGGAAGGACACATAGCTTAACCGCTTTAATCGTACCATGTTGGAATTGAAACTCATCATTTTTGTAAATATCTGCATCGATACAGTGGGCTTTAATCGTGCCATATTGGAATTGAAACATCATAGTATCTGTTGAAACGTCAATTAATTCAGAAGGCTTTACTCTTACCACATTGTAATAAAGCATTTAATACTCATTTCCTGTTTTAAAGTCCTATTATCCTTGATATCAGCCATTTTACACCTTTGCAAATCATGGTTAACATCTGAAATATTTCGCACCCTTTAATACCCTATGTAATATATTGGTGGTGAAGGATAAACTCTTGAGGCTGAGCTGGTTGCTGTATAGTGAAATTCGGCTCATGTTCGTCAATTGTTTGCAGGAGGTGTTTGCGCTGGAATACATAGTTGAAATCAACGGCCTTGGAATGAAGTACCAGTCTTTGAACGGCGAAATCAATGCAATTGAAAATATCGACCTATCCGTAAAAAAGGGTGAGTTTATCAGCATTGTCGGCCCCAGCGGGTGCGGCAAATCTACGCTCTTGTCAATAATATGCGGGCTTCTTACGCCCACATCCGGACATGTACTGATAAACGGCAAGAGTCTGAGGGGCCCTTCCAGCGATGTGGGATACATGCCGCAGAAGGACCATCTTTTTGACTGGAGGACCATACTTCAGAATGTCCTTCTGGGGCTTGAGATCAGAAAGATAATGACGGATGAAAACAAGCAATATGCCCTGAACCTGTTAAAAACATACGGGCTTTATGAATTTAAGGACAAATATCCTTATCAGCTGTCGGGAGGGATGCGGCAAAGGGCTGCGCTGATAAGAACCCTGGCTACAAAACCCGAAATACTGCTACTGGATGAGGCATTCTCCGCACTGGATTACCAGACCAGGCTTGCGGTTACCGACGATATATACAAGATTATAAAAAAGGAGAACAAGACAGCTATTCTTGTAACCCATGATATTTCAGAGAGCATAAGCATGGCTGATAGGGTGATCGTCCTTACCAGTAGGCCCGCCAGAGTTAAAAATATACACGAGATAAAGTTCGACTGTGAAAATAGGAGTCCACTGTCCTGCAGGGAAGCTCCTGAGTTCAGGTACTACTTCAATGCTATATGGAAGGAGCTGGATATACATGTCTGATAGCATAAGAAATGAAATTTCGAAAGAAAGGAAAGAATACCTACGCAAGCTGAAATTAAGGAAAACGGCGATTTTGACTACACAAATAGCGCTTTTGGTATTGTTCTTTATTTCCTGGGAAATCGCTGCAAACTTAAAGCTCATAGATCCTTTTATAACGAGCCAGCCGTCCAGGATGGTGAAGACATTCCAAAACCTATATAAGGGAGGAGAACTGTTCCAGCATGTAGGTATAACATGCCTGGAAACCATCGTGGGTTTCCTGCTGGGAACCATTACCGGCACTGTGATTGCCATAATTTTATGGTGGTCGGAGTTCCTTTCCCGAGTCCTGGAACCATATCTGGTGGTTCTGAACAGCCTGCCGAAGGTTGCCCTGGGCCCCATCATCATTGTATGGATGGGCGCGGGGCCTGGCTCCATCATAGTTATGGCTTTGGCCATATCCCTTATCGTAACCATCATGGAGGTTTTAAACGGCTTTCTTACGGTGGATCAGGATAAGATAAAGCTGGTGCAGACCTTTGGGGCAAACCGGCTTCAGATCCTCACCAAGGTAGTGATCCCGGCCAATTTCGGAACAATAATAAATTCTCTTAAGATCAACGTAGGGTTGTCCTGGGTAGGTGTTATCATGGGAGAATTCCTGGTGTCAAAAGCCGGCCTGGGATACCTTATCATCTACGGCGGCCAGGTGTTCCAACTGGATCTGGTAATGACGAGCGTGATAATTCTGGCCATTGCAGCTACCTTGATGTATCAGGGAGTGGCTTATCTTGAAAAGCTTCTGGTAAAAAACAATGGGCATTGATTGAACCGGGAGTTTTCCAGGATTTTAAAAGACAGGTGCGCCTTTTAGGGCAGACATCTGTGAAATCAAAAAGATTTAATTCCAATGAAAATGCTTTAAGAAAGCATAAGCTTTTGAAGCCATAAATGGTACAAAGTTATAAATAAAATAGGAGGGTTGAAAATGAAAAAAATTATTGCACTGTTGCTTGTTATTGCCGTTGGTTTCTCCTTTGTACTGGCAGGGTGCAAGGAAGAGGGACCCAAAAAGGTAAGGCTTAGTGAGGTTACACGTTCTGTGTTCTATGCGCCTCAATATGTTGCGCTGAGCAAAGGTTTCTTCAAAGAAGAGGGATTGGAGATTGAGCTTTCCACCGGGCAGGGAGCTGACAAGGTCATGACGGCTGTATTGTCCAATCAGGTGGATATAGGGTTCTCCGGTCCGGAGGCTGCAATCTACGTATACAATGAAGGCAAGGAAGACTATCCGATAGTGTTCGCACAGCTTACCAACCGGGATGGGTCTTTCCTGGTAGGTAAAGATCCGGACCCCGATTTCGACTGGTCCCATGTAAAAGGCAAAACCATAATCGGCGGAAGAAAAGGCGGAGTACCCAACATGACCCTGGAATATGTCCTGAAGAAACATGGAATAATGCCGGGGACGGATGTAAACGTTGATACAAGCATACAGTTCTCGGTCATGGCAGGAGCTTTCACCGGAACTGATGCTGAATATGTTGCCCTGTTTGAGCCTACGGCATCACTGGTGGAAAAAGAGGGCAAAGGCTATGTGCTCACTTCCATAGGCAAGGACAGTGGTGAAATATCCTACACGGCCTACTATGCGAAAAAGAGCTACATAGACAAGAACAAGGATACTATACAGAAGTTTACAAACGCCATCTACAAAGGCCAGTTATGGGTGAAGGAGCATACTCCGGAGGAAGTGGCGGAAGCGATCCAGTCCTTTTTCCCGGATACCGATCTTGATCTGCTGAAGATGGTTACAAAAAGATACAAGGAAATAGAGGCATGGAACACGGACCCGATCCTCAAGAAAGCTTCCTTTGACTTGCTGCAGGAGGTTATGCAGACGGCAGGAGAGCTGGATGAGACAGTTCCTTATGAAAAACTGTCGGATACGAGCTTTGCAGAAAAGGCTATTAAAGACATCAAATGATTTATGGAAAAGCGGAACAATAAATTGTGTACCTAAGGGTACGGAGGAAATAGAAAGTATTGGATAAGCCAAATAAAGCCAGGTATAACCGGACATGGAATAGAATATGCAAAACCGGCGGACAAAGCATTTCGCCGGTTCTGTATATTAATCAAATGTCAATAGATGTTTACTATGCTTTTTTTGCCCCTCCAGGCGAGTATGGATGTAAACACCAGCAGAATGACACTGCCCGCCAGTATAAAATACTGATAGGTCATCAGAATATACGGGTCGATGAGCTTTGCAAGAACTACGCTGGTGCTGTTGAAAAGCATATGAATGAGGATGGGAGCCCATATGGACTTCATTTTGATGCAAGCCTGAGCAAGGATAATGCCGAGGAGGGTTGCATAAATGCCCTGGGTGAGATTCATATGGTATGCTCCAAACAGGACTGCCTGAATTATTACTGCGGCAGTTAAGGGAATATTGCGTCTTAATTCATTTAATATCAGGCCTCTGAAAATCACTTCTTCTATAAACGGACCGACGATGCCGATGGCGATGAGAATTACAACAAAGCTGTTGCCGTCAAAAATCTGGCTGAACATCTGTTGTACGGAAGGGGAAAGATCATTTAATGATGATATGGCTACCAGATATTCTATTACAAAGTTCAGGGATATTCCCATTAAGGCTGTAATTGCCATGTCTTTGACGGATATTCCGGAGAAGCCGCAAACCCTAAAAATGTTTTGCTTGCGAAGCCACAGTATGAATGCGTATATCGGGAAGGAAACCAAAGCTGCAATGGCCATAAACCACACAGAGTTTTTAACAAAGGTGTCCATAAACGCATCCGGACTTCCATATAAAAAGACATCTGGGTTCACTATAATCTCTTTTATCATGTAGAATATTCCAAATACAAATCCTATATAGTTGGAGATTATAAAATATACTGCCATATAAAGAAGTATAAATGCAGACATTTTTAAATATTTCATGGATCAATTCCTTTCAATATGATATTGCTTAATATTGCATCAGGGAGATTCCACATATTCTTTCAAGAGAGACAGCGTATTTCCTATGCCCTCCCTGTGGGTTCTCTCGTATCCATGGGATGCTGACACTCCGGGACCTATCAAACCATGTTTCAGGTCATATCCTGCAGAAAGCGCGGCATCCACGTCCGAGCCATAGTAAGGATATATATCCACCGCATAATTCAGGTTGTTCTTTTTTGCCAGTTCAATCAGTCTGGTGGTGATATCGTAATCATAAGGTCCCTGGGAGTCTTTGGCGCAAATGGAGACCTTAAATTCATCAGCTTGAAGGTCGTCGCCGACAGCACCCATATCCACCGATATCATTTCTTTCACATTGTCCGGAAGTCCGGAGCAGCCTCCATGACCTACCTCTTCATAGGTGGTGAAAAGCAGATAAACCTTTCTGTGCAATTGCGGGGCGGTATCCTTTATATATTTGGCAAGGGCGATCAATACTCCTGCACTGGCCTTGTCATCCAAATGCCTGCTTTTTATAAATCCGCTCGCGGTATACACCGTTCTTGGATCAAAGGAGATGAAATCCCCTGTGTTTATCTCCAGCTTCAAAACATCTTCCTTTGACTTCACCTTTTCGTCCAGTACCACTTCCATGTTGGAATCATCCCTTTTCGTATCCGAGACATCCTTATTTACGTGAACTGCGGGATTTACAAGCTGTATCGTTCCGGAGTATTCCTTACCAGTCCTTGTATGGACTATGCAATTTTCAGTTTCAATATAGTTTCCTGGATACCCGCCTATTTTTGAGATTCTGATCCGGCCATTATCCTTGATGGCCCGTACCATGGCACCTAGAGTGTCCACATGGGCAGCCAGCACCAGGACATCACCGTTTCCTCCGAGATCAACAAGTACGGAGCCTTTATTGGTCAAAACAGGCTTATATCCAAGGTTAACAAACTCTTCCACAAGATAATTCTGCACCCGCTTTGTAAAACCGGTGGGGCTGGGTATATTGCAAAGATTTATCACTTGTTGGACTGCATAATCAATATATCCGTTCATAGGAAACCGCCTTTCTTATATGTGATATATACCAATTATATCACTTATGCAATGCTTATGAAAATTAATTTGTTGTGCCATTTTGCTTCTTATCGCTTCTATTTCCTTGACTCGGAGCTTGTGCATTAGAAAATGCCAGCGCAATGAGTAAATTATGTATAAAATATCCTGAATCTTTGGCATATTTTATGGAACTTTTCATGATTAACCAAGTCTAATAAGTAAAACTATTTTAAAGAGGTGTTACTGGATGAAAAGGTATGTTGCAATGTTTTTAACTTTGGCTATGCTTTTCGTCTCACTTATGCCGATGCAGGCTTTCGCAGAGTCTGACAAAGGCTTGGAGGCGGCCATAAAAGGTGTAAAGTCAAAGATTGACATCCCCGAGGATTTTATCTTCAGCAAGAATTATGACGTTTACACACAGCAGGATGGTAAAAAGATATGGTACCTGAGATGGGAAAGCAAGGATGATCTCGGAGGAAGCATAATGGTATCGGCTGATGAGAAGGGCACGATATATTCCTATGAGCATTATAAACCTTACAATTATTCCGATAGAAAAAAGCTTCCCAAAATCAGCAAAGATGATGCCTTAAAGGCTGCAAAAGCTTTTGTAAAAAAGGTCAATCCCGAAGCGGCTGCCAATGTTAAGTTGGAAGATGAAAACCAGCTTTTATACATGAGTTCTGATTATTATTTCACTTTTTACAGGACAGAAAAGGGATTTCCGTTATATGAAAACAATATCGGTATTACAGTAGACCGCGATAGTGGTGAAGTAAGATATTACTATTATAATTGGAATGACGGCCTGGTATTCCCGGACAGCAGCAAAGCAATAGCTCCGGAGGCTGCACAAAAAGCCTTTAAGGAAAAAATGGGCCTGAAGCTGGTATACAAATATTCTTATGACTACGAAAATGAAAAAATCAATATATTCCCTGCCTATGTTCCGGTATATGACAGCATGTATGCCATAGATGCCTTGACCGGCGAAATGATCCAGACAGGTTATTACTACGTATTTGCCGGAGGAATGGGCGCAACTGCCGACATGGCATTAAAGTCTGTTGCTGAAGTAGAACAAGTAGTTCTCAGCCCTGAGGAGCTGGAAGCAGCGGAAGAAGCCTCCAAGCTGATAAGCAAGGATGATGCTGAAAAGGTTGCAAGAGGATTATCCGTACTGGGCCTTACCGATGAATATAAGCTCACAAATGCATGGCTTTCAAGGGCTTGGCCGAACAGGAAAGATTTCCTGTGGAGTCTCAGCTTTGCAAAAGAAGACAAGGATGGCAGAGATTACAGATATGTCAATGTAAGCATAAATGCGGAAACAAAAGAAATAATGAACTTCTATACAAGCATGCCTTATGATGCAAAAGCGCAGGCCAAGTATGATGAGGATGATGCAAAAGCTGCTGCGGAGAAATTCCTTAAGGAGTTTAAGCCGGATCTGTTTGAGCAGACAAAATATGAAGGATCAAACGGCAGAGGCATAGTCATACCATTGGCTGAAGACGGAAAAGAAGAAAAACCCCTTCAGTATAGCCTGGTATATACGAGAATGGTGAACGGCATACCCTTCCCGGACAATTCACTCAGGGTTGGATATGACGCTGTGAACGGCCGGATATACAGCTTTGATATGACATGGTTTGATGAGAAATTCCCTGCCGTAAAAGATAATGTTACTCCTGATAAAGCTTATGAAACATTATTTAAGAATCTGGGCTTGGAGCTCCAATATAAGTTCGTCTATAATAATAACAATAGCCTGTATGAAAAAGTAATCTATGCTCCGGATTATAACAATGTGGAAGTGAAGCTGGTCTATGCCTTGAATACGAGGAAACCTTGGATATTCGATCCTGAAACCGGAGCAATATTGAATCACGACGGTAAACCGTATGAAGAGGTGAAGGTCGCAGAATACAGCGATATAGACGGGCATTATGCCGAAGATGAGATAAAAATTCTCGCAGCCTATGGAATTTCCCTCGATGGAAATGAATTCAGGCCTAATGACAGCATAACCCAGAAAGATTTCCTTACCCTTTTATCCAAAACCCTGCAGGATTACTATGTACCCGTATCTGAAAGGGGCGGCGATAAGGAAACGGATGCCCTGTACTCTTATATGATGAGACAAGGCATAGTAAGAGAAGGAGAGAAGGCTCCGAATGCGGTTTTAACCAGAGAAGACAGTGTTAAATTCATCATCAGGGCATTGAAATATGATAAGGTTGCAGACATTAAAGGCATTTACAAGAGCATATTCAAGGACGAGGATGAAATCAATCCTGATCTCATAGGATATATATCCATCGCTCAAGGCTTGAATATTATCAGCGGATATGACGGATATTTCAATCCCAAGGGCGAACTCACCCGTGCCCAGGCTGCAATTATCATATACAAATACCTTCAGGTATAAGGCAAAATATTGAATCGAATAATGGTTGGGCCGTATAACAGCCTAATATAAAACCGGCAGGCACCTGCTACAATGCAGGCAGCCTGCCGGTTTTTTGTGTCTTAAGGATGCCTCAAAAAATATTTTCGCCAGTTTGCCGCAATTCCAAAGAAATTATATAAAGTGAGCACCATCCTGTATTAATTGAGAAATATTTGGCAATCATATAATATGTATCATTCCAAGGAGGAATTTTGGAATATCCGGCGAATATACACTGTAGGATTTAAGATAAACTGTGCAATATCAGAAACACTCCTTGTGAAGTTCTTAAGAAAGCTTTGATCTTTCAGTTGCTAATGTTTTCATTTTTGCAGTTTTGATTTGAACTATTGGATATCCACGGTCATAGATTTATGAAAAAGGAATGTGTTGAATGATTTTCGCCTATGTGAGGTGTTAGCGTGCTTATTGATACCAACATAACCATAGCTTATAAATGTTATTTCTGCGGAACCTATGAGTTCTTTAACATATCGGTCTTTGAACTGCCGGACAAAAGAGAGCTTAAATTAAAATGCCGGTGCGGGAAATGCAGTGCGGTCATATTAAAGGACAGCCCGAAAAAATATGCGCTCAGGGTAGGATGTATCGCATGCGGAAGGGAGCATACATATAATGTGAGCAGAAGGGAGATGGTTTCAAAAAGCATTGAGGTTTTTAACTGCCCTATTACTGGCATACAGCAATGCTTTGTCGGCAACGACCATGAGGTGAGGAAGAAAGTTGACGGAGTTGAAGAGGAACTGGACGAATTGGTGGATATGCTGGGATATGAAAGCTACTTTAAAAATACCCAAGTGGCTTTTGATTCGTTGAATAAAATCCATGATATCGCAGAGAAGGGCAATTTGTATTGCACATGTGGCAACAGGGACATTGAACTTTTTCTGTTTACAGAGAAAATACTGTTAAAATGCAGTATATGCGGAAGAAGTATTGAAATTGGAACCGGTTCCAACGAGGATTTGAAGAAATTGCTTTCTTCAAATCAAATATTGCTTGGCTGTGAGGAAAGTAAGGCATGAAGGGAAGGAGAATGGGCAAAAATGCATACATAGTTTGCAGTAATTGGTTTTATAATATTACATGATGGGTAATTATATATTCAGGTTATTATTGCTGAGGTTGCTTGTATGGCAAGGTGGACGGTAAGCTGGACAAAAAGTTGTTTTGACAAAAAATATATTTGATGTTATAATTTTATCAGTGGTATTCACAAGTCTCCCCATAGGTATTATTTCTAATTTCGTAAGGGTTCACTTGTTATATCTATTATATATGAAATCCCGTTATATTTAATATATATAGAAAAAGTTTATTAAGGCGGTGGAGTATGGAAGATATTAATCTTAAGGGAAAAACTTTGGAAGATTTGCGTTATATTGCAAAAATGATGAATATAAAGAATATTTCGAGGCTGAAAAAAGATGAATTGATAGAAAAAATTCTGGAAGAAGGCAGAAAAACTGAGAATGTTGACAATAAATCAAATATAGAACAGGAACAGCCACAAGAGGCGGTTCCGGAGGTTGTTGTAAAACGCAGAAGAAGAACTGCGGCTTCCAAAGCTGAAAAGGCCGATATACCGGTGGAAGAGCAGCAGGAAGCGGCAAAACAAGACCCCGGAAGTATTGAAAGCGGCCGGGAGGCTGATAAAGTTGAAGCTGCCGAAGTAAAAGAAGAAATTAAAGAAGAAGTCAAGGATGAAGATAAGCAAAAACCGTCAGAGGCTTTGGAAGAAGCCGGTACGGTAAAAAAGACAAGGCGCGGCAGACCGTCGAAAAAGGCTGCCAAAGAGGAAAAAACTGAGCCGGAAAAGGCTGAGGAGGAATCTCCGAAAGATACTTCCAAAGCAGATTTGGAGATTAAAGAGCCTGTTGAAGAGCGGGCTTCGGAGCAAACTGCTGCAGAGGCACCCGTTGCCGAGCAAATAGAAATTCAGATGCCGGAAGCCGGACAGACTGAGGATGTGAAAGCCGAGACTGAACAGCGTGAAGGTGAACAGGCTAAAGCGGAGCCTCAGACCAGAGAAAGGGTTAGAAGAGAAAAAACGGCGCAAACTGCTGAAACAAAGACAGAAAACAAGCTGGCGGCTGAGCCGGAAAAAGAAGCTGAGAAAAGTGAAAAGATTGTTGAAAGGCAGCAAGAGCAAAGACGGGAAGGATTGGTGGCTTATCCAACCCCCATCTACGAAAAGATCGAGAGCGATGATCCTGTGGAAGGGGTACTGGAGGTTCTGCCCGACGGATATGGCTTTTTGAGAAGTGATAATTACCTTTCAGGGTCAAGAGATGTTTATGTTTCTCCTTCGCAAATCAGGCGTTTTGGATTAAAAACCGGTGACAAGGTAAAGGGAAAAGGCAGGATACCAAAAGAAGGAGAAAAGTTCCAGGCGCTTTTATACGTTCAGAGCGTTAACGGAGATCCGCCGGAAGTCGCTTCCAAGAGAGTGCCTTTTGAGCATCTTACGCCAATATACCCCGATCAAAGAATAACCCTTGAGACGACGCCAAGGGAGTTGTCCACAAGATTGATTGACCTGATAGCGCCTATAGGGAAGGGACAGCGCGGAATGATTGTTTCCCCTCCTAAAGCAGGTAAAACCATTCTTCTGAAAAAGATAGCCAACGCAATAACAGCTAATTATCCTGAAATAGAACTGATAGTTTTGCTTATAGACGAAAGGCCGGAAGAAGTAACCGATATGCAGAGGAACATTAAAGGTGATGTGTTGTATTCCACCTTCGACGAAGTTCCCGAGCATCACATAAAGGTTGCTGAAATGGTTTTGGAAAGGGCACAGAGGCTTGTAGAGCAGAAAAAGGATGTAGTAATCCTTCTGGATAGCATCACAAGGCTTGCCAGGGCTTATAACCTGACTATACCGCCAACAGGAAGGACTCTTTCCGGTGGTCTTGATCCGGGAGCTCTGCATAAGCCCAAGAAATTCTTCGGAGCAGCCAGGAACATTGAAAACGGTGGAAGTCTTACCATTATGGCTACAGCTCTTATTGAAACCGGCAGCAGAATGGATGATGTCATTTTTGAAGAATTCAAAGGGACCGGTAACATGGAGCTGCATCTGGACAGAAGATTGTCGGAAAAGCGTATTTTCCCGGCGATAGATATTAACAGGTCCGGAACCAGAAGAGAAGAGCTGCTTTTAAGCCAGAAGGAATTAGAGAGCATCTGGGCTATAAGGAAGGCCATGAGCAATATGGGTACGGCGGAAGTGACGGAAATGTTGATCAACCGCCTGATGCAGACCAAGACCAATGAAGAGTTTATAAACGGCATCAACCTTGCATTCTTGGAAAAAGAAAAATAACACTTGCATGGACAGAGCTTTTATGTTAAAATACTTTTTGTCTTTCTGTAGGAAATACATAAGTAGATATAAATATATTTAAATATAAAGGCTAGTTGAAAGAAGGTGAAAAGAATGAAGGAAGGTATTCATCCACAATACGGAGAAGCAGTAGTAAAGTGTGCATGCGGAGAAACTTTTGTAACAGGTTCTACTAAAAAGAATCTGCATGTTGAAATATGCTCAAAATGTCATCCTTTCTTTACAGGAAAACAGAAGTTTGTAGATACAAGCGGTAGGGTTGAAAAGTTCAAGAAGAAATTCGGTATTGAAGATAAAGAATAATTGGCACTGGATGCAAAGGCCGTGCTTTAACAAACAACCCTGATAATTGATTGAGAATGACCGGTGGTATGTTCTTGTTCCTTTAGATGTGGGCAAGGACGCTATAGGATGCGAGCTGTCCGAAATTGCACCTGTGAAGTTGAAAGACTGACAGGATGACGACAAAGGGATTTCCAATCGTAAGGTTGGGAGCTTGTGGTTTTAGCCGCAAGAGGTTCACAAATGCATAAGAGTATGATAAACTAGAGGCTGAAAGTAATTTCAGCCTTTTGTTTTTAGTTGTTTTGGTTTTGGTCTTGTTAGTGAGGAGAATAAATTATGAAGAAGACGAGTATAGGCGGTCAGGCTTTAATTGAGGGCATATTGATGTTAGGGCCGGAAAATGCTGCTATAGCCGTAAGGAAGCCGGATGGCGAGATAGTTATAGATAAAAAGCCCCTTCCTAAGAAAAACTGGTTGTCCAAAGTACCTGTCGTCAGGGGTGTAGTTAATTTTGTAAAGCAGATTGTTTTCGGAATGAAAGCATTGATGTATTCTGCGGAGTTTTATGACGTGGAGGAAGAGCAGGTCAAGCCTTCCAAATTCGAAAAATTTATTGAAAAATTGCTGGGGAATAAATTCAAGGACGCTGCCATTTATGCGGCGGTAGTGGTTGCAATCGCTTTCAGCGTAGGTCTCTTTGTGCTGCTGCCGAATTTTCTGGCCACTCTGATAGGTTTTAAAAATCCAGTGGCATACAACCTTTTTGAGGGAGTAGTCAGGATAGTTATATTTTTCCTGTACCTTAAGCTGGCTTCCATGATGAAGGACATACAGAGGGTATGGGAGTACCATGGAGCCGAGCATAAAACAATACACTGCTATGAGCATGGGGAGGAGCTTACGGTGGAGAATGTCAGCAAGTATTCCACAAAGCATCCGAGATGCGGAACATCCTTCATGTTCCTTGTGATGATTGTGAGCATACTTGTGTTTTCGGTGGTTCCCCTTGGAAACATTTGGTTTAATGTCCTGACAAGGCTTGCTTTAGTTCCTCTGGTGGCGGGTTTGTCCTATGAAGTGCTCAAATTTGCCGGCCGCAGCGAGTGGAAGATAATGAAGATAATAAATGCTCCAGGTATGCTTTTTCAGATATTTACTACCCGGGAGCCGGATGCCAAGCAGATAGAGGTGGCTATAGCCGCGTTCAACAATGTTCTGGTACCGGACAAGGACGCGGACAATTGGTAAAGGAATGTTGGGGATAAATTGCCAACGACCGGCAGCCAACGGCTGATAAGCGACGTAAGGTGGTATTATGGTTTTAAAGGATGTTTTAAGCAAAGGTATTGAAATATTGAGGAATGCAAAAATAGAGACCCCGGAAGTGGATGCCGGGGTCATACTTTGTTCTGTTCTGAAATGTGACAGGGTGTTTTTGTATACCCACAGCGACGATGATCTTGATGACGGTGTCATGAAGCGTTTTTTTGATGCTATTTCCTCCAGGTCATCCGGCATGCCCGTGCAGTATATAACAGGACGCCAGGAATTCATGTCGCTGGAGTTTAATGTGAACTCCCATGTGTTGATACCCAGGCATGATACTGAGGTGCTGGTGGAGACGGTCATGGCTTTTGCAGAAAATTGCAGGCCATCCGGCCATGCACTGCAAATCCTGGATATCGGCACAGGATCAGGATGCATAGCGGTGAGCCTTGCATACTATATTGAAAATTGTCATGTTACTGCCGTTGATATATCGGAGGAAGCTATAAAAACAGCATATGAAAATTCTGAAATAAACGGTGTGAAGCACAAAATTGATTTTAAAAGGAGCAACCTGTTCGAAAGCCTGAAAGGGGAGCGCTTTGACATAATCGTATCCAACCCGCCGTATATTCCTGCCGGCGACATAGGTGGTCTCCAGAAGGAAGTGAAGGATTTTGAACCTCTCACAGCTCTTGATGGGGGAGAGGACGGATTGAATTTCTACCGGGCGATTATCGCCGAGGCGCCGGACTTCTTGAAGCCTGATGGCCTTATCGCCTTTGAGGTGGGCTATAATCAGGCCGGTGCGGTTTCAGAAATGCTTAGGGATTGCTTCTATGGTGTAGGGACTGTAAAGGATCTTGGCGGCATAGACAGGGTGGTATATGGAAGGTGTAAGGGTTCTATAAATGGGTAATTATGAAGCATTTTAGAAGCCTGAATGTCTTCGGGCAATACAATAAAGGCTAGAGGCCATAAACCTGGCCAATAAAATCAATAAAGAATATAGACTATAAAACCTTTAATACATAAAGCTGCTTTTAAAGCTCCAGGCATTTTACCTACCGTATCTAAATAATTTGCCTTCAAAATCAAGTTTATACAATATCTGCTTTTAATCCCATCTTTATAATAACTGTATACAAAGTTCATTAGTACATTCATGAAATCCGCTGATAAAGCGTGTTACCGGACACATGATATCAGTAAAGAGAAGATTAGCCGAGTAGTGTCAAAAAATCAAGATAGTTCAACTTAAACAGGAAATTAGGCTGAAATTGTACTGAAATTAGGCTTTTGGCTAAATTGACTTATATCGGGACGGTACTTATAATTAATCACATGTGTTTTTGTATACAGTATGTAAAATTCATTTTGACGAATATGCTTGAACTACCTAAGATACCCTGTTTTGGACATCCTTGTATGAGGACTTGCATATATTTGGAGAGGAGCAGATAATGTGGGTAAATATGTATTATTGTGTATAGCTATTTTACTTCCCCTGCTCAGTGGGTTGCTTTGCTATTATATAAAAAAGCCTGCTGGGAGGAAGATAATCACAGGCATCACTGCAATAACTATGTTTTGTGTAGCCGGTGAATTTACCGTCCTTTTGCTTAAGTCGGGAGGCAAGCTGGTTATAAGTATGGAGGGTATGCCTTTTGATATCGGCTGGTTGATTAAGCTCTTCGATATTGCATTGATGGCATATATAGCTTATATAGGCGTTACGTTGAAAAAGCCTTTGATAGTTTTATTGACACTGCTTCAATTCATACCTTTCACAATCTTCGAAATTATCATGGTTCCGGTGGAGCCGGAAAATGCCTTCGTGATAGATTATCTGTCCCTCATAATGATTCTCCTGATTTCAGTGATCGGACCAATCATTACTATCTTTGCCACAGGATACATGAAGGAACATGAGCATCATTTAGGGCTTAAGGCATCAAGACAGCCCAGATTCTTCCTGATACTCTATGTTTTCCTTGGAGCCATGAATGCCATGGTAATGACGGATAACCTGTCATGGATGTATTTGTTCTGGGAGGTAACCACCCTGTGCTCCTTCCTCCTGATATCCCATGATGGAAATGCCCAGGCTGTCAAAAATGCAGTAAGGGCATTATGGATAAACCTTCTGGGTGGTATAGCTTTTCTAAGCGCCATTATAGTGATTTATCAAAATATCGGAACCCTTTCGATTTCTGAAATTTCCTCTGCACCGCACGCAGCAGGCATGAGCGGGTTGCTGCCTCTGGGTCTTGCATTGCTGTGCTTTGCCGGGTTTACAAAATCGGCCATGTTCCCATTCCAGAGCTGGCTGCTGGGTGCCATGGTAGCACCTACTCCTGTATCGGCTTTGCTGCACTCCAGCACGATGGTAAAAGCCGGAGTGTACCTGATAATAAGAATGGCTCCTGCTTACAACGGCACCATGCTTGGAAATGTTGTGGCTGTGGCAGGCGGATTTACCTTTGCGGTAGCTTCCGCAATAGCCATAAGCCAGAGAAACGGGAAAAGAGTTTTGGCATACTCCACCATTTCTAATCTGGGCCTTATTATTTGCTGTACAGGCCTGGGAACCAATGCGGCACTGGGCGCTGCCATGCTGCTCATGATATTCCATGCGGTTTCCAAAGCCCTTCTGTTCCTTTGCATAGGCACCATTGAACAGGGTATAGGCAGCCGCGACATTGAGGACATGCAGGGGCTTATGAAAAAAATGCCCTTTACGACGGTCATTACGGTTATAGGCATGGTATCGATGATGCTTCCGCCTTTTGGTGTGCTGATGACAAAGTGGCTCGCTATCGAGGCTGCCGTGGGACAGCCCATGGTTCTGGTAATGATAATTCTGGGAAGCGCATTTACAGTAGCCTTTTGGGCAAAATGGATAGGCATCATACTAACCATGTCCTACAAACCCAAGCTATACAAGGAGGATCTTTCCTTCTCCGTGAGAAGTTCACTTATTGTGCTGGTATCGGGGGTTTTGGCGGCAAGCATGGGCATAATGCCCATATACAACAGGTTTGTAAAACCGCAGTTGGCGCTATTTAATGTTGATAGCAGCACCGCCCTGACAGGAAACCAGGGCGGATTATGGGTGCATAATTCGGATAACCTGATTGTGGGCGGATTTGATTCAATAGTGCTATTTTTGGTGATATTTGCCATAATGACGATAATACCTTACCTTTTGCACAGGACAAGGCCTGAGGATGTGAAACCGCCATATTTGTGCGGCGAAAATACGGAGGACAGGCGCGGAATTGAATTTACCAGCCCCGGAGACAAAATAGACAATGTAGTAGTGCATAACTACTATATGTCAGGCGTTTTCGGAGAGGAGAAAATGACCCTGTGGGCTAATTTTGCCGCAGTGGCAATAATCTTGATTATGTTTGGGGTGATAATATAGTATGGGAGCTATAATCAATAATATTGGAATTTCAGCTGTAGCAGTGATTATTGCCCCTCTGCTGGGAGGACTGCTGAGCGGCCTGGACAGAAAGATAACCGCAAGAATGCAGAATAGAATGGGACCGCCTGTATTTCAGCCTTTCTATGATTTTTTCAAGCTGCTGGGCAAGGAAGGCATCACCGTAAACCAGACCCAGATGGCATATGTTATAGGTCATTTTCTGTTTATGGCTGCAAGCCTTATCATGCTTGTGCTAAGACAGGATATGCTGATGCTGATATTTATAATGGCTTTTTCGAGCGTTTCCCTGATCATGGGGGCCATGAGCGTGAGATCGCCTTATAGCAAAATAGGGGCTCAGAGGGAAATCATACAGATCATGGCTTATGAGCCTGTCATGCTGCTTATGGTTGTAGGAGTCTATCTCACAACAAAGAGCTTCATGATAGAAAGCATAATAAAACATGATACACCTTTGCTATATAATCTTCCCATGGTATTCCTGTCCCTGCTGTTTGTCATGACGATAAAAATGAGGAAATCACCCTTTGATTTTTCCGCTTCTCATCATGCCCACCAGGAGCTAATCAAAGGTTTGACCACTGAATTTTCAGGACCGCAGCTGGCAATAATAGAATTGACCCACTGGTATGAGCTTGTTTTGCTGTTCGGTCTGATATCCTTGTTTTTCGCAAAACCTTTTTGGGTAGGAATATTGATAGCGGCTGCAAGCTTCTTCATGGAAATCGTGATTGACAACATAAGCGCCAGGATGACATGGAAATGGATGCTGAAAGCGGTATGGCTGTTGGGCATAGGCGCAGCAATGACGAATATAATATGGCTTTATTTAAGATAAAAGAAGGGTGAGGTTTATGAGCATAATAAAAAGATCCAGAAGAAAGTCGCCTTGGGTGCTGCACTATGACTGCACCAGCTGCAACGGATGCGATATAGAAACTCTGGCATGCTTTACTCCCATATATGATGCAGAACGCTTCGGCATAGTGAATATAGGAAATCCCAAGCATGCGGACATACTTGTGGTAACCGGATCGGTAAACAAGAGGAATCAGAGGGTCCTTAAAAATATATACAGTCAAATGCCTGAGCCAAAAGCTGTGGTAGCAGTCGGAGCATGTGCATGCACAGGAGGGATTTTCAAGGAGTGCTACAACGTACTGGGCGGAGTGGAAAATGTTCTCCCGGTGGACGTATTTGTTCCGGGATGCTGTCCGAGGCCTGAGGCTATAATAGACGGAATACTGCTTGCCGCAGATAAGCTGGAGGAAAAGAAAAAGCTTAAAAAAGCGGGAGCATAAAGTAATGCGCCGCATTGGACGGGCGGCGGAGCAGGAGGAAGGTATGATGGAAAATATTGTTGAGATGCCGAAGGAACAACTCATCGGTACGGTACAGAAAATGATGAGCGAGGGTTACAGGTTTGTAACCGCCACATGTGTGGATAACGGCAATGAAACCTTGGATGTGATTTATCACTTTGATAAAGAATATGAACTAATTAATTACAGACTGACTGTCGGCAAGGATGAAGAGATACCTAGCATATCTAAAATATATTTTGGGGCCTTCCTGGTGGAAAATGAGATGAAGGAGCTTTTCGGCCTCAAAATTACTGATATTGTGATTGATTATGGCGGTCATCTGCTGCTTTCCGACGATGAGCTTGATGCACCCATGGCAAAGCGGCAAATAGTAATTGAGAAGAAAGGGGAGAAGCAGAATGCCTAAGACGGTTATCCCCTTTGGTCCCCAGCACCCGGTGCTTCCGGAGCCTTTGCATTTGAAGCTCGTAATGGAAGATGAAAAAATTGTGGAGGCCATACCGGCCATAGGGTACGTCCACAGGGGTCTTGAAAAACTCACAGAGAAAAAGGAGTTCACCCAAAACGTATTCGTAGTTGAGCGGGTATGCGGCATTTGCAGTGCCATGCATGCTCTGGCATACTGCCAAGGCATGGAGAAGCTGATGGGCGTGGAAGTTCCGGACAGAGCCAGATATTTAAGGGTCATATGGTCGGAGCTGCACAGAATGCACAGCCATTTGATGTGGCTGGGACTCCTGGCTGATGCCTTTGGCTTTGAGAGCCTTTTCATGCAGCTTTGGAGAAACCGCGAGAAGGTTATGGACATAATGGAAGAGACTGCGGGCAGCAGGGTTATCATTTCTGTCAACATCATCGGCGGCACCAAAAGGGACTTGAGCGAAGAAATGCTGGCTAAAATTCCTGCTGTGCTGGATGAGATATACAAGGACTTAAAACAGGTTGAGTCGGTTTTCTTAAATGATTATACGGTAAAACACAGGCTGGTAGGTGTAGGCGTTCTGAGTGCGGAAGACGCCCATGCCCTGGGAACCTTGGGTCCTATGGCCAGAGCGAGCGGCATAAGGATGGATCACCGCATGACCGGATATGCAGCCTATGGAGAGCTGGATTTTGAGCCTGTGGTGGAAAAGGGCGGCGATTGTTACGCCAGGACGGTGGTAAGGCTTAAGGAAGTGTATCAATCCATAGATCTCATAAAGCAGGCCATTGGAAAAATCCCGGAAGGGGAGATAAATGTCCCGGTAAAAGGAAATCCCAACGGCGAAGTCATCTCAAGGGTGGAGCAGCCGCGGGGAGAAGTCCTTTACTATATGAGGGCTAACGGTACAAAATTCCTGGACAGGTTGAGGTTAAGGACTCCGACCTTTGCAAACATTCCTGCGCTGCTTAAAATGTTGCCGGGAAGCCAACTGGCAGACGTTCCGATACTCTTGCTGACCATAGATCCATGCATAAGCTGCACGGAAAGATGATTGGGGCGCCACATTAAAGGAGGAAATAGCATGTTTGACATGATAAGAAATGTATTAAAGAATATGGTTTCAAAGCCGGCAACCCGGAATTACCCTCTGTATAAAAGGCCATCGTTTAAGGATACCCGGGGAAGGGTTGGGGGTAATGATATGGAAAAGTGCATTTTTTGCGGCATATGCAGCAGAAAATGCCCTTCACAGGCCATAAAGGTTAACAAAACGGAAAAAACCTGGGAGATCGATCCGTTTAAGTGTGTAATATGCGGAGAATGTGCTTCCGTTTGCCCTAAAAAGTCCATTTATATGGATGAGCAATATACCCCGGCGGCGTACCGGAAAGAAAAGTCAATCCTTGTTCAGACGCCTAAACCTGCCGTATCCGACGACAGAGTCATAGCATAAGTGAAGCCTAACTCCGATACAACATCCGGAGAGAAGGAATCCTGGGAGATGGATTTGCATGAAGAATAGGGGACATTCCAAAACTACAGAGGGCAGAGAACAGAAAATGGGGATTGGATAGCGATTCCTTGTGCTAGCTTTTTCGATAGCGGAGTTCCGAGTTAAAGAGATAGTAGGCTTGTTGCGGGGCAAATCAATTCACTTCGTTCAGATGATTTGCCTTATCCTCCACTTCGCTAACTATCTCTAATAACTCTCCACAACGCTATCTCAAATATGCTAGCCCAACAGGTGATAAACCATAAAGCTTGCTGTTCCTGATTTCTATATTCTGGCTTCTGTTTTTTCGGTATGTCCCCTTTTTATGAAGGAGATAATTTGATGTATGCATGAATATTCCGTTACAAAAGGATTGATAAGGACAGCGGTTGAGGAAGCGAAAAAGGCAGGGGCGGGGAAAATCAATGAGATAACACTGGTAATAGGTGACCTCTCCACCATCATGGATGATTCAGTGCAGATGTATTTTGATATACTGAGTGAGGGCACGATAGCTCATAAGGCCCGGCTTGTTTTTAAAAGAATCCCGTCAGAGTTTCAATGCAGGGAATGCGGCGAAAAATATATAAAGCCAAAGAAAGGCTTTGACTGCCCCAAATGCGGTGGCATGGGAACTCCCACCGGCGTCGGCAAGGAGTTTTACATTGAAAGCATGGAAGTTGAGTAATCAATGCTTCAAGGAGATATTTGAAAACTTGCCAAAATGGTGTACTATAATTAAGTACAATTTATGGTTTTATGAATAATCTATATAATGTCATAAGTATATTTTGGTGGAGGGAAATATGTTTCTGGTGGAAATCATGGATCTTATAGGAACTGCAGCTTTTGCGGTTTCAGGCGTACTGGTGGGAATAAGGAACAAGCTTGATCTTTTTGGGATTTTTGTTCTCGCAACCATAACTGCCTCCGGAGGCGGACTGATAAGGGATGTGATCATCAAAAAAGGACTGCCGGTATTTTTTACGGAACCGAAATATCTGATAACAATAGTCATTTCAACCGTTATCGCCTGTGTCATAGTTCACTTCGCATACAATTTTCTGAACAAAATACAGACGCTGATACAAATATTTGATGCCATAGGGCTGGGTGTTTTCACCGTCCTTGCCACCTATGGAAGCATCCTTGCCGGCGTACCGATAATTGGCATTGTTTTTACTGCTGTTTTGACCGGTGTCGGAGGAGGGGTGATGAGGGATATCATGGCCAATGACGTTCCCCTTGTGTTCAGGAGCGAAATTTACGCTCTGGCCTCAATCATTGGTTCTTTGGCCTTTTATTTCCTGTATGGCGTCCTGGATGTTACTGTGAATGTATACCTGTGCATTTTTGTAGTGTTTGCCATAAGGATGGTGTCCATGCACTTTAAGCTAAATCTGCCCATCATAAGCATAAAGGATGGGGCTATGGGAGGAACTGGTTATGAAAATAAAGGTTATGAAGAATATAATGGATGAGAATCAGAAGCTGGCAGAAGAAAACCGGAGGTTTTTTGAAAGCAAAAAAGTTACCGTATTCAATGTCATGGCATCCCCGGGCGCTGGAAAGACAAGCATCATTCTCAAGGTCATTGAAGCTTTAAAGGATGAAGCGGATATAAGCGTGGTGGAGGGGGATATCGCCTCCAGCATTGATGCGGAGAAAATTGAGAAATATGGTATACCGGTGGTGCAAATCAATACCGGCGGAGGATGCCACCTGGATGCAAATATGATTAAGGCTGTGACGGAGGAGCTGGAGATCAAAGATCATTCCCTTTTATTTATAGAAAATGTCGGCAATCTGGTATGCCCTTCGGCTTTTGACCTGGGAGAGGGAATAAAGATGGTCATAGCCAGCGTTCCGGAAGGACATGACAAGCCATACAAATATATTTCCATGTTTGAAGCTGCCGATGTGGTGATACTAAATAAGAGCGACCTGATTCCATACATAGATTTTGACCTGGACAGCTTTTGCAAAGGGGTTCGGGCGTTGAATGACAAGGCTCCGATTTTTACAGTTTCGTGCAGGACCGGTGAAGGAATTGGTGATTTTATAGATTGGATAAGAACACAAAGGAAGGCAACAGCTTAGGCATTCCCGGAGAGGAAATGCCTAAGCTGTTTTAAGTTTAACATCTGGACATAAATGTGCTTCGCCAGAACAAATTAACTATTCACATTCCTTATACCAAGTCTGGTATGCGTCTAAATTTTCTAGATATATATCAGTTGTATCTGCAGTCTTGTAATACCAAGTATAATATTCGAGTTTAATAGAAGCACATATCATTTTTATAATTTTTGAATAAATACCCGCTGAAGCATTCTGCCGGAACTTTACTTTTAGGCTATAGTATCAGCCGGAGCCATCTTGAACTTTATATATACGTTTTGGAAGCAAGAACATAGGTAATTTTGATGCTAACATATGCATTCTTAAAATAGGAATGTTTGAAATGTGACCAAAAAGTATTAAAAAATTTTAATGAAATTATGTTTTTTGCATACAAAGTACTTGAGTGATGCGGCGGAAGCCGCTTTTTTACTGGGCTTAGTTTATTTTTTAACAATGATTTCTCTTTAAAAAATCATTTCGGTATGTTATTATATATTAGACAATATATTAATCTTCTTCTGCCTGGAACTATATAATTTATATTGAAACATCTATTTTAAAGGTTTTGGTTGGGGATTGGATGTTTTAAAAACCAATATAAAGCAATAGTTCTGTCATTATAATTACAAATGGGGTCATGATTATGTCTATGAGGAATATGTTTAAAGGTGGTGTGGCGGTACCACACTACAAGAACACCGCCGGTTGCAGTACCGTCAAAATGGGTGTTCCTGAAAAGGTTGTAATTCCCATGGTGCAGCATATAGGCGCGCCTTGCGAACCTGTCGTAAAAAAGGGTGATAATGTCAAGGTCGGACAGGTCATAGGATCATCGGACAAATATGTGTCTTCTCCTATTCATTCCAGTGTGTCGGGAGTGGTCTCCGATATTTCACCCAGGCTTTATCCCGGAGGGGTCAGCGTGATGACTGTGGAAATAAAAACCGACGGGAAACAGGAAATCCATGAAAGTGTCACTCCTCCCAAGTATTCCAGCAAAAAAGAATTCCTGGAGATTATAAGGCAATCAGGCCTGGTTGGCCTTGGAGGTGCAGGCTTCCCTGCTCATGTCAAGCTTTCTCCACCACCGGATAAACCTGTTGACACCCTTATAATAAACGGGGCGGAGTGTGAGCCGTTCATCACTTCCGATTACAGGCATATTATTGAAAATTCGGACAGCATCATCGACGGCATTAAAATGCTGATTGACGTGCTGGAGGTGAAGCATGTCTGGATAGGAATAGAAGACAACAAGCCCGAAGCGATAAAACTGCTGTCAGGCATAACTGATGAGGATAGCACGATTGATGTTGTAAAGCTGAAGTCCCGCTACCCGCAAGGTGCGGAAAAGATGCTCATTTACTCTATAACAGGGAGAAAGGTTCCCCCTGGAAAGCTTCCTGCGGATGTAGGGGTTATCGTCATGAATGTCAATAGCGTATCCTTTATCTCCCAGCATATGAAGACGGGTATGCCTCTAATAAAGAAAATTGTTACGGTTGACGGTTCCGCAGTTAAAAATCCGTCCAATGTTGAAGTTCTTATAGGCACTCCGTTGGAAGATGTTTTTAATTTCACGGGAGGATTTAAATCTGAACCGCGCAAGGTATTGATGGGCGGACCGATGATGGGGATAGCGCAGTTTTCGCTGCAGGCTCCGGTATTGAAGCATACCAATGCCCTGCTGGCTTTTGATGAAGCTGATGCCAAGGTTCCTCCCGAGAGTCCGTGCATAAGGTGCGGCAAGTGTGTAAGCGCATGTCCGATGAACCTTCTGCCTCTTTCCCTTAACTTTAATGTGCTTAAGGGAAACATGGATGAGTTGCATAATTTGCACATCAATGATTGTATCGAGTGTGGAAGCTGCTCTTATGTATGCCCTTCCAAGAGGCATCTTGTACAGTCGATAAGGCTTGGCAAGGCTCAGCTCAGACAGGCAGCTGCGAAAGGAGGAAAATGATTTGGAAAACAGTTTACTGGTGACATCCTCACCACATATTAGATGCAAGGATACCACATCAAGGATCATGCTGGATGTTGTAATTGCTCTCCTTCCGGCTGCAGTATCCGGGGTATGGTTTTTTGGGGCAAGGACAATTCCGGTCATATTGGTTGCAGTATTGGCCGCTGTGGCTTCAGAAGCCATAGCATGCAAGACTTTGGGAAAAGACCTTACCATCGGTGATTTCAGTGCGGTGGTTACAGGTATGCTGCTGGCGCTGAACCTTCCCCCGACAATACCTTTGTGGATAGCTGCTGTAGGTTCTGTATTGGCAATCGTGCTGGTAAAGCAGCTGTTCGGTGGATTAGGCCAAAATTTCATGAATCCTGCTCTGACCGCAAGGGTAATACTGCTGGTTTCCTGGCCGGTACAGATGACAAACTGGATCATACCCGATGCAGTATCGTCGGCAACACCCCTCGCCATGATCAGGGGGAAGGAAGCTGTGGCAGGATCTTTGCCGAGTTATCTGGATCTTTTCCTGGGCAAGGTGGGAGGCAGTATTGGTGAAACGTCGGTGCTGGCTATATTGCTGGGCGCTGCATATCTTGTGTACCGCAGAGTTATCACTCTGGAAATACCACTTACCTTTATTGGCACCCTGGCTTTATTTACCTGGATATTCGGCGGCAATGCGTTATTTACCGGAGATTATTTGTACCACATGCTTTCCGGTGGTTTGATGCTGTCGGCGTTCTTTATGGCAACGGATTACACTACATCCCCCATCACTTTCAAAGGCAGGGTCATAATGGGGATCGGCTGCGGCCTGCTAACCGGAATTATACGTCTATATACGAACTATCCTGAAGGAGTATCTTTTGCCATACTTCTTATGAATATACTTACACCTTTGATTGACAGGTATACTGTCCCGGTGAGCTTTGGAGGTGAAAAGAAAGTTGCGTGACATATTAAAACCATCGGTTGTATTATTTATTATATGCCTTGCAGTCTCTACAGCTCTTGCTTTTACCTATGCGGTCACAAAGGATGTGATCGAGGAGAGAGCAAAGCTGGATAGGGAGAATGCCAGAAGAGCAGTGCTTTCCGAAGCAACAGCTTTTGAGAAGATAGAAGATTTGGAGTCCCTTATAGGGGGAGAAGCGGCGAAAGACAAGGTGAAGGAAGCTTACCGCGGACTTAAAAACGAAGATTTTGTAGGTTATGTTTTTACTTTGGTTACCAAAGGCTATGGCGGTGAAATGACTCTGACCATAGGCGTAGATAAGGAAGGAAAGGTATCCGGGGTTAAAATCGGAGATAATAGAGAGACTCCGGGTCTGGGAGCAAAAGCCAAGGAAGAACCTTTCATCTCACAGTTCTTAGGTTTGACGTCCGGTGAAAAGCTGTCCATAGTTAAAGGCAAAAAATCAAAGCCTGAAGAAATACAGGCCATCAGCGGCGCAACCATCACTACGAAAGCCGTGACCGAAGCAGTTCAGGCAGCAATAGACGTGGCAGCGGAATTGATGGAAAAGGAGGGGGTAGAAAAATGAGTGCTTTTAAAACCTTTACCAATGGACTATTAAAGGAAAATCCTACTTTCAGGCTCGTTCTGGGTACCTGCCCTACTCTGGCCGTAACTACTTCCGCTATTAACGGCATAGGCATGGGGCTGGCCACTACAGCTGTTCTGATAGGCTCTAATGCAGTTATTTCCCTTACAAGAAAGGTCATACCGGACAAAGTTAGGATTCCGGCATTCATAACCATAATTGCAGGCTTTGTTACCATCGTCCAGTTCCTGCTCAAGGCGTATCTCCCGGATTTGGACCAGGCCCTGGGGATATACATCCCGCTTATTGTCGTAAACTGCATCATCCTGGCCAGGGCCGAGATGTTTGCCAGCAAAAACAACGTGGGGCTTTCGGTTCTTGACGGTATGGGCATGGGCTTTGGTTTTACGCTGGCTCTTATGGCTATCGGGTCTATCAGGGAATTGCTTGGAAACGGTACGATATTTGGCATTACAGTTACCGCCAAATTGTTTGATCCCGCCATCATCATGATACTTCCTCCCGGTGGTTTTCTCGCCTTTGGTATCACCATGGGACTTTTGAATAAATTATCCGGCAAGAAAACGACAAAGACCGGATGTCAGTCCTGTGAGCTCCGCAAGAGCGGTGCCTGTGCAGGCAGTAAGGAGGTAGGGGCATAATGAAGGAAATGATCATCCTTATAATCAGTGCAATACTGGTTGAAAACTTCGTACTGGTAAAATTCTTAGGAATTTGTCCGTTCCTCGGGGTTTCAAAGAAGCTTTCCACGGCCATCGGAATGAGCGTTGCCGTAATTTTTGTAATGACCATAGCGTCGGCAGCCACCTGGCTTGTTAACGAGTATCTGCTGGCACCCTATAAACTGGAGTACCTGCAGACTATTGCCTTCATTCTGGTGATTGCCGCACTGGTACAGTTGGTTGAGACAGTAATGAAAAAGCTCATGCCTCCGCTTTATAAGGCTTTGGGCATATATTTGCCTCTGATCACGACTAACTGCGCTGTGCTTGGGGTTGCCCTGCTGAACATGGAGAGAGAGTACAGCCTTTTGAACTCAGTTGTATACAGCTTTGGAGCCGGCCTGGGCTTCACCCTTGCCCTTGTGATATTTTCAGGTGTAAGGGAGAGGATAGAGTATAATGACATACCGGAATCGCTGAAAGGCTTGCCGATTACCCTCATAGCGGCTGCGCTGGTTTCAGTGGCCTTTTTCGGCTTCCAAGGCCTGTTTTCATGATGTCAATTGATATTAGGAGGTTATTTAAATGCTATTGGATATAATAATACCTGCTTCCATCGTCAGTGGAATGGGTCTGGTGTTTGGACTGGGACTGGCATATGCCTCTAAGAAATTTGAAGTAAAGGTGGACGACAGGATTGCACAGGTAAGAGAGGTTCTTCCCGGCGCAAACTGCGGGGCATGCGGTCAAACCGGGTGCGACGGTTTTGCGGAAGGGGTTGTTGAAGGCAGGTGCAAGGTTAACGGCTGTCCTGTAGGGGGCGACGAAGTGGCAAAGAAAATAGGTGAAATACTGGGAGTGAAGGCTGATAAAGTGGAACCCAGGGTGGCAAGAGTGATGTGTGCCGGAACTTATGACAAATGCAGGACTAAGTTCTCCTATTCGGGAATTGACGACTGCGCTGCCGCTGCCAGCTTGTTTGGTGGTCCTTCTTCGTGCTCCTACGGTTGTGTGGGGATGGGTACCTGTGTCAAAGCTTGCGCTTTTGGGGCCATAAGCATAGAGAACGGTGTAGCGATAGTGGATGAATCCAAGTGCACAGCCTGCACAAAATGCGTTGCGGCGTGTCCCAAGCATATAATCGAGATTGTGCCTCTGCACTCCCAGTATACCGTGAGGTGCAGAAGTTATGACAAGGGTGCCGTAACAAGAAAGAACTGTGATGTGGGCTGCATAGGATGCACAAAATGCGTTAAGGCATGCCCGCGAAATGCAATAGCGATGGATGGAGCATTGGCCAAAATCAATCCGGAGTTGTGTGATAACTGCGGTGAATGCATCAAGGTATGCCCCAGCGGAAGCATCAACCGGTATGTATGTGTTATTGAATCGGATGCCAGCGCTTAAGGGTTAATCCTTGTGGTTGTTTTTATCATAAGTTTCGATTTCGGATATGGGGCTGTCTCAAAATAAAATAAATATTTTGCGGCAGCTGCCTTTTTTATTTCAGATTTAGTGCTCGATAATCCAAAGCATGCAATTTTTGGATAAAATATGAGGTCTCCCTAACAGGAGGTCTTTTCCTTTTTTGTGCCAGTATACTCCATTGGGTTATGGATAGCAATAACCTCCCATTGCCCACGGATACAGGTTTGCATAAATCTCGGGACTAAAATATCATGATGCCAAGTCCGGAGCTTTTCGGAGTCTCAAACAAGAAATCTTAAAAACTTCAGAATGCGGTAGATACCATAGGATATTTCTGCAAGCAATACTTGATTTCTATTGCTAAGTTTGCGTATACTTGTACAGTAAGTGGGGTAACTGTCGTTGCTGTTATTGCCAAATTAGAATGGCTGCATAAACATTTGCATTTAACTGCGCAATTACTCACGCTTGCAGGGCGCAACCAATAGTGAAAATAGCATTTTTATTTCCGTGTTAACACTAATAATAAAGAGAAACGAAAGCTTTTAAGAACAAAGAATTGCTAAGTCTATTTGCAGAAATGAAAAATTGGACGATATAACATTGTGCATCTTTTTTATCTATAAAAATACGAAAGGATAGTATTATGTATAGCGAGATAATACAGGAGTTATCCAGTCTTAATAAAGATGACATTAATAAAATAGTATTAAGTAAATCAAAGCAGGAAATTCAAAAAGCAACGGTTAGACCTATGCTATTGAAAAACAACAGAAAATGGCAAATTGAGAAAATTATTAATAATCAGGCCTTCCACTCCAACATTGAATATCATGACTTGGAGAGCGATGTTTTATCGTTGTTGGAAAAATATGAGTTTTGCGATATTAACATCATATTAAAGGGAAAAACAATCTCTTATCGTGTGTCTAAGAAAAAGAAATTGTTCAGAAATGAGCATAAAACGGCAGTGAAAAACAACACTATCCTCTCCCATGATGTTCCCAAAAAATATATTTTGGAAGAGGGCATGCCGATTCTACCTTTAGTTGATTTAGGGGTATTTGACAGCAATTTTAATGTTAAAAAATCGAAATACGATAAATACAAGCAGATTAACCGGTTTGTCGAGATAATCGCCGATGAATTTAAGAGTTATGACAAGGACGAGTTAACGATTATTGATTTTGGATGCGGGAAGTCCTATTTGACCTTTATCATCTATTACTATTTTGCATTTGTAAAGAAAATCAATGTTAAAATCATGGGGTTCGATTTGAAGGATGATGTTGTTAAACACTGCAATGCTATCGCAGAAAAATATAATTATAAAAATATTCGTTTTATAACCGGAGACATTTCAAAAATTGAAACATGCCAGGAACATGTAGATATGATTATTACTCTACATGCATGCGATACTGCCACGGATTATGCTTTGTTTTTTGCTATAAAAAATAGAATAAAGCATATATTTTCAGTCCCATGCTGCCAGCATGAAGTAAACCAGCAAATATCGAACAAGAACGAATTTTCAATAATACTGCGGCATGGTTTATATAAAGAACGATTCTCCGCTATTCTTACCGATGCTATCCGTTGTGAAGTTCTTCAGGATCATGGGTATGAGGTGGATGTTGTTGAGTTTGTTGATTTTGAAAATACGCCAAAGAATGCTATGATCCGTGCGAAATATAAAGGTAAACAAGTATCACTAGAAAATAATATGCATCTGAAAAAAATAGTAGAAGAATTCAGCATTAGACCTACGATTTTAAAGCTTTTTGGAGAAAAGTATTTAAGAGATGGTGAATAGCCTTAGAGCATATAGGAACTATATATGCTTATTATGCAGCGGCTACATCGATGGGGGCTTCAAGTGTGCTGGATATTTCAGTTTTGACGAGAGTTGTTATACAAAGTAAGTGTTGCAAAATAAGTGTGAACCTTGGGACTTTCGGTAACTCCTTGCATGTTCCTGTACCAATATTATTCTGCAAATAAAGTTTGAACTTTGGAAGTGCCGTATGCCGAACAGTACATACCGTGCTGTGGGAGGTAGGCTACCCAATTAATGGGTAGCCTCCTGCCCGATAGATTTTCTGTTTTATTACCCATTGGATCCTTCATTCTGTTTCCCTTAGCCGCTCTATAATGGTAGATTTCTTATAAATGGAATGATAAGCAACCTCAGGTGTTATCACACAGATTGCTATAATTATAATGCTTACTAATATCACCGGGAAAAAAGGATAGCTATATGCCGCATAGGTGGCCTGCTGCCGGAATAAAGTGAAAATACCGAGAGTAACAGCATTTCCAATTGTAAAGACCAGAAGCAGCGTTATTACAGCATACCCAAGCCCTTCGCGCACTAACAGCTTCCTAACCTGACGGCGGCTCATGCCTATGGATTCAAGTATAGCTAATTCATGTCTTCGAACCATAATTCCAACGGACATTACATTTACAAAGTTGAGTACACCTATCAAAGCAATGATGAGAGCTAAACTTACACCGAGGACAAACAGTACCATTTTGGCGCTGCTCAATTCCCTCATGGCTTCCAGCTTTGATGTCAGGTATATTTCGTTATCGTCATTGGTAAATTGCTTTAACAAATTAAGAGCTGGTTGCTCATATTCTTTTGAAACATCAAGATTTATTTCCGATATAACCGGTTCCTGGTATATTTTGGCCATTAAGGTATTTGAGATAAACACGGTGGGAGCAAAACCTGAACCGATGTTTTTAAAAGAATAGGGAACGAAACCACCCAGAGGAATTTTTATACTTTCTCCGCCGGAGGTTTTTTCTAATCCTGATTCACTCTTTTTAAGGGGTGAAATGGTCAACTCACGAACATTTGAGAACAGCTCCGGATTGTCAGTCGCAATCAATGCAAGCTCTCCCCGGTCAAAAGCATCAATGTCAATAGGTTTGTCCAGCGTCTCATTCAGCTTTGTGAGCACTTCACCATCAATACCGGCAATGAACCCTCGAAAGTTTTCCCGAATCTGTTCTTCATTCAAATTTCCAATACCGTTTTGAATACTTGCATAGGCTGCTATATATTCACCGAACATGTCTGGTGTATATTCAAGGCGTACCCATTCCAGCGTCGTTATGTTTAACTTTTCAAACCCGGGCAGGGATTCCAGACTTTTCATAAAAGCATCATCAAATTTTTGCTTTAGGCCTTTTGCGTCGGGTAATGCAAAATTTTTCAGTGCAAAGTCGCTTTCGTACATGGCTTCAATATAATGGTTTATATTCATGCCGGAAACCAACGTTGTTATGGCTATAAAAGTTGTCATACCCAGAGATAGGCTGAGCAATACAACTACCGCACGCTTTTTTTCCCGGAAAATGTTACGTAAAGCCATTTTATAAAGCTTTCCACGGGTTGGCTTATATACATGGTTACTGACATAGTCTATACCCGTAAATTTCTGTGCCTCTATAGGTGAAATAACTGCTGCTTTCCTTGCCGGCTTGAATGCGCCTAAAAGGGCTGTAAGCAAGGCAAAAAATGCTGCGCCAAGGTAGATAAGAGGAGAAAAGGATACAACCACACCCGTGGAGGTAGCTCCCAACATTGATATTGCTACTGGAACGGCAACCAAAGAAATCAGTAGAGCAAGCAAAGCTCCAATGGGTATGCCAATCATGCAAAGACGCAGGATCTGCCCAACAACAATACGCTTAATTTGTTTTGGTGTTGTTCCCAGTGTTTTAAGAAGTCCATAGAAACGCACATCCTGAGAAACAGAAATATACATGACATTGTATATCAAAAGATAGCCTGTAAAAATCAAAAAAGCAATCACCGCCGATAATGCAATCAGACTGGCTATTGTTGCCTCTTTACCGGTTTGATATGCTTGCGCCGGAACGACCGGTTGATTCTCAGTCAAATTCAAATCAACTTTAAGTTTTTCACAGTATTCCAAAACCCGAGAGGCATCATCAAACATCAGAGTAGCTGTTCCGTCTGTTTCTATCGTTTTTCCATGTTTTTTTGACAGTTCTTCCGAAACCAGGATGATGTCTGCCCTATTCATTGACTGTATAAGAGCATAACTTGTAAACCATCCGGACAGGCGAAAATTCTCGCTGATCAGCGCATCACTGTCCTTGCTGTCCGTATAGTAGGCAATAGGTATCTCCATGCCAATGGACGGATTGGTTATGCCAATTTTCTCCAGAACCCCAACTGATACCATGATTTCATTTTCTTTTTGAGGGTAGCTGCCCACAATATCGGTATAAGCGGGAGAACGTAATTTTTCCCACTCTGTTTTATCAAAGTAGTGTAAGGTTAAACTTATTCTCCCCATTCCTTCTGTATTTTTTACATAACCAACATTGTTGCCTGTGCCGACAACTTTAACATAATCCAGTCTTTTAAGCTGTTCCAATTGTGAAGCGGTGGGGTGGCCGACTGCGGCATGTGCCACGGTGCCAAGGAATCGTATTTCCTCCATCTTCTTGGACTCCAAAAGGCTCATGCCAATGCTGAAAACTGAACCCAGGAGAAAGGTTGTGAGCGTAATCGCCATGATGATAAAGAGGTTTCTTTTTTTATTGGCCTTAAGGCTTCTATTTGTGAGCCTCCTTATTACAGCTCCGTTGTTGTTTTTCATTTTTTGCCACGTCCCTCCCGGATGATTTTTCCATCGGATATATGGATGATCCGATCTGCGAGTTGAGCAATATGTTCGTTATGGGTAATCATAATCATGGTTTGATGAAATTTCGTAGAGGTCATTTTCAGAACGCCTAAAACATCCTGGCTGGTTTTGCTGTCCAAATTACCTGTAGGCTCGTCTGCAAGTAAAATGGACGGTTTCGTGGCAAGCGCCCGGGCAATGGCCACGCGCTGTTGTTGACCACCGGAAAGCATATTGGGCAAGCTATTGCGCTTTCCGGAAAGTCCCAACGTGTCAATGATTTCATCTATATATGTTTTATCTACCTTATTGCCGTCTAATTCAATAGGCAGCACAATATTCTCATAAACACTTAAGATCGGAACGAGATTATAGTTTTGGAACACAAAGCCTACATTGCGCCTGCGAAATACGGCAAGCTGTTCGTCCGACATTTTGCTAAGCTCGTGCCCGTCAACCACCACTTCTCCTTCAGTCGGCTTATCAAGACCGCCAAGCATATGCAAGAGGGTGCTTTTGCCGGAACCGGACATGCCGACAACCGCAACAAACTCGCCTGCATCAACAGATATGTTCACGCCGTCCAGGGCACGGACAATGTTGGGTTCTTTCCCGTAATATTTTTTTAGTCTTTTGGCTGATAAAATAGACAACTGTTCATCCCCCTTTCGTTTGAAATGAATTATAAAATACAGTTCTTACATACTTCTTACAAAACTTGAATTACTTCTTACAGTTTTGTAAGAACAGGGAAAATGAAGTATATTCGAAAGGCTTTGAATCCACCAGGATATATCCACCCTGCTTTTCCATGATTATCGCCGCAAGGTACAGGCCGAGCCCTGTACCTTCATAGTTTTTTGTGTTTTGTCCTCTATAAAAGCGCTTGAATATCAGGTTAAACTCACTTTTGTCGATGCCTATGCCGTGGTCGGTTATTGTAATTTTTGTATAGAGGGATAATGGCTCAACGGATATTTCGATAGAACCGTTAACAGGCGAATATTTTATTGCGTTTTCGAGAATGTTGTTGAGAGCTTCTCTGGTCCATTTTCGATCATGGTAAAGCTCTATATCGTCAAAGGGAGATACTACTATGTCTATGTTTTTCTTTGCGGCGATAGCAACCACACTGCTTATGCTTTCATATATAGTTTGCCGGATGCCGGTTTTTACAGGAGCAAGCTGGATAGCTCCTATCTCAAGCCTTGACATTTTAATCAGGCCATCGGTCATCCATTGCAGTTTTTCCGTTTCCGACTTTACACGTGTTAAAAATTCTTGTTGCTCCTCTGAGGATAAACTGCCTTCGATCAACAAATCTGAATACATTGAGATATTGGCTAAAGGTGTTTTCATCTGATGAGACATATCGGAAATGAGCCCTTGTATTGTTTCTTTTTCCTTTCTGGCCTGTGATATTTCGGAAATGTATATATCCATAATCCGTCTTGCTTTATGTGCAAGCTTCGATACACGATCATCTTCTGCAATTCCTATAGACAAGCTGTCATCTTTCGCCAGGATGTGATCTAAAATCTTTTCTACAGCATTTAAGGTGTCAACAGCATACTTCCGGCAGCATAGGATGGTGATGGTGAGAGCGGCAATAGCAGTTCCGGTTAATATATAGGGCAAATAAGTCAACTCTATCACTCCTTTACCCATACATAGCCGATCCCATATATTGTCTTTATTATCTTTGGGTTTTTAGGATCATTTTCTATTTTTGCCCGCAAACGGTTAATGTTCACAGATAAAGTGTTTTCATCAACAAAATTTCCCTGTTTATCCCATAGCGAAAGTATCTGCTCTTTGGTTAGAACTTGTCCTGCATTGCTCATAAAATAATTGATAAGTCGAAACTCCGTCGCGCTTAACGGGATTTCCTCATCACCACGATAAAGTTTGCAGAGGTTAACATCTAGCTTAAATATGCCGGATTGAATGACGCTGTTTTTATTAGACTCCAGTCGACGAAGAACGGTTTCAACGCGTGCACGCAAGACCGAAAGCGAAAACGGCTTTGTTATATAATCATCAGCGCCGGACATCAAACCCTGTACTTCGTCTGTTTCCAAATCACAGGCTGTGAGCATGATAATGGGAATTTTGGAATAAGCTCTGATTTCTTTACACAAATCTATCCCATTGCCATCCGGAAGCCCTAAATCCAGTATGATAAGATGGGCTTCATGCTGTTCCAATAGCCGTTTCCCTTCCTTGATGCTGTTTGCTGATATAACCTGGTAGCCGTTTTTCTCGAAGGCGAATGCTATGCCACGGCTTAAATTTTCGTCGTCTTCAATCAATAAAATAGTTTTCATATATCTCCTCTTTTGCAGATGAAAGTGTTTTAGGCATTTGCTCGGTTTTGGGCATCTTTATTTAATCCGTGCTCCTTATGCTTTTTAAAATTTTAAATATCTGTTCCTCATATTGCTTAAAAATGTCTATTCTAAAACTCACGTTCGCGCCTAGAAAGCCTTCTCCAAGAATAAGATCCATCTCCTTTGTGCCGTTATGCTCCAGGATATACAACGTACCCCTCAAGCCGCTGTCGGTAATAAATTCCTCTTTCTTTACCCCATCTGCATAGGGCAGACTTATATGCCCTGACTGGCCATAAACATATATACTCTCATCTTTATTATCATCAAAATAAATTATGATTCCTGAATCTATACTGGTTTCTGTGATTTCCGTTTTGAGATTTTCAGGATAGTCCACACTAAATTTATATCTCTTGTCCGTGTAGGTTTTTATAGAATCCCCCAAATCCTTTTCAGAGTCTTTTGTTGTATTTGCATTATCGTCTTTTACACTTATTTCTTCATCCTTGCTGGAATCAGTTCCAGCTCGATCAGTGTCACGCATATCATTATTGCTTCTAGCAGGTTTTTCTGATGCACATCCTGAAAATGCAATAAATAATGCAAAGGTCAAGATTGCCATTCCTATCCTTTTTGATAATTTTATCATATACATCTACCTCTTTTAATTTTATTTAAGAACATAATACAGTCGCTTGGATATCCGCCTTACTAACCCCGCTGTTCTATACAAGTGCTTTAAAACAGTACCCTTTTATTTTTATATAGATGATAGCTTCATTTTGCATAAATGCAATGTACATTCATATTGGGATTACATCTCTACAGATATATTTTTGCATGTTTTACATTAATTTGCAATGTTCTGAAGGTTTTGTTTAAGCTGGCTTTTAAATATCGCATTATATTTTAGCAGCAAAGCTGACACCGATGCTTTGAATCAGCAAGGCGATTATAGGGAATCCTCATTCTCTAAGTATAAATAATTATTTTCATATTGACTACGTGGTCAATGTGGTATATAATAAAGCTGTGGTTGACCAGGTGGTCGATATAAGGAGGTCGAAAAAATGAATGCCATTGAAATAAGAAATTTAAGCAAATATTATGGGAAGGTAAGGGGTATTGAGGACATAAGCCTGGATATTGCGGAAGGTGAGATTTTCGGTTTTATCGGCCCCAACGGGGCGGGTAAATCAACTACCATCCGTACGCTCCTTGCGTTTATATTCCCGAACGGCGGAAGTGCTAAGATTTTTGGAATGGACTGCATCAAGGATTCCGCTAAGATAAAAATGAACATAGGCTATCTTCCGTCGGAGGTAAATTATTACGATGACATGAAGGTTAAGGACTTGCTTTTTTATTCAGCCAAATTTTACAAGAAAGACTGCAGCAAGAGGATTTATGAGCTGAGCAGCATTCTGGAACTGGATCTCAATAAAAGAATAGACTCCCTTTCCTATGGGAACAGGAAAAAGACGGTGATAGTGCAGGCTCTGCTGCATGAACCGAAGCTTCTTATTCTGGATGAACCTACGGGAGGCCTTGATCCCCTCATGCAAAACAGGTTCTTTGAAATATTGAGGGAGGAAAACCGAAAAGGCACCACCATATTCTTCTCCTCCCATATCTTAAGCGAAGTGCAGAGGATGTGCGATAGGGTTGCCATCATAAAGGAAGGCCGAATTTTGAAGGTGGAGACGATAGACAGGCTGGCCGGCGACAAGTTTAAAAAAGTTAAAATTGATTTTGCCAATGGCGGAAGGATAAATCTTCCGGGCATGGTCAACGTGGAGACTAAGGGCAAATCCATGGAGTTTCTCTTTGGCGGGAAAATGGATGAATTGATCAAGAGTCTATCGGAGCTGCAGGTGGAAAATTTGTGGATAGAAGAGCCGTCATTGGAAGAGATCTTCATGCACTATTATGAAACCGGCAGGAAAGATTAAGATGCACCCTGCCGGCACGGGATGAAAAATTAAGGAGGTTGTTGGGATTATGGCAATTTTTTTTAGAGAGCTCGCAAGGAACAGAAAATCATTTATAATATGGACAGTCATTCTCATAGCATCAAATTTGGGTATGATGGCCATGTATCCGGTGGTGGCGGAACAAGCCGGAGCGTACAACGAACTGATGAAGAAGTTTCCCAAGGAAATGCTGGAGGGCCTTGGCATGGATAGACTGAATTTTAGTCAGATTCTGGACTTCTTTGCCTATATATTTCTGTATATAATCCTTTTTGGCGGAGTATATGCAATGATGCTGAGTTCCAGCATCATATCGAAGGAAGAAAGTGACAAGACCATAGAATTCCTGCTGGCCAAGCCGGTCACAAGAAATGCGATAGTTACTGCAAAAAGCCTTTGCGTGCTGTTTTATCTGATTCTTTTCAACGGTTTGTTTATTGCTGCCGACTATATTGTGTTTGAAGCAATAAAAAGGGACGCATTCGACATGAACAAATTTTTGCTGTTGCACTTCGGATTTTTCATGCTGCAGCTTACCTTTGCTTCTGTAGGATTGTTGATATCGGTATTCATAGTCAAGGCAAAATCGGTTTACCCTGTTACTTTTGGAGTGGTGCTGGGAGCATTTTTCCTAAACATCGTATCCGCAGTTTCCGACAAGCTGGAAAACCTGAAATACCTTACTCCCTTTAAATATGTAAATCCGTCGGACCTTGTGGCCAGTGGAAAAATAGAGACGGTTTACATGGTCATAATGGTGCTGGTCATTATAATATCCGTTGTCCTTACCTATGTACTTTACAACAGGAAGAACATTGCTGTATAAAGGAAGGAGATATTAAATAAACAGGGATGTGGTTTTTTGTACGAAAGCTTTGAAAATCTGCCGGAGGAAAAGAAGAAAAAAATAATCGATATCTGTATAGAGGAGTTTGCAGAAAAAGGCTATACCAACGCATCGACAAATGCAATAGTGAAGAAGGCCAACATTTCCAAAGGCATACTATTTCACTATTTCAAAAACAAGAAAAGCCTTTATTTGTATATAATGGACTATGTGATAAAGAGCTTCATGGACAAATACCGCCAGTACAATATAAATCCGTCGGACGATATATTTGACAGGCTTATGCAAACCGGAATCATCAAGCTTAAAATGGCATATGATGAGCCGCTGATGTATAAGCTGTTGTTCGATATATTTATCAATACGCCAGATGAGCTTAAGGAAGAGATTCAGAACCGGTTCAAAAATATATATGCCGAGGTTCTGCCCACCTTGTATGAAGGACTGGACATGTCTAAATTCAGGAAGGACGTTGATGTTAGGAAGGCAGTGGAGATTATAAGCTTATTCCTCGATGGGCTCCAAAAAAAGTATATGGCGGAGTTCAAAGGCATGGATGCCGATGAAGTATTGAGGCGGGTGGATAAGCTTACCGATGAATACCGGCAGTATTTTGAAATACTCAAAAAAGGGATGTATGAAAATGAATGAAGCAGCCAATCGTCTGCCCTGAATGCGAAAACGACAGGCTGCTTCACTCCGGCATTTATTTGGCATTTATTTGGCATTTATTTTATTTTAATAAGAGCCATGGTTATGTCATCGCAAATATCATCAAAGCTTTTAGCGCTGGAAAATTCCCCGGCGCTGTCGACTATCCTTGCCAGGATACTGCTAGGCTCAGAATCATCGTTTAATAAAATGTTCAGAAGCCGTTCTTCTCCAAACTGTTCTCCGTCTTTATTCCTTATTTCCACAATGCCATCGGTGGAGAAGAACAATCGGTCACCTTTTTGCAGGTCAATGACTCTATCCTCGTACGTCGGCTCATCCATCCAGTTGCTTATGGGTATGCCGGGGACTCTCAGCAATTCGAACCGGTTCTTATTGAACACAACTGGCGGTACATTGTGCCCTGCATTGGAAAAGATCATTCTTCTATTCTTCAAATCTATGATGGCATAAAATACGGTTATATACATGTCGCTGTCGAAACCGCTTCTGTTAAAATCGGTATAAAGGTTCTTAAGCGTATGGGCGGGGGATGGCATGCTTTTATTTATAGTCGACCGCAAAAACATGGTGAGCATTGAAGCCGATACACCATGGCCGGAAACATCGGCGATATAGAGGCCGACATGATCGTCGTCTATATTAAAAATGTCGAGGAAGTCCCCTCCCAGGGTTTCGCAGGGTTTGTATATAAAGGAGAAATCTATTTTATCCTCCGGAAGGTGCTTTGGAAGGAAGTTGCATTGCATTTTCTTGGCTATTTTCAAGTCGTCCATCAGCTTTTTATTCTGCTGGATTATCTTGTTTTGCATATTTTTGATTTCCGTGATATCATGCAAAACTTCCACCACAGCTATTATCTCACCCTTGGAATTTTTAACAGGAGAGCTCATGACGGAATAAATTCTCCCGCCTATTATTTCCTCCTTCTTCTGGGTTTCGCCTTCAAAGACCGCCTTGCGCGAAATACAGTTCTCACAAGGGTAGTCTTTGCATACGACTTTGTAGCATTTGTCGCCCGGCCGGTAATTTTTAAAAGCTTCCCGCATAGCTTTGTTCATATATATAATATTGTTATCCCTATCTATTACCCTTACCCAGTCATATATTCCGTTTATGATATCATTAATGAATGTGCTGTCTATTTTTATGTTTTCAATACTATCCTTGACATTTTCTAAAGCCATCTGTCAGCGACCTCTTTCCTACCTCGTTTTGTTTAACTAATAATATCAAAATAAATTACTTTTAGCAATTGCGTTGTTAACTGTTTTACCGGGATTTTGACAAGATGGGGAATATGGCAATCAAGCCATAAATTTTGCATAAAGGAAGCCGATGGCAAGAACCAAAAATAATTGCTGCCTAGGAGTATTTTTCGAAGTAAAATGCAGATATTATGCTGTATAAATATGGGCAATGTGGAAAAAGTAATAATAATGCCTGCTAAGGTAATAATATTATTAGTAGGACTAAAAAGGTATTCTTATACAAAGAATGCAATGATTGGAGATTATTATGCTGCTAAGACCACAAGTACTGCACGAATGCATAAATACTGAATGTGAGTCGGCCTTAAAAGCTTTTAGCGATATATTGTACATGATTATAAAAAAAGGAATTATAAATGGATATAAATCCATAGTTTTTGTATGCATTGGAACAGACAGGTCTACGGGGGACAGCCTTGGGCCTCTGGTGGGATACAAAATCGGCAAGCTTAAAATGAAGAACATCCATGTCCACGGAGACCTGGATAATCCGGTACACGCAAAAAATATAGACGAGACAATGAAAATGATATATGAAAAATACAATAAACCTTTTGTGGTTGCGATAGATGCCTGTCTTGGGAGAATGGAGCATGTAGGCTACATCAACATTGGGGAAGGCCCTATCAAACCCGGATCGGGTGTCAATAAAAATTTGAATCCGGTAGGGGATATGCATATAACGGGAATAGTTAATTTTGGCGGGTTTATGGATTTTCTCGTGCTTCAGAATACAAGGCTCAGCCTTGTAATGAAAATTGCAGATATAATATCCATGGGAATAAGGTATGTCCTGAGGAAAATGAGCACTAGTTCCGAAGTCATGTCCTTATTTTACGATTGTGAATGATATTCGGCACGTTTTTTTCAGACATTTTTGCCTCCCTGGCTTATAATATAATAGAGTACAATCGTGGGAGGATGTCTTAGTATGAAATATAGAAATAATAAGACTATAGGAGTTATATTTGTAATACTTGGAATTCTGTTTTTATTGAATAATATGAATTTAATTGGAATACCCTTTCCTTATTTTAGAATAGGTTTTATCTTGCGAAAATTCTGGCCTGCTGTGTTTTTCGTTCTGCCCGGCCTGTCTCTGCATTCGGTGTTTTTCTCCGGTAAAAGGTCGAGCGCAGGTATTCTGGTACCTGCTGGCATTTTAATCACTATAGGCGTAGTTTTGCAATTATGCCTGTCGTTTAGAATATGGGGTATTTTACTGCCTGGATTAATACTTTCTGTGGCCGTAGGGCTGTTTGAACTATATCTTTTCGGGAGAAGGGACAAGGGCTTGCTGATCCCTGTGGCAATACTTACCATAACGTCCCTGTTCTTCTTTGATGTGTTTTCCGGAAGATTGCTGTTTGGCACAAGCATCTGGCGTATCATAATACCCCTTGCCCTTATAGTTTTAGGGCTTGCCATATTACTGGGGAATAGGTCATCCCATGACGGCTTCAGATAAATAAATGAATTTTTGCATATTTAATTAGGGAATAGTACTTACGCAAAAGTAACATAAACAAGTCATATCAGCACTTTGAAAACAGAATATAGCTTAAAAGGTTGTTGCATTGAGGTTTCCATATATTACAGCTATTCACCAGTTTTCGAATTATGCTATTCTTTTGGCAGGGGTTCCATGAGGTCTACCAAAAATTGCATTTCCGACATAACCGTTGCCAAGCACGGCATTCACGATATTATTACTGAACTGGTGAGAAAGTTCAATTTGGATAAGTTTTTGTTCCCTGAGAAGTATACACTGGTCTTCGTTGCAGCATGTATGGGTATAATCCTGTTTAATAATCCTACAGCAACATATATTGCGCAGAAGCTGTACTGGGTATCCCATGATGCCATAACAAGGCTGCTGCCGTTGCTTTCTATTAATAACACAAATATCATGATCCTGTTCATCCAGGCAATACAGTCACAAACGGCTGGTCTTGGATATTTGATCATCGATGATGTGATTATCAGGAAGCCTTTCGGCAAGAGCATTTTCCCGACATCTTATGTATACGATCACACAAATAATCGGTATGTCTGGGGAATGCACATTGTAGTCCTTCTATGGTCTAATGGTTGGATTAAAATCCCCGTGGCGTTTCGGATATGGAAACCGGAAGAAAAGTGTGAAGAATATCATACCAAGGTTGAACTAGCCATACGTATGATATCCTTCGCCCACAAATTTGGTTTGGCTGCCGAATACGTCACATTCGACACCTGGTATTCCTGTAAAGAGCTCCTGCAAAAGCTCTCAGAGTGCGGTTACCACTATGTCTGCATGATAAAGAATAACCGCAAAGTGCTGTACAACAACAGGGTTAACTTTAACGTTAAGACCATAAGCCTGCTGTTTAGCAAGAAACAGTACAGGTACTACCCCGGTACAGGCTTCTACATCAAGGCTTTATCGGTAATCTTACCTGGTGTGGGTAACACCATGATGGCAATAGTCAAAAACGGCTATAACGCATCTATCCAAAACACCAGATTTATCATTACTGACTTGCCCGGTGTAGCTGCTCAAGACATCCTCAAGAAATACCTTTGCCGTTGGGACATTGAAGTATTCTTCAGAGACATCAAGCAGTTTCTGAACTTTGAAAAAGTTCAAGTCCGGTCTATTAGAAAACTTGAGGGTCACTTCTCCTTGGTGTTCATAACTTCTGTATTCGTGCAGATTTTGCAGATACAGAATAATTTGAATACCATGGGTGAAACCATCAGCTTCCTGCAGGACATTGTCCAGGTTAAAGTCAACGGTATTGTGTACATTATTAATGTAACATCCAAAGACCGGACAGGTAAAGAGGTAAATACTGTCTCAAATCCTCTCGCAACAACCATTTGGGACAAATTAAGTGCGTGAAATCTTTATTTTTCAAGGATCATTTTGTTTTGCGTAAGTACTGTTAGGGAAAATAAGAGCATATCAAAAGATATAAAATAAATATTAATGAACAAGGTTCATCAGATTCATGTTATACGATATAATAAATTGGGTAATATACACATTAGTAAATAAAAATTACTTTTCTGCCTGTTTCGGCGAACAGAGCAGCAGAGCAAATGAATGAAAAGGAGCTGATAGTAATGGATAAGTATGTATGTACAGCATGTGGGTACATATATGACCCGGAGGTAGGAGATCCTGACGCAGGTATAGCACCAGGAACAGCTTTTGAAGATCTTCCGGAGGATTGGGTTTGCCCGTTATGTGGTGTGGGTAAGGACATGTTTGAAAAGCAATAAATGGTTTTATTAAAACAGTAGTTTTTTATCAGGGATAAAAAGAGGCTCATGATTAAAGAGCTTCTTTTTACTATATAGGGGGTGAAGGTGTATGGCGAGGCCTATAATAGGAATAACGCCCGGATATGATGAAAAAGGCGAAAAGATTTTTGTTAAAGATGGATATTATAACGGCATAATTAAAGCCGGCGGGTTACCGTCAATATTGCCGTTAACTGATGAAGAAGCGGTGCTGGAGGAATTTTTCGGCATTTGCGGCGGTTTTCTTCTGTGCGGTGGTCCGGATATGGATGCCCGGCGTTTTGGAGAAGAAAATCTGCCTTGCAATGGAGAGATATCTCCTCTCAGAGATTCTATGGAGATATATATAGCAAAAAGGGCCATAGAGCTTGGTAAACCTGTTTTTGGCATATGCAGAGGAATTCAGGTTATGAATGTGGCCTTGGGGGGAACCCTGTACCAGGACATATCTTCACAGAACAGGGATAGGCGTGTGTTGAAGCATTCCCAGGATGCTCCCAAGTGGTATCCCACCCACGAAATATTTATTGAGGAAGGAACAAAGGTGTGGAGGGCATTCATGAAAGAAAAGGCCGATGTCAACTCCTTTCACCATCAGGCGGTAAAAGATGTGGCATCGGGATTTAGAGTCACCTCAAGAACCTCCGACGGGATGGTGGAGTCCATAGAATATGAAGGACATCCCTTCGCAGTAGGTGTGCAATGGCATCCGGAGGTGATGTGGGAAAAGAACGATTTACATCTGGAGCTGTTCCGTGAGTTTGTCCGGCAGGCATCGGAAACTGGATAATTTCCGCATATTATGTTAAAATATATGCAAACGGCACCAATCTGCCAAGTGAAATAAAGGCTGCAGGGATGTGCAGCTGATGTTTATCAGGGGGATTTTCTCCCGGGAGACAGGGGCAGGAGTCGTTTTTCTATACTAAGGCTGAAATTTTAATAATTTGTAGATGGAGGAGCCAATGAATTCCAGCTTGGAAGAGATTACCGGCAAATTAACGGATATATTGGGGACCAGAATATTTAATGCTCTGGCGAATTTCCTGAGCATAATACTGATAATACTGGCTTCCATTGTTATAGTAAGAATAGGTGGATTTCTGATCAGGAAATTTTTTGAGAAGCAAAAGGCTTTTAAATATAACGCCGGAGAAAAAAAGATAGATACAATTACCACTCTGGTTATAAGTATTTTCAAATATGCGGTATACATATTGGCAGGAGTTATCATACTATCCGACAGGCTCGGTATGAAGTCGGTGCTGGCAACTGCCGGTATAGGCGGTGTTGCGATAGGCTTGGGCGCCCAGAGCCTTATATCGGATGTGATATCCGGATTTTTCATTGTAATGGAAGATCAGTACGGTGTAGGAGACACGATAACCGTTGACAGCCTGACCGGCACTGTTGAACAGATGGAATTAAGAGTCACCAGGCTGCGCAATACCAACGGAGACCTTTATATCATACCTAACAGTCAAATAAAAAAGGTGATTAACCATACCAGGGGAAACAAGGCTGTTATTGTGGATATTCCCGTTGCTTACAGCAGCGATATAAACAAAGCCTTTGATGCGGTAAACAATGTGTGCCGCATGGTGAAAAGCCAGTTTGATATCTTTACGGAGGAGCCCAAACTGCTGGGGATTACCAACATGGACAAATCCGGGATGGTTATGAGGGTAATTGCCAAAACCTTGCCCAATGAGCAGTGGGAAGTGGAAAGAAGGATAAGGAAGCTTGTAAAGGAAGAATTTGAAAAGCAGGGTTTGCAATTCTAGATAAATCCAGAGTCGCTATTGACGGGAAAAATGATGACGGGGGTGATGCAGGTGGCAGATAAATTTTGCATCGGTGATATCGTCGAGCTCAAAAAGCTCCATCCTTGTGGGAGCAAGCAATGGGAAGTCACAAGGACAGGAGCCGATTTCAGAATAAAGTGCCTGGGATGTCAGCACCAGGTAATGCTGCCCAGAACCAAGTTTGAAAAAAGCGTTAAAAAGATATTAAAGTCCGGATTGGAGCAATAAAGGCTGTCAGAAATGAGTTGAATCCGGAAGATAAAAAAACGGCTGCCGTTTCAGCCTTCGCAATCAATGCCTTGCCTTTGGCGGGGCAAATACTCTTGTTGTGCAATATAATTGCACTTTACTGTTTTGCGGTAGATTCTTACTTTAAAATATCAAAATTTTTGTTTTGTTAAGTCAAGTCGATGATGTGAAAAAGGATATGCGGTTTGATTTCCAGCGCTTAGGCTGGGCCGTGTATTCTTTTTTTTGTTCTACAGATAATACTAACACAATAAAGTCAAAACTTGTGGATAAGGGTGATTAAATGTTTGAAGAAAGAAAAAGAGGCGGCTTTTTCAAAATATTCATAACGGCGCTGATAACTTCCCTGGGAGTGGGAATCGTGATGCTCTATGCAGGAATGCTCCTGGCACAGAGGTATTTAACTACTCCGGGAAGTCCACAGATTGAGCAGGATATAAATAATTTGCCCGCCCCACAGCAAATTGCGGTGGAAGTGCCCGCTGCTTCAGAGTCTGTGGTGGCTGCCGTAGCAAAAACGGCTACTCCTGGGGTGGTAGGGGTCTCTGTGCTGAAAGTGGACAGCAATTCCATCTATGAACGGAATACCGCAGAAAATTGGAACATCGGCTCGGGAGTTATTGTGACATCGGATGGTTATATTCTTACAAACCATCATGTGGCCGGTGGAAAAAACAAGAGGATTGTTATTTCCCTTATAGACGGCAGAAATATTGATGGTACCACCGTATGGTCCGACCCTGTGCTGGATCTGGCCATAGTCAAGATAGACCAAAAGGACCTGCCGACCATAAAGCTTGGGGATTCGGACAATGTGCAGGTAGGGGAAACTGCGATAGCTATAGGAAACCCCCTGGGGCTTCAATTTCAAAGGACTGTCACTTCAGGCATCATCAGCGCTTTGAACAGGACGATAGAAATCGATAACAACTATATGGAAGACCTTATTCAGACGGATGCCAGCATAAATCCCGGTAACAGCGGAGGGCCCCTGCTGAATTCCAAGGGGGAGGTTATAGGCATAAATACCGTTAAGGTTACGTCTGCCGAAGCTATCGGGTTTGCAGTGCCGATAAACGTAGCCAAGCCGATATTGGCGCAGTTGATTGAGAATGGAGAGTTTAATGAGCCATATATGGGGATATTTGCCTATGACCGGGAGGCGATAACCTATATGGATAACAACTATAAACTGGACAGCGGCATTTATGTGGTTCAGGTGGATAAAGCCGGGCCTGCCTATAAAAGTGGAATAAAGGAAGGATGCATAATTACCAGTGTCGATGGCAGAAAGATGGATACTATGATGGATTTGAGATGCTACATTTACTCCAAGAAGCCTGGCGACATAATAAATGTGACCCACTTATCAAAGGGCAAGACAGAAACCGTGCAGATACGCCTGGCTGCCAAGATAAAGGATGGACTGGTAACACGCTGAAATCTATATTCTAAAACATCTTTGCACCGTTTCGGTGATAAGGGGGCTTATGGCCGGCACCTGGCATTTAGAATGTGCGCATGCATGGCGCATGCCGGATAAATGTCACAGAAGTGTAACTCTTTGCCTCCGGGCAATAATAATATATGTATAAAATGGAGACAATTTATCTGAATGTTAGTCGATACTTTTATACATATAATATTCCGGAGGTATTAGAAATGGGTAGCATAAATGAGTACAGCACTAACCAATTTGAAAAAACTATAAAGGAATATCTGAGACAAGCTAGAGAGAAGCTGGAGAACGACCTGTCCGGTACCCGGGAAGCCATAAAGCTGATAGCTGATGAGAGAACCAAGGATTTCATAATGGTGACGGATAAAGGGCTTGATAAGGAGGAGAGGACTCTTCTTAGGAAACTCATCATAAACAGCATGTACCAGTCTTTTTGTTATGGTTATGGAATAGGGAAGATAGAAGGAAAGACAGACAGCAAGGTCTTTTTGTGACTTCAAGAAAAAAATAAAACGTAAAAATTCAATATTATAACAGTAAAAAAACGTGTTGACATACCAATATGCGATTGATAGAATTAATAACAATTATATTTAAACAAAAATATCTGTAAAGGCCATGAAGGAATAAAGATGCGGCTTAGGTGTTCAAGAGAGCCGGTGGGTGGTGCGAACCGGCACGCTGGCTGTATGTATAACTCGTTCCGGAGCTTCGCTGCTGAACATTACTCCCCCTTTTAGGTTAAGTAGGCAGCGACGTTAACTGCGTTAAGGTTTAAGTATTGTTCAAGACTACAGGCATAATATGGTATGTCTTGGCTGTACTTTTTGAGGGCGTACCGGCGATGGTGCGCTGAAATTAGGGTGGTACCACGTAGGATATTATTCCCCTTCGTCCCTGCTGATTAGCTTTAGCAGGAAGCGAAGGGGTTTTTCATACAGACGGGCAAGATTGACAGTCAATGGTGTAAGGGATGGTGGAAATGAAGCTGACAGGTGCTCAGGCGATTATAAAAGCATTGGAAATGGAAAAGGTGGATGTCATATTCGGATACCCGGGAGCAGCTATATGTCCTTTTTATGATGCACTCCTGGACTCAAAAATTCGTCATGTACTTACGAGGCATGAGCAAGGTGCAGCCCATGCTGCCAGCGGATACGCGCGGGTGACCGGCAAAACCGGCGTGTGCGTAGCTACATCAGGCCCTGGAGCCACTAATCTTATAACCGGCATTGCCACGGCATATATGGATTCCATACCGATTGTAGCTATCACCGGTCAGGTGTCGACAGACGCCATAGGCAGGGATGTTTTTCAGGAGGCCGACATAACCGGGGCTACGGCACCGTTTTGCAAGCACAGCTACCTTGTAAAGGATGCCTGCGAGCTACCCAAAGTGATCAAGGAGGCTTTTCATATAGCTTCTACCGGCAGGCCCGGGCCTGTGCTTATTGATATACCCGTGGATGTGCAGAACGCGGAACTGGATTTTGAATATCCCGAATCCGTAAATATTAGAGGCTACAAGCCTACATATGAAGGACACATGATGCAGATAAAAAGGATTGCGGAAGCTGTAAGAACAGCAAAATGTCCGGTTATCTGCGCCGGTGGAGGGATAATCAGCAGCAATGCGTCGGAGGAACTGGTGGAATTGGTGGAAAAGTGCGATATTCCAGTTGCTACGACGCTTATGGGGATAGGCTCAATCCCTTCGGATCACCGGCTTAATGTCGGAATGCTTGGGTCCCACGGAGTTTATGCTGCCAATTATGCCGTTCATCATGCGGATCTTGTGATCATCATGGGGGCGAGGGTCGGCGACCGGGCAATGGCTAAGGTGAATAAAATAGCCGAGAAGGCAAAGATTGTCCACATAGATATTGATCCTGCAGAAATAGGAAAAAATGTAGGGGTTTCCATCCCCGTGGTGGGAGATGTCAAAACTATTCTCAGGCAACTGCTGGGGATTATTGAAAGAGGCGAAGTGGACCAATGGGTGGAAACTATAACGCAGATAAAGGAAAAGCATTTTTCCCGCTATGATGAAAGCATGGGACAAAGCTTTGTAAAGCCTCAGTATGTGATCTCCCTCCTGTCGGATATGATGGGCTGTGATGATATCGTAACCACCGAAGTAGGCCAGAACCAGATATGGGCGGCTAACTGCCTGAAGGTAAAAAAGCCGAGGACTTTCATATCTTCAGGAGGTATGGGAACCATGGGATATGGGTTGCCTGCTGCGGTGGGAGCCAAAATCGGAAAGCCCGAATCAAAGGTTGTTGTGATCGGCGGTGACGGCAGCTTTCAGATGTCCTTGCAGGAGCTGGGAACCATAAAACAGAATAAGCTGGGCGTAAAAATAATCATTTTTAACAACTCCCGCCTTGGCATGGTTCGGGAACTGCAGAAGAATAAATACTGCGGCCGTTATTCCCAGGTGTTTCTGGATGAAAATCCGGACTTTGTGAAGCTCGTGGATGCCTATGGAATTAAGGCAGAGCGCATAACCTGCAATAAAGAAGTGACGATGGCTCTTAAAAGGATGTTCGAAGATGACAGGGCGTACCTGCTGGAATGTGTTGTGGACCCCGATGAGCCCACACTTTAGCAAAGCATTTTTATAGGATTGGAGGTTTAGAAATGCCAAAACATACTTTATCGGTTTTAGTAGAAAATCATGCCGGCGTATTAAACAGAGTGGCAGGATTATTCAGCAGGAGAGGCTTTAATATAGACAGTCTTGCAGTAGGCGTAACTGAGGACCCGGAAGTATCAAGAATCACGATAGTTGTCAACGGTGATGAATACATCGTGGAGCAGGTATGCAAGCAGCTTAACAAGCTGATAGATGTAATCAAGATAAAAAGGCTGGATGAACACGAGTCTGTCAGCAGGGAACTGGCTCTGATTAAGGTTGGGGCCAATGCTTCCACCAGGTCGGAAATAGTCCAGCTGGTGGAAATATTCAGAGCAAAGATTGTCGATGTATCTAAAAGCACTTTGACAATTGAAATTTCCGGTGACAATGAAAAGGTGTCCGCCATGGAGGATATGCTAAAGCCTTTTGGAATAAAGGAAATTGTAAGAACGGGTGCAATTGCTATCGAAAGAGGCAATAAGTATATAAAAGTTAACAATAATAATGAGGAGTGATATAAAAGTGGCAAAGATGTATTATGAAGGGGATTGTAATTTAGGATTGCTGAGTGGAAAGACTGTGGCTGTTATAGGATATGGTAGCCAGGGGCATGCCCATGCGCTGAACCTGCATGAAAGCGGAGTAAACGTAGTTGTAGGCCTGAAAAAGTCATCCAAGAGATGGCAGAAAGTAATGGATGACGGGCTGAAAGTGATGGAGACCGCCGAAGCAGCAAAGGCTGCCGATATCATCATGATACTCACGCCGGACGAAGCTCAGCCCGATATTTATGAAAACAGCATCAAACCAAACCTGGAGAAGGGCAATGTGCTTATGTTTGCCCATGGTTTTAACATAAACTTTAAACTAATAGTGCCGCCGGATTATGTGGATGTCATAATGGTGGCGCCAAAAGGCCCCGGGCATACGGTAAGAAGCCAGTATACTGAGGGTAAAGGCGTTCCGGCGTTGATAGCAGTTTATCAGGATGCATCCGGGATGGCAAAGGATTATGCTTTAGCCTATGCGGCAGGAATAGGAGCAGGCAGAGCCGGAATTCTTGAAACCACCTTCAGAGAGGAAACGGAAACCGATCTGTTCGGTGAACAGGCAGTGCTTTGCGGTGGTGTAACCGAATTGATGAAGGCAGGCTTTGAAACCTTGGTGAATGCCGGGTATCAGCCGGAAATAGCTTATTTTGAGTGCATACATGAGATGAAGCTCATAGTGGACCTGATAAATCAGGGTGGTTTTTCACTGATGAGGTATTCCATCAGTGATACTGCAGAATATGGCGATTATATGACCGGTAAGAGGATAATAACCGAAGAGACAAGGAAGGAAATGAAGAAAGTCTTGGAAGAAATCCAAAACGGTGAGTTCGCTAGCAAGTGGATTACTGAGAACAGGGCTGCGGGCCGCTGCCATTTCAATGCTATGAGAAGGAATGAAGCTGAGCATCAATTGGAAAAAGTGGGAGCAGAGCTCAGGAAGATGATGAGCTGGTTGAAAAAATAATCACCTGAAGAGGTGAGCTTATTACATAAACCGGCAATTGGCGAGTGGTAATCACCGTATTGCATAATTTGCCGAAGAAACAGGGGACATTCCGTAAAACTCTTGCCTTTAAAGCGGCGGTATGTCCCCCATATATAGATATTTATGAATATGAGATTGATAAACAGAGATTAAAGTTAGAACACGGTTCCGATTAGCAAGCGCTTTTTCGCAACTTGACCGTTGCATCGGAGCCGGTAATGGGATTGATGATAAAAGAAAGACGGAAGTAAGAAGTATGGGAGGTCGAATGTATGCCTGTTAGGATTAAGATTTTCGATACCACATTGAGGGACGGGGAGCAAACCCCGGGAGTGAATCTCAATATCCAGGAAAAGCTGGAGATTGCGAAAAGACTTGCAAAAATGGGGGTCGATGTTATTGAAGCCGGTTTTGCTATCGCATCCCCCGGGGATTTCGAGGCGGTAAAGGCCATCGCAGAGAATGTTAAAGGGGTAAAAGTGGCAAGCCTTAGCAGAGCTTTGGAAAAGGACATCGACAGGGCATGGGAAGCGGTGAAGAATGCTGAAAGTCCCCGCATCCACACTTTTTTAGCCACATCGGATATACACATGAAATATAAGCTTAGAATGACGGAAGAAGAGGTGCTGCAGAGGGTTGAAACCATGGTGGCTTACGCAAAACGCTATTGCAGTGATGTGGAATTTTCCGCTGAGGATGCCAGCAGGACCAGGGTGGAATTTCTCTACCGCGTTATAGATAAGGCGATTAAAGCCGGTGCTACAGTGGTAAATATACCGGATACGGTGGGATATGCCACACCGGAGGAATTTGGAAACCTCATCAAGAACATTAAGAATAATGTTCCGGATATCGATAAAGTTGATATAAGCGTGCACTGCCACAATGACCTGGGCCTTGCGGTTGCCAATACGCTGGCGGCCATCATGAATGGCGCTACCCAGGCGGAATGCACCATTAACGGTCTGGGTGAAAGAGCCGGAAATGCGGCCATGGAAGAACTGATAATGGGCATAAGCACAAGAAAGGATTATTATAACAACATAACCCATGGAATAGATACTACCCGGATTTACAGCATCAGCAGGTTGGTAAGCAGCATGACCGGAGTTAATGTGCAGCCCAACAAGGCCATTGTTGGAGCCAATGCCTTTGCCCATGAATCAGGTATTCACCAGCATGGCGTATTATCAGAAAAGAGCACTTACGAGATTATGACACCGGAGTCCATAGGACTCAAGCAGAACACAATGGTGCTGGGCAAGCTGTCCGGCAGGCATGCTTTTGAGGAAAGGCTCAAGGAGCTGGGATACAACCTCTCTCCGGAGGAGCTTAATAGGGCTTTCAATGACTTCAAGATTCTGGCCGACAAGAAGAAGACCATCCTGGATCAGGATATTGAAGCTTTGGTGAGGGAAAAGGCTCCGGGCATCCAGGAATTCTTTGAACTGGACAGCTTCCAGATAAGCAGCGGAAACAAGGTTATTTCAACTGCCATGGTGAGCCTCAGGAGGAATGGCGATGTCATAACTGAGGCAGCCACCGGAGACGGACCCATCGACGCAGCCTTCAACGCCATGGAGCGGGCTGTCGGGTTTAACCTTGATCTGCAGGATTACAGCATTAAAGCGGTGACCGAAGGAAAGGACGCTTTAGGAGAGGTTACGGTAAGAGCGTCAAAAGATGGAAAGATGCTTATCGGAAGAGGGGTAAGCACCGACATCATGGAAGCCAGCATTAAGGCATACCTGAATGTCATCAACAGGGCACTAAGCGAATTGGGAGAGGAAATTATAAAAGTAAAAGCGGCCCTTTGATGACCGGCATATTGTTGTCCTGGATTTCGGCTCCTGATGAGCACGTTGATATAAAACTAGATATATGCTATTAAAAAGATGAATCACACAGACTTTATAAGTCTCCCGGACGCGCTTTACACGCTTTGCACGGCCTGTTATATGCTCCGGGAGTCTTGTTAAATTCAGGCGTAAGGTGTATTTTATATTGTATATAAAAGATGTGAAAAAGCCCTATTGATTATTTGGCACGATATGGTTATGGCATTGGGTTGCTAACCTGCTTCCTTCGGGGATTGGATGAAAACTTTGTGATCCCCGTCGGATAGGGTTGCTGTTTTATTAGTGTCAGTTTGGCTCCTCTTATAAAGCGGTTAAAGGTTAAAATAGCTATGCCGCTTGTGTTACCTGGTGCAGAAAAGAGAGCCCTCCTGACGCTTTATTGAAAAGACTTAACGGAGACTGATGGATTTAAACCGGCCGGAGAAGGCCGGGGCAGCCTGAGATTTCCGATGAAATACGGCTTTAGAGGCATGATTGTTCTATTGGGGGTGTTTATATGAAACAGGTATATATATACGATTCAACGCTAAGGGACGGAGCACAAGCCCAGGGCATATCCTTTACGGTTATGGATAAGCTTAAGATTGTAGAAGCCTTGGATGATTTCGGAATAAGTTATATAGAGGCAGGAAATCCGGGATCAAATCCTAAGGATCTGGAGTTTTTTGAGAATGTGAAGAAGATAAAGCTCAAGCATGCAAAGATAGCTGCCTTTGGAAGCACAAGGAGGGTAAATGTCAGCGTTGAGGAAGACGCCAATGTAAAATCCCTTTTGGTGGCGGACACCCCGGCTGTGACCATATTCGGGAAAAGCTGGGACTTCCAGGTGCTTGATATTCTTAAAACCACGCTGGATGAAAATCTAAGAATGATATATGATACCATAGCTTTTTTCAAGAAGCATAACAAAGAGGTAATATTTGATGCGGAGCATTTTTTTGACGGATATAAATCCAACAGGGAGTTTGCTATTAAATCCCTTCAGGCAGCCTATGATGCAGGGGCAGATTGCTTGTGCCTTTGTGATACCAATGGAGGAACTTTTCCGTCGGATATTCAAAGGATAACTTCCGAGGTTGTAAATAAGTTTGGCATAGCAGTGGGTATACATACCCATAATGATAACGGAATGGCTGTAGCAAACTCCATAATAGCAGTAGAGGCAGGTGCGGTTCAGGTCCAGGGAACAATCAACGGTTTTGGGGAAAGATGCGGAAATGCCAACCTGTGCACCATTATTCCCAATCTGCAGTTAAAGATGGATTACAGCTGCATACCGGAAGAGAACATGGCTAAACTCACGCCTACGGCGAGATATATAAGTGAAATAGCCAATGTCATCCATGATGAAAGATCACCCTATGTCGGAAAGAGCACCTTTGCCCACAAAGCCGGCATGCATGCCGATGCGGTGCTTAAGAACACTGTAGCTTATGAACATATTGATCCTAAACTGGTAGGAAATAAGAGGACTTTTCTCATGTCCGAGGTGGCGGGGCGAAGTGCTGTTCTGCATATGATCAGAGCAGTTGACAGCAGCATTACAAAAGACTCCCCGCAAACTGCTCTTATACTGGAAAGACTGAAAGAGCTGGAGCATGAAGGGTACCAGTATGAAGGCGCGGAGAGCTCCTTTGAACTGGAAGTGCGAAAGATCCTGGGCAAGTACCACCACTTCTTTAAGCTGAGGGAATTCAAGGTTATAATAAATGAGCCTTCTCTGGAGGGTATCAACTCATCGGCAATGATAAAAATCGAAGTTGACGGACAGGAGGAAATTACGGCCGCCGATGGGGACGGTCCTGTAAATGCCTTGGATAAAGCCGTAAGAAAGGCATTGGAAAGATTTTATCCTCAGATAAAGGAAATGAAGCTCACGGATTACAAGGTTAGGGTTTTGGATTCAAGCTCTGCTACTGCTGCCAAGGTAAGAGTACTGATAGAATCCACCGATGGCAGGGAAGTATGGACCACCATAGGCGTTTCCACAGACATAGTTGATGCGAGCTGGAAAGCCCTTGTGGATTCAATTGAATACAAGCTCATAAAGGATACCCACTGCTGACATATATTTATATATTGATAAAGGCTTGGCGCAGGTTTAGAATATAACATGAAGTAAAATCAAGTATAAAGGGGAAGTGCCTTTTGAAGCTTGTAGGAAAGATCATAAAAGAGACCAAGATCATAAAGCATGCGACAGTGGAAAAGGTTGACCATAAAATGTCATACACCGATTTGCTGGAGGATTGCCTTGTAAATCTGTGTTCCAAGCTGGACATACAGGTGCCTTTGTGGCTGGATAAGAATACCAGGGAGTTTGTGAACTTCAGAAAAACTATTTTTACCAACGAGCAATTTATGGACAGTGTGAATTTCGACAGGTTTGAAATAAAAGCTGAATAAACAGAAATTCTATGAATAATCACCTCCACATATAGATATTTATGGAGGTGATTATTTTTGAATCGTAACCTTTTGATCCTTATATTCAGCGCGATTTTGGCACTTCTGGTCGGCTGGCAGGCTTACCTGGATTATGCCGACCAGAGGGATTTAAATAAAAGTGCGAAAGAAACAGCGGCAAAGCAAGACTACTGTATATTTATTGAGATAGAAGACAAAAAGCTCTATCTCCTGCAGGATGGAAAGCCGATAAAGGAATACCCTATAGCTTCCGGGACAGCCGATACCCCATCCCCGCTGGGGTACTGGAAGATCATCAACAAGGGCGACTGGGGCGAAGGTTTCGGCGGAAGATGGATGGGGCTGAATGTACCCTGGGGTACATATGGCATTCACGGCACTACCAGGCCCAGTTCCATAGGTCATGCAGCAACCCACGGTTGCATCAGGATGCATAACAAGCATGTGGCTGAGCTTTACAGCATAGTACCCCATGGCACACCGGTGGTGATAGTCAATGGGTCCTTTGGTCCCTTCGGTAGAAAATTTACCGAAATCAATCCGGGGGACAGGGGGGCCGATGTGATGGCAATCCAGATGCGGTTGAAGGAGTTGGGCTACTTTAAAGGATGGGTTTCGGGAATATATGAGGATGATCTTAAGTTTGCCGTGCATAATTTTCAAAAGAAAAACGGGCTTAAGGTGAAAAATGCTATAACCCGGGATGATTGGCTCAAGATGGGGTTCAGGGAGTTTGAATGATTCGGAAAGAAGTCCATGGGTTGAAAATTAATCATCACATAACAATCAATACATCCGTTATTAGCTGAATTCATTTCTAGGCTATATAGCACAGTAAATTGACTCAGGCAGGAAACATAATTGCTTCCTGCCTGTCATTACATCTAATCCATTATATATTTTGGAACTCCCATATCTAATTCGGGTTTGATTTTCTCCAAAAAGTCATTTAGCGTCATAAATCCTAAGTTACCTTCTTTTCTGGAACGGACCGATAAACCTTCCTTTTCAACCTCCTGATCTCCTATGATAAGAACTATTGGGATTTTTTCCAGTTCCATCCTGCGAACTTTTGCCCTCATCTTATCATCGCTCAGATCAAGGTTAACTCTTAACCCAATTGTTTTTAGTTTCTTTGATAGTTCCTTACAGTACTCGTAATGGTTGCTGCTGATAGGAACAATTCCAATCTGCACCGGAGCATACCATAACGGAAAATCACCATTGTAGTGTTCTATGAGCATTGCAAAGAATCTTTCCAAACTACCGAATAATGCCCTGTGAACCATCATTGGAGTATGCTTTGCTCCATCTGCTCCAATATATTTCATGTTGAATCTTTCAGGGAGATTGAAATCAAATTGTATTGTGCTGCATTGCCATTCCCTTCCCAGGGCATCCCGCAGCTTCAGGTCAATCTTTGGCCCGTAGAAGGCTCCGCCACCTTCGTCAATTTCATATTCCAAGCCTGCTGCAACAACTGCATTTTTCAAGGACTCAATTGCGGCATTCCAATCCTTATCATCTCCAATTGACTTCTTTTTCGGCTTTGTTGCAACATAGGCTTTAAAGTTATTAAGGCCAAAAGATTTTAAAATATATAGAGAAAACTTTAATGCTTTGACAACTTCACTGTGAACTTGCTCTGGTGTACATATTATATGGGCATCATCCTGAGTAAAGCCGCGTACTCTGGTAAGCCCCTGTAGTGTCCCCGAAAGCTCATATCTGTATACTGTTGCGTATTCTGCATACCGGATGGGCAAATCCTTATATGACCTCAACGAGCTATTGTATATCATTATGTGAAAAGGGCAGCTCATTGGCTTTAGGTAATACTCTTCATTATCTATCTCTATGGCATTGTACATGGATTCCTTATAAAACTGAAGGTGTCCCGATGTTTTCCAAAGCTCTGCTCGGCCTATATGGGGCGTATATACCCAATCATATCCATTAAGAATATGTGCTGTCTGACTGAACTTTTCCAGAAGGTAACGGATCATTGCACCTTTTGGATGCCATAGAACAAGCCCTTGTCCAATATCTTGAGAAGAACTGAAAAGGTCAAGCTGCGTACCGAGGGTTCTGTGATCTCGTTTGCTGGCTTCTTCAATTTTGTCGATGTAGGCTTTTAGTTCCTCTGGTCTTTCCCAGGCTGTTCCATATATCCTCTGGAGCATCGGATTCTCTGCATCACCTTTCCAATATGCCCCTGAAACCCGCATCAACTTGAATGTTTTCAAATTCAGTTCTTTAAGAGAAGCGACATGTGGTCCCTTGCACAAATCAACGAACTCTCCGATTCTGTATATGCTTACACCGGAGTTCTCAGGATTTTGCGCCAATTCATTTATTAATTCGAGTTTATATGGTTGATCATTGAACATTTGACGAGCTTCGTCAAAACTGATAGATTCATTTAAGACTTGATACCCATTATTAATAATATCCCTCATTTTTTCTTCTATGATACCCAGGTCTTCCGGAACAAGGGATCTTGGCAGTTCAAAATCATAATAAAAACCATCTTCTATTACAGGTCCAATACCAAACTTGACTTCACCAAATATTTGCTTGACGGCATAGGCCATCACATGGGCCATAGTATGCCTTATATTGTATAATTTTTCATGCTCAATTTTATTCATATATCATCCCTACCTTATCATAATTTTTGTTTTATGATAGAGTAGTGACGGGTTATGCTTCCGGAGCAATCTGAGAAGCATATGATGTTATCATTATACGTAAGACATATGGAGATATATAACATTTTTCTCATAGCCATATTCACCGCCTTTCGAGTAAAAATAAAACTCTCATCCTCTAATGGGATGAGAGTTAACTCACACGGTTCCACCCAAATTACAGCTATAAAGCAATTTTAGCTGTCACTCATTGTGATTATAACGGAATCACCGGTTACACTTACTTTAAATTCAGTGCACTGTTCAAAGGTGGTTTTCAATTTTCCATGCTTAGAAGTGCTCTCAGCCGCTGACACTTCATCTCTTATAAGCTGGGTAAAATCTACTCGTCCTTATCATCACATTTATCGTTTTTTTCTTAGTATTATACCAAATACACCTTGCACATGTAAAGCAATTTTTTCCATAAAGAATACATTTTAGTTTGACTATTGCCAGCAATATATTATCATTGCAGTTTGCTTATGCTTTGCATTCTTTAAGAGTCTTTCCGACGATATTCCAATCGTAATTGCCGTATACTTTTATAAATTTCTTATCGTATTCAAAAATATAAGAAAACCTTAATGGAAATGCTGATAGTTCAAACTCGTCATTTTCCAGGGGATCCGTTTTATTATACTTGAACCAGGAGGGACGGCAGTAAAGAGCATTATTTTCACAAAGACTTCAATCTTTTCTTTGCTGTTCTCACCTGTAAAATATAAATGTCCACAATATTTATCTAGTTCGGTTAAAAGAACTTCTTTATGAAGTCACCTTATCGCACCCTCCCATACGTTTTCTCAAACACATTTCATACAGAATAATGGAAGCTGCTGTGCCAACATTCAGAGAATCACATATCCCAAACATCGGAATAGACAGAACATTGGGATTAATACCGTACCACTGCTCAGATAGTCCGTAACGTTCACTCCCTAAAACTAAAGCCGACCTTCCTTTATACTCATAGCCTTTATATGATTTATCTCCGTTAGAATCCGCTAAATATATGTTAAAGCTGTGTGCGGCAAGCCAATTTATACAGTCGTCTACATGTTTGAATTCAACAATGGGAATGACAAATGCCGCACCCATGCTGCTTTTAATTAGCTTGGAGTTGGTTATGCGAGATCTTTTGTTGCATATAAAAACCGCATCCACTCCCGAACCATCGCATGTACGCAGAATTGTGCCTATATTACCAGGAGTCTCCAATCCGTCCAATACTGCAATTACAGCATCATCTCTAAAATTCCACTGGTCGATGTCATATGTGGGAAGTTTACCGATAGTCAAAAAGCCATCAGGCTTATCCCTTTCACTAAGATTTTGAAAAACCCTTTGCGACACCATATAAACTTTTTCAGCTTTATCCAGGAATGAACCTACTAAAGCGACAGCTTCATCGCTATAAACATATTCAGGGCAGAAGAGGAAAGCTTTAATTTCAATTTTTGCATCCAATAGCTTCTGGTGTGCCCAAATCCCTTCGACGGCGAACAATCTTTCTTCATCCGGATAGCTGTCCCGAAGGATTAACTTAATCTGGCTAATATCATCACTAAGAATTCCAACATTTTTAATTTTATGCTTATACTTCTGTATCAATGTATTTATGCATAAGCTGCTCATAATAATCAACCCTATATAAAATCGGTTTGAATTAAGCTGATTGAAATGGAGGATTGCTGCTCTGAAAGAATTCAAAGCACATGACAATCAATGCACCCATATTCACTGAATTCATTCCTAAATCATATGTTATTATCGTGTCTATTAATGATTATAGGTGAAGCAGCTTGCTGACAATATATCGAGAATATCTATTAATTGTTTTTTACACAAAAAGCCCGCAAGGAATTACCCCCTGCGAGCTTTTAAAATTTATTTATTGGAATAAACAATCTTTTTAACACTATCAAAGGAAAGACAGTATTTATCACAGAGCTGGTCAATGGTATATCCTTTGCGGAAACTTTCCCGAATATCATTGTTACGTTGGTTTAAGTATTTCCTGATCCCGGAGCATTCACCCCATCTCTTGCGTGCTCCTTTTGGCTTTGGGATGTAGACCAATTCTCCATGAATATATTTCTGTATCTCCTTAAGCAAATCTTCTGGAAAAACATCATCAGCCTTTACATATTTCATTCCGACTCCACTCCTTAAAATATTTTAAATCTTAAGGAAGCAAAGCCTGCATTATGAACAATTTCATTAAAATGCTGGAATGAAAGCCGGCGATTGCTTATAGGCTCCATGCAAATTAATCGCCATTGTTCATATTGTAGACTTTGCATGGAGCATTTTGTTCAAGAAGCCAACAAACCGAGTCATAGTATCCCTCCCCTCCTAATAGTACCTGTGCTGTAGAAAACATGATTAAACGCGATAACCACCTCCAAAACAAAAAAGCTGTATCGGTAAGAAATACCAATACAGCTTACTGTTCCGCAGTATAATAAACCCCACATCAAGATGATGCAGCGTTCATCCATAAACAGGCAACATACTGTGAAAGATATCCCTTAACCCAAATCGTTACCACAAAAAAGATAAAAGCAAATAGACCTACTTGCGAAGATAGGTTTCACTGTTGCGTTTTGTTGTGGTATTTTGATTAGTTAAGGGCAATAATCATTTCACAATACGCTCCTTATTTCAATATATTTACATGATAGCAATTTTTCCAATACCAGTCAACAAATATTACCTTACATATTTTTTGCTTCAAATGCAAAGGTATAATAAGTGAGCCGGGTTTCCTTGAGCTTTCTAAGGAATACAATGCGGAGCGGGAAAGGCTTACATTGAGACTTGCGGGACTAAACAGCAAAAAAGAACAGTCTGACAGGATGAGTAGAGAAAGGGAGTTTTTTATTAACTATGTAAAGAAATTTACCAAGTTTGAAACCCTTGATAGAACGGCACTTGTCAGACCAATAATCAAGATTTACATATATGAAGACCGAACAATACACATCCATTACAATTTTAGGAGCACCAAAGAAGCCTGATTATTCAACAGGGTTCCCATTCTCTTGATTTATACCTCACAGGGATATGCGGTTATTATTTAAGAACATATATGAAAGTGAATAATACTATCGTACAAAAATGATTTCGGTAAGGTGTTGATATGAATGAAATGGGAAGAGGTAAGAAAATTATGCCCCAATACTTATGTATTATTGGAGCATTCCTATAAGGAAACAAAATGGCCTTTGAAAAAATAGATGCCTGACTGTAAAATTTGAAATGTGAGTTGCCGCAAGTAACCACAAATCAAAAACACAGGAGGCATCCAATATGAAGTATACTCAGAATGAAAAGATTTTGCAAATCAAAGAAACGACGCTGATTGTCGGAATTGACGTTGGTAGTGAATCACACTACGCCAGAGCTTTCAATTTCAGAGGCGTAGAGTATGGGAAGCTGTTGATTTTCAGCAACAATACTGAAGGGTTTGCGAAGCTCAAAGAATGGGCAGGGAAGATAGCGGAAGCCAAAGGCTTTACCGAGGTGATCCTTGGGATGGAGCCGACAGGACACTATTGGTTCAACCTTGCTGAGAATACTATGAAAAGCGGGATGCGCATTGTACTAGTAAACCCGCATCATGTGAAGAAAAGCAAGGAATTGGATGACAACAATCCCACCAAGAACGACCGTAAAGACCCAAAAACCATAGCAATGCTGGTTAAGGATGGGAGATATATTGAACCGTATATTCCGGAAGGTATTTACAAGGAGCTACGGTCGGCCATGGACAGCCGGTGGCGGCTAGTAAAGGAACTTTCAGCTGTCAGGAACCGTATCAGCCGGTGGATATGTATCCATTACCCTGAATTCACCAAGGTATTTGAGGATTGGGAGGGGAAGGCTGCATTGTTGATACTGAACGAATGCCCGACACCCAAAAAGGTTGTTGAAAAAGGCATTGAAGGTATCATAGCCATCTGGAAGAAACACAAGATAAGGGCTGTAGGAATAAAAAGAGCTGTGAGGCTTCTTGAATCCGCTAAGACTTCTATTGGAACATCCGAAGGGCTTATATCTGCAGAAAATGAACTCTCAATGTTGCTTGAGGACTATGAGAGCAAAATGCGACAGCATGAAAGAACAATGGCTTTAATTGAGGAGCTGGCAATGCAAATTCCCGGGTTTGAGAAGATGCTTGAAATCAAAGGTGTTGGACTCGTGGTAGCTGCAGGCTTTCTAGCGGAGGTAGGCGATATCTTTAGATTTAGTCATCCAAAGCAGATCCAAAAGCTGTCTGGGCTAAGTCTCAAAGAGAACAGTTCCGGTAAGCATAAGGGTCAGACAACCATATGCAAACGTGGAAGGAAGCGGCTGCGATACTATTTGACATTTGGTATTATGCCCTTGCTGTCCAAGAATGAGGAATTCCGAGCCTTACACCAATACTATACGACTAGGAAGGAAAGGCCCTTGAAGAAAATGCAATCCCTGGTTGCTTTGAGTAATAAGTTAATACGGATATTTTATGCGATACTGACGAAAGACATAGCTTACGACCCACAAAAGATGATAAGCGATATAAAAAGACCGGAAGTAAAAGCAGCATAATTTGCACCGCATATGAAAGAATACATCGCTCTCGTAAGCCAGTCAAGGGCAAGACTGCGTTCGGCTTGTGCCGACCCTTGACAGTCTTACTCACGCGATGGAATGTGTAATCAAGCGGGGCAAGCAGTTAAACTAAAACTAACGCTTTCACTTTAATGATAGATTTGAACCTTGACAAAATGAGCCGGATAGTCGGGATGAATTTTCACCATAAGGGCTTAAGACCCCGTGTTGGAGCTTGACTGACATCCACCTCACGGACAGACAGAATGAAGGAATTAAGGGCATTGACCCAGTTAGATTTGGGAGGTTTGTTGCCGGAGCTAATGTGGATACCAATGGCCGTGATACTGGAAAAAGGACGTAGTTTCATTGGGATACACATCATCATCCATAATTGTGCAGTAATACAATATCTGTCCATATGGCTTGTTTTTAAAAAGGTGAAAATCTGAGATTGAGTGAGTATGCGTAAGAAAAACGAAGAAATATTAGGGAGGAAATCAAGTCCCATATTGACGGTAATAAAAAGTTTGTTGATGAAGTGGCTTTAATCCGAACGATTGAATATCCCAAGGAAGCTATAAGGGAACTTGTAAAAGTTAAAGGCAAACAGTTTGCTTACCATACGGGCAATGATATTATCGTTATGGAAATTGTAAAAAAGCCTGGTTATAAAGGAGCCATTGACTATGCAAATTAGGCTTGAAGACGGGCTATTGATGACTTTCCATACAAATAACCATCAATGGTGCTTCAAAGACTATCGATAATATCATCAATCCATTATAAGATCTCTTCTATATATGCTGAAAATTAAAATCAAGTAAAACTTACTTGATTTTAATTTTAATATGCATTTTATATTTAAAATATGCAAAGTATATTTAGCATAAATATTGAAAAAAATGATAAGTAGAAATATAATATTTAGAAAAATGAGGTGAAGGAATGGCAATTACATCTGTAGAAAATGTCATTAAGCTGCTATATTCATATAATCCCTGGTGGCGTGTTGGAACAATGCCTCAGGATATGGCGAAGCCTATTAAGCGTTTTGCATACTATGAGTCCATGCGCTGGCTGGAGCATACTTCAGTGAGAAGGTTTATACTGCTTTCCGGGGCCAGACGTGTAGGAAAGACAACCATCATGTATCAGATGATACAAAGTTTGCTTGATAAGGGTGTGCAGCCAAAGGCTATTTTGTATGTTTCCTTTGACCACCCGATACTGAAGTTTTACTCCATTGATGAGCTTGTAGAAATTTATACTACCAACATTTATCCGGAAAGCAAATGCTGGATGTTTTTTGACGAGATCCAGTATGCAGATGATTGGGAGCTATATCTAAAAGTGTTCTATGATAGTAAGCCGGACATATACATTACAGCTACCGGGTCTGCCAGTCCGGTTATTGAAAAAGGTGCCGGAGATAGTGGAGTTGGGCGATGGAACATTATCCGGATACCTACATTATCTTTCTATGAATACTGCAAATTAGCCGGCATTAAGGATGTTCCCAAGCTGAACACTGATGTTAAGCCTACATCCCTTGCTTCAATGAGCGAAAGTACACAGAAAGAAATCATGCACCTGCTGGAGCCTTTGCAGAAGCATTTTACAAGATACCTTGCGGTGGGTGGTTTCCCGGAGCTTGTGCTTTCCAACGATGACTTTGACGCGCAGAGAATACTGCGTGAAGATGTGGTTGATAAGGTACTCAAAAGGGATATTCCAAGCCTTTTCAACATAAGGAATTCTGCGATATTAGAAAAGGTGTTTCTATATTTATGCTTTAATTCTTCCAACATTATCAATACTTCTACGATAAGCAAGGAGCTTGATGGCACTCCAAGAGCGACCATCGACAGTTATATTGAATTTCTTGAGAGGGCTAACTTTATTTACAGGAGTATGCCGGTTGGATTGGCCGGTAAGATGATACTGAAAGCTGCTCCAAAGATTTATATAGCCGATGCTGCCATTAGAAACGCTGTCCTAATGCTGGATATTAATGATTTGGTATCCAACCCTGATGAGATGGGGCTTGTGGCTGAAACAGCTGTATATAAGCATCTGGCTTCGTTCTACTATCCTTACCATGCACGTGTTGGATATTATCGTAAGTCCGGGCAGATACCCAAAGAAGTTGATGTTGTAGTGGATTATCCGAACGGAAGGATTCTTGCAGAGGTCAAGTACCGGGAGAATCCGGTAATAAAACAGGACGATGCCATTGTGGAATTGGCAAACAGTGAAAAGGATAAGATTCTGGCTGCAATTGTTGTGACAAAGACATCAGACTCTTACGGCTTATTGCCATATAAAACAAAGGTGCCTATTTACAAAATTCCTGCTTATGCTTTTTTGTATCTCCTGGGGCATGCCGAAGAGAAGTGGTATAGGGAATAACCAAAAGCTTCTGGGTTTTGATGGCCTTGTTTTATAAGCATATAAATTACTTATGTTTCTCTTGAAATGCTTTATAAATGTGGTATAATACATTCAATATCTGCAAATACGAACATTCTCGTAAGCAAACTATCAAAATGTTCGATTTGATTGCTGAATACGGAAAATGGAAGCTTCGCTTGTATCTATAAGCGCAGTTTGGATCCCTTTTTATTTTGCATTTGATGGGAGGAAGAGAATGGATACGAAAAAATACCTGGAGATATGCGAAAGAAGCGAAACAGGTCCTAAGGTTAGCAAAGAGGACTGGGATTTGGATTATATCATAGACGGGGTCAGAGAGCTGGTGGAGGAATATGATTTTTCCTGGGACAAAAACGTTCTGATCCCTAATGATGACAAGTTGCTGGATCTAATTTTTGAAGCAAGCAAAAGACTTATATGCAAAACAGGAGTATATAACATAAGCACCGGCCGCGTCATAAACCTTACCGAAGATGAAATTGAGGAAGGCTTAAGGCAGATGAAGAAAGAGCTGGTAATGGGAGAGGGAAAGGACGCGGTTACTCTTTATGCCCGAAACATTGAGGACAAAAGAGCTCCGCTCATCTGGGCTGGCAACCCGGGCTGCCCTACACCGGAAGAGATATTCTATGAAAATGTCCTCAGCTCTGCGAAGGAGCCCATAGTCGATCTTTTGACCTGTGGCTCTCTGATTGATGTGGATGGATTCAAGGTAAAAGGGAACCATCCCACAGAGGTGCTGGCTACCTGCCGCGAGCTTAAGTATATCCACAAAGCCCTCAGGGAAGTGGGAAGGCCGGGTATGGGATTGCTGGCGGCCGAAAGCGCGGTTACTGAGTTGGGAGACATCGCAGCTGCAAATCGCAATGGGCTTCGTCCTTGTGACGCACATCTGGTGGCCTTGTTCAATGAGCTTATAATAGACAATGGCAATATGGCCAGAGCAGCTTATTCTCTTGAATACGGAATGAGAAATGCCTCCCTGGCATGTGCCATGGTGGGAGGTTTGGGAGGTGACGCTCCCGGGGCAACCCTGGTGATGATCGCATCCATTATGGCGGCAAACCTCGTGTGCCTGGCAGACTACCACCTGTGCCATCCGATACATATACGGGATGTCGCCACCACGGCAAGGGGCTGCTTGTGGTTGCAATCGGTTTTATGCCAAGCCTTTGCTAAAAATGCGCCTGCTATTATCGTATGTGATATTTGGCCTAAGAGCGGAGCTATGACGAAGGAGTTGTTATATGAAGTGGCGGCCAATGCCATAGTGGTTGCCGTCAGCGGAGGGCATCTTGAGGGTGTTGGTTCGGCAGACGGCAAAGTGCCCAACGGTACCGGCCTTGAGGTCAGACTTATGGGCGAAGTGGGTAAAGCAGTTACAAATCAGGGCATGACGAGGGAAGAAGCAAATAAGATTGTTTTAAAGCTTTTGGAAAAGTATGAGCATGTCTTCTCGGAGCCTGAAAAATATGTGGGCAAGAGGTTTGATCAGGCATATGATATGGCCACTGTCACGCCTTTACCCGAATGGGAGAGGATGTACCTCGAGGTGAAGGACGAGTTAAAGGATATGGGCTTGAAACTCTGATAGGCCAGATATTTATGCAGCATGGAAAGGCTGGAAATTCCAGCGCTGCAAGGCTGAAGGAAGCGAAGTTTCATTGATTGACATTATGCGACAGTCATGATAAACTATTTTAAAATTAAATATTAGCAAATAGTAACGGGCTATATAAATCCACTAATATGGTGTGGATGTCTCTACGTGGTAACCGTAAATTACCTACGCTATAGTGTCCCTTTCTATTGCAATTTTGTGTTTGTATTGGTAAGGAAACCTGGCCTTTGTCATAGGACAAGCTGGGTTTGCCATTTTCAAACAATGATCATATTTGCAAATGGATGGAGAACACTAGTTCCCATCCATTTTATTTTGGAGACATGGCATCATCCCACCATACTTTTGTACAAAAGCTTCGATGACAGGAGCTATACTTATTCACCAAAAGTCACCGTTTGTTCTGGGATATTTGCGTATCCCCGGCAAAATTGGAGGTTCAACCATGGAGAAAACCATTTTATTGGAAATGAAAGGCATCACCAAGAGGTTTGGAAAAACTCTGGCCAATGATAATGTTAATCTGCGACTGTATAAAGGGGAAATCCATGCGCTTTTAGGAGAAAACGGAGCCGGTAAAAGCACCCTTATGAACATATTGCTGGGCATTTACAAGCCCAATTCGGGAGAAATCTTCTATAAAGGGAAGAAGGTATCAATAAAAAGTCCGAAGGATGCTGCCGAGCTGGGTATCGGGATGGTACATCAGCATTTTGAGCTAATCCCTACCCTGAGTGTCGCGGAAAACATTTTCCTGAGCATGGGAAGGGGCGACTTCATACTAAACAGGGCAAAAATGGAAGAGACCATCCGCAGATTTTCCGATAAATTCGGTCTGGCTGTTGACCCCGGAGCAAAGGTATGGCAGCTTTCAGTGGGGGAGCAGCAGCGGGTGGAAATAATGAAGCTCTTATGCCGGGACTGTGAGATCATGATTTTGGATGAACCCTCCGCCGTGCTGACGCCGCAGGAATCCAGAGAGATGTTTAAAACCTTGAGGAAAATGGCAGATGACGGTAAAACGGTGATCTTCATTTCCCATAAGATGAATGAAGTTATGGAACATTCAGACCGGATTACGGTTTTAAAAGGCGGGAGAGTGGAAGATGAAATGCCGGCAGGGGATGCGACCGTCGAACGCCTTACGAAAGCAGTGGTGGGCTCAAGGACTTTGAGTAAAACAGTGAGGAAGACAACGAAGGAAAATGCCCATGTGCTGCTGGAAGTGGAACATCTGCATGTCAGAAATGACAAAGGCCTTGATGCTTTGAAGGATGTCTCCTTCAGCCTCCGTTCAGGCGAGATATTTGCCATTGCCGGTGTGGCAGGAAACGGCCAAAGGGAGCTGGCGGAAGCCCTGGCGGGACTTCGTAAGGTTGCATCCGGCAAAATCATGATGAACCGCAGGGATATTACTAAAATGAATGCAAAGCAGAGGATATCGATGGGGATTTCCTTTATCCCTGAGGATAGATTAAAAATGGGACTGATTCCGGGAATGAACATGAAACAGAATGCCATATTAAAAAAATTCAGAGAACCGGAGTTCAGCAGGTTTGGTTTTTTAAGAAGCAAGCCTATAAAGGCTGTTACGGAAAGGTTTATCGAAACTCATGATATAAAAAATGGCGGCATGGATTTGCCGGTGAGCATGATGTCCGGTGGAAACCAGCAGAAGCTTCTGGTAGCCCGGGAGATCCACTGCGAGCCTGCCCTTGTTATTGCAGCTTATCCGGTACGGGGACTGGACATAGGAGCGGCGGAAGCAATCAACAATATACTGATGGAACAGCGTAACAGAGGAGCATGCGTGCTGCTCATATCGGAAGAATTGGATGAAATTTTTGAAATGTCGGACAGGGTAGCTGTTCTATGTGATGGAAAGCTGATGGGGATACGCAATACATCTGAAACGGATTATGAGGAAATCGGACGGTTGATGTCCGGAGAGCCTGCCTAAGGAGAGATATATATGAGCATTGGTACGATTCAGATAGAGAAAAAACATACGGTGCCTCTTAAGAACAAGATACTCAACCCTATTGTTTTTGTTTTAATCGGCCTGGTTTTCAGTTCGGTTTTAATCATAGCGGTTGGTTTCAATCCCATTGCCGTGTATTCTAAAATGCTATCTTATTCTTTCTTAAATTTAAGGGGAATCAATGGAAGCATTAAGGCGGGACTTCCGCTGATGCTTTGCGGACTCAGTGTTTCCATTGCCTTTAAAATGAATCTGAACAATATCGGTGCGGAAGGACAATATGCTATGGGAGCCATCTTGGGAGGTGCATTTGCCCTTTTCGGGCCGGAACTGCCCATGCCGCTCCGGATAATGGTGATGTTTCTGCTGTGTGCGGTAGGCGGTGGACTGTGGGCTGTGATTGCAGCAGCGTTAAAGGCATTTTGGAATGTGAATGAGACCATTGTCACCTTAATGCAGAATTACATAGCCTTATTGTTCCTGGATTACTTGTGTTATGGACCCTGGATGGCAAAAAAACAGACAACGGCCATCTCCGAAGCCATACCGAAGGAGATGTATCTCCCCAACATCGGGAATAGCGGAATCAGTACGGGCATACTGGTGGCGCTTGGGATCGCAATACTTCTATACATATTTTTAAAATACACGACGGCCGGATACCAGATCGAAGTGATCAGAAACAGCAGAAGGTCAGCGGAATATGCAGGCATAAACGTAAAAAAATACATTCTTATAGTTTTGACAATAAGCGGCGCCATTGCCGGCCTGGCAGGTTTTGTCCAGATCACCGGCATAGTGCACCGGGTGCAGGCACAGCTCCCGGGCGGCAGTGGATATACCGGGATTGTCATAGCATATTTGAGCCGCTTCAACCCCATCGCTGTGATTATCGTTTCCATCCTTTTGGGCGGATTGGAGAACAGCTGTGCTGCAGTGCAGCTCATGGGAGTTCCTTCGCAGATTGCGACCATGCTGCAGGGAAGCATTATGATATCTGTGATTGCAGGAGAGTTTTTTAATCATTATAAAGTATCGTTCAATAGAAATACTATGATCAGTCAAAACAAGACGGAAGGGGTTGCACAATGACTGCATTCATAACATCCATTTGCGCAGCAGCTATTGTTTATGCCGTATCAATTTTATATGCTGCAATCGGTGAGATTTTTTCACAGCGTGCGGGAATCATGAATCTTGGCATTGAAGGCATAATGCTTATGGGAGCGGTATCCGGTTTCCTGACGGTTTACAATACTAATAATCTGGTGCTGGCTTTTCTTGCGGTAATCCTTGTGGGTGCAGTGCTGGGACTTGTATTTGCCTTTCTTACCGTTACCCTGGGGGCGGATCAAACGGTGTGCGGCATGGCGTTTTTGATTTTTGGCAGCGGCTTGAGCGGATTTATAGGGAAAAATGTTACAGGCATAGCTTCTGCCGTGAAATTTGAGAAAATAAACATACCGTTTCTTTCAGACATTCCGGTGGTGGGGGATATCTTCTTTAAGCAGGATTTGTTGGTTTACCTCATGTATCTGATAGTTCCCCTCAGCATTTTCTATATTTACAGGACAAGACCGGGTATGATCCTCCGGGCTTTGGGAGAAAACCCGGCCGCTCTGGATGCGGCAGGCATCAATGTATTTGCCCTAAGATATGCCTATGTGATTTTCGGGTGTGCGATGACCGCCATCAGCGGAGCATGCATTTCCCTGTCCTACACAAACTTTTGGAATGAGGGAATGACAGGGGGAAAAGGCTGGATTGCTTTTTCTCTGGTGGCCTTTTCCGGATGGAATCCGGCCGGCGCTGCCCTGGGAGCACTGCTTTTTGGCGCAATCAGCATCATCGGCATAAATATGCAGATTTATCTGCCGGGAATCCCTTCCCAGTTTTATAGCATGCTTCCATATATAGCAACGGTGGTGGCACTTATTATATCAACCGGAAGCTTTCGTAGGAAGCATACGGAAGAGCCGGCAGCCTTATGTCAGAAATATGACCGGGAAGCCCGGTAATAGGATGATAGATATGAAATTTTATGTAAACATGAGTTAAGGAAGCTAAGCATTAAACAGAACAAGCATTGATAAATCAATGTTAATAATACAAGTACCAATAGTATCAATTTTGAAGGAGGAGTACATAATGAAGAAGGAAAAATTAAAGTTAATCAGTCTATTGCTGGCAGCAGTATTTGCAGTTGTGTTTCTTTCCGCTTGTTCCGGCAAATCTGCGGAGCCGGACAAAGCCGCATCGGGTCAGGGAGGTAAAACTATTGATTATTCGAAAATAAAAATCGGTGAGATCACTTCCCTGGTGGTAAATGACGGAGGTTGGTGCCAGGCGACTCATCAGAGCATCCTGGCAGCTATGAAGGAGTTGGGAATCCCGGAAGAGAATCTGCTCGTGATTGAAAACGTGGCAGAGGAACAAGTGGCCGTTGCCAATGCTTACGAAGCGTTAGTCAGCGAAGGTGCCAATCTGATCATCGGGGCAAGCTCCGGATATGCGACGTTCCTGTCTGATCTGGCAGCCCAGAATCCTGATGTCATTGTAGCTCAACATGGAGATAGGACGGAGAATCTGATCGGCTATCAGATACGAAATTACGAAGGCATGTTTCTGGCCGGTTATGCATGTGCTTTGATGTCCGACAATGACCTCCTGGGCTTTGCAGCCAGCATGTCGGAAGCTTCCGTTCGTGCCGCCATCAATGGCTATGCTTTGGGAGCAAAATATGCAAACCCCAACGCAAAGGTGCAGGTAGTCTGGGCAAACAGCTGGTATGACGTGGACCTTGAAACCCAAAGTGCCCAAACCCTGATCAACCAGGGAATCAAATACATGGGTATGGAAGCTTCATCTCCTGCGATTCCCCAGACCTGTGAAGCCAAAGGCGCTTACTGCATAGGCTACAATGTGGATATGAAGGCTTTGGCGCCGAAAGCAGTTCTGTTCTCCTATGTATGGAATTTCAAGCCGATCTTTGAAAAGATCATTACATCTGTAGCCGAAGGAACTGCCACAAGCAGCGATTACTACTATGAGGGTGGGGAATGTGCATCCATAACAGAGTTTAATGATGATCTTGTACCGAAGGATGTGCAGGAAAAGGTGCTAAAGGTGAAAGAAGATATTGCAAACGGCAAAATCAAAGTTTATGGCGGAGAACTGAAAGACAACAAAGGGAATGTATTGGTCGCCGCAGGTGAAACCATGAGCGATGAAATGATAAATACACAGGAATTCCTGGTAGAAAACGTAATTGGTGACTGGAGATAAAGAAAGATTTGCTGCAGAGGTATTATCTTGATCAGCAGAATTGACTTATATGACAAGGTTAAGGAACAGGTAAGGAATAGGCACTCCGAACAAATGGCCGGCCCCGGGAGGATATGATACTTTCTCCCGGGGCTGTTTCTAAAGATACAAAAGATACAGACCTTGGGATATTTTTGGCTTACACATGATTTGAACCGAAAAACCGGAAAAATAATGATGATGATACGTAAAAACAAAGGTGGTATATATGGAAAAGCATTCATTGAAAAAGAGAATTGATACGGCAGCAGGAAGAAGGCCTGCAGACCTGGTGATAAAAAACTGCAGGATAGTTGATGTATATAATTCTACCATTATTGAGGGAAAAAGCATCGCCATTTCGGATGGCTGCATCGTGGGAATCGGTGATTACCAGGGTGTGCATGAAATCGATGCCCAGGGTCAATATGCAGCTCCTGGGTTTATCGACAGCCATATCCATATTGAATCTTCTTATGTCACCCCGGAGGAAATCGGCAGGCTCCTGGTTCCCCATGGCACGACTACCATTATCGCCGATCCCCATGAAATAGTCAATGTATGCGGCATGGAGGGCATGAATTACATGCTTGAAGCTTCGAAGGGGACAAAACTTGATATCCGGTACATGCTTCCCTCCTGTGTGCCGGCGACACCCTTTGAAAATGCCGGAGCTGTCATCGATGCTGCAAAGATGAAAGAACCGCTTAGGGATTCCAGAATCCTTGGGCTTGGCGAATTCATGAATTATCCCGGAGTTGTGGAAGCGGACGATGAGGTGATGAACAAACTTTTGATTGCCATCAATGGAGGAAAGCTGATCGATGGACATAGCCCGGGTCTTACAGGAAAAGAACTGAATGCGTATGTAGCTTGCGGTATACATACGGATCACGAATGCTCCACGGAAGAAGAGATGCTTGACCGCCTTTCCCGAGGGCTTTATATCCTCTTGAGGGAAGGTTCGGCCTGCCATAACCTGCGCACGCTGCTTAAGGCTGTCACCCCTGCCAACAGCCGCCGCTGCCTGCTGTGCTCCGATGACAGACAGCCGGAGACCATTCTTAAGTTAGGGCATCTGGACAATCACCTCCGGATATGTGTGGAAGAGGGGATTTCCCCGGTTACTGCCATTCAGATGGCGAGCCTGAATGCAGCTGAGTGCTATGGGCTGCATGACAGGGGAGCCATAGCTCCCGGACTGCGCGCAGATATCGTGCTGTTAGATAATTTAAAGGATTTCAATGTTCAGAGGGTGTTCATACAGGGAGAGGAAGTGGCAAGAGAAGGGAAATATCTGCCGGAGATACGCCGCTGCGATATCTCGGCCGTGCAGGGAAGCTTTCATGTCAAAGACTTTTCTGTGGAAAAGCTAAGGCTGAAGCTCAATTCCAGGCATGTAAACGTTATCGATATTCTTCCCGGGGGCGTTGTCACTGCAAAAGGAATGGCAGAAGTTGCTCTGGACGAAAAAGGAGAATTCATATGGCAGCCGGAACAGGATATAGTGAAAGCGGCGGTTGTGGAACGCCACCGTGGCACCGGAAATGTTGGTCTGGCTTTGATCAGGGGCTATGGAATCCGGTCGGGAGCCGTGGCATTATCGATTGCCCACGATTCTCACAACATCATAACTGTGGGAACCAAGGATGAGGATATGGCCTTGGCGGTGGAAAGCCTTGTGAAGCAAGGTGGAGGCATTGTTCTGGTAAAAAACGGAGAGATTATAAACTGTATGCCGATGGTGGTAGGCGGTATTATGAGTGACAGGTCCGGAGAATGGGTAAGTGAAAAGCTGTCCCAAATTCATAAGGATGCATATGAACAGCTTGGGATAAGCAAAGCGGTAGAACCCATTATGACGCTGTGCTTTATGTCCCTGCCGGTGATACCGGAAATCAAGGTGACCGATAAGGGGCTTTTTGATGTTACCCGGCAAGCGTTTATTCCCATTGAGGCAGATATTTGATTTGGGAAAAAGGAGATCTATTCCCGATAGCTTTGATCATATGGTTTGAATACGAATTCATCTATATAGTTTAGGAAGGAATTCAACTAATAATGGATGTACCGATTGCTATGAGCTTTGAATCCTTTCGGAGCAACAATCATCCATTTCAATTAGTTGAACTCAAACCGGTTTTATACAGCGCTGCGTTTTTCTACGCAGTATCATAAAGGCAAAGCAGAATTAGGCAAGGCACTGGCTTTATATTAAGGTACGATTATTTGTAAAACGCGAACCTCACACACAATAGAGATTCGCGTTTTGTCCTATTTTTAATACCGGTTGTCCCAGACATCTCCTGCTTTTTATGTTATTATGTCGCAATTTAAATCAATTTTTGATGTGCTGTCTGAAATACCAGCACAATCACTCGTGCTTGTATAGGGAAACCAATAATGAAAATAACATTTTCATTCTCATATTAACGAGTCAAATTAGGATTAGTGTAATTATATGCCGACCTTTCTTCTTTCATAGGGCATCATGCCTTTCCTCTCTATTCATGGGTCATTTTTTCCGCCATGCGCACCAGGTCATCGGCATCGCTTTGCGTCTCTGCCCAGGTTAATAGGTATAATCCCTTGGAAGAGAGATTCTCCAGCATTACCCTGACTTCATGGGGCTCCACGTGGATGATGAGGCCTTTGCCGGCAGCTTGTATTTTCCTGAGAATATCCAGACATTCTGTGGCACGGGGCTGGCCTGCCACATTGGTCCACTGGATAATATGTATTCCATCGACGGACAGCAGCTTATCCAGGTGCCTTGTCTGCTCGATGCCGTCCAGGTGATAGAGGCAGTGATCCATCCATGAGGATTGGTTTTGGAGCTCATCCATAATGTATTCGTCAAACATTTCCGGAGACAGCATGACCGACATATCGCACTGCAATTGCCCATGCCTCCCGGGAGCCCACGTCCCGAGCCAGCCTACCGAACAACCTCCGTCGTTGTTGCCACACACTATCCTGTAAACTTCCTCATTGGTTCTGAGCCATGCTGCCTGTATCTTTTCCAGTGCCGCCTTAACCTTTTCCGGTTCCAGCAGCATATCCATGAGGAGGTTTTCACTGCCTCTCAAATGTGCCAAAGCATCAGCATTGCCGCAATTGTACGGCATTGAAACGATAAAATCCCCTTTAGCTTCGCTTACATAGTATTTGGTGAGGTCGATGGTTTTCCGGTAGAGAAAGCTGTTTTCATCAAAAATGAGTTCATCCTCATCCCAGTCATGGATGATGGGGAAAAACCAGACGGTGTTTTCAAATCTGAACCGGGCATTCTTAAAATAGCCTGCATGCCCGGCGGCTCCCAAATCGTTTATTAATATGGGAAAGGCTTCGCCGGCGTAATATGTGTTCTCAAAGCTGTTTTTATACCGTTCCAGTACCAATTCACCATCGGTCCAGTATTTGATTTTATCCTCCTGCTTTTCAGGCAGCTCATAACATTTATATGAGGCGTTGTCTTTAGGTGCGGTTACCCAGATGCAGCATCTGTCCAGTACTTCCCTGTCCCAAAGGGCACGCAGGCGTTCCTTTGATTTTGACCAGTTGTTTGTATACTTCATAACCAGCCTCCATGATTACATCCTTCATTTTATTTTTGTGATTAGTATGTGATTGCGTATATTTAATAAATAAAGCTGTAATGAAATAATATCTCAGATGTGGTGCAACGTTAAACTAATGAATATAGAATATCACAGGATGATCAAATTTGCAATAATGATTATTGGATATAGAATCCGGTATGCTGCAAATTTTAAGGATGCTTCCGAATATTCCGGGACAATGCCAAGCACATTAAATAGTAGCTTGTTTCATGTTTTACATAGATAACATTGAGTCAAGTTCCCGGACAATTTGTACCAAAGCATACAATATTATAATAATATTTTATAATTTTTGCTAATGATATTGCATTTTTGTAATTTATGTTGTATATTAAAAATAGGTGAAACGTAAAACCAAAAAAAGTAATATAAAAGAGATAAAGAAAGATACAAAAAACGGGTGGTTAAGATGTCGACCTTGAAAGATGTGGCCAGAGAAGCAGGTGTCTCTATAACAACAGCTTCCTATGCCCTGAAAGGCAGCAAAAAAATCAGTCATGAAACCACGTTGAGGGTGAAGGAAGCGGCTAAACGGCTTAATTATCTCCCGTCAGGAATAGCTCGTGGCTTAAAGGCCAGCAAGACCTGGAATATAGGGGTGTTTCTCCATGGTTATTCCGGACCTACATATGGTGATGTTTTACAAGCCATTCATGATGGCGTATCAAGCGCAAACTATGAGATGATGGTTTGTTCCACCAGCGTCTCAGACCGCCTTTTGATGGAAAGGCACATGGATGGAGCAATTATCCTGAATTCTTTTATTCCCGACAAGACTTTGGAGAGGGTTCAAAGCCCAAACTTCCCGGTGGTTGTCATGGACAGGACGATTGAATTGCCTAATGTATCGTGTGTAGTTGCAGACAATGTTGCAGGGGGTTACATGGCTGTCAGGCATCTGCTGGATTTTGGATATAAGAAGCTCGCTTTCATCATTGGTGGGAAAGAAAGCTATGAAAATGCCGCACGAGTTGAGGGAATAAAGAAAGCGCTTTATGAGGCAGGAATTGATTTTGGAGCAGTTCCTGTCGCAATTGGAGATTTCAAGGAAGAGACGGGGAAAAGCAGTATGAAGAGCCTGCTTAACCAATATCCCGATATTGACGCAGTTTTCTGTTTAAATGATGAAATGGCCATTGGTGCAATGAATGCCATAAAGGAAAGTGGAAGGCTCATTCCACAGGATATTGCGGTTATTGGTTTTGATGACATACCTCTCGCATCTTACACTACACCTGCCCTGACTACGATACGTGTAGACCGACGGCTTTGGGGTTATCTTGCTGCAGTGAACCTGCTGGAACTGATCGACCGCAAAGGCTCAGGCCGGATTGTAAAGATACCGGTGGAACTGATCCGCAGAGAAACGGTCGGAAAGATAAGCGTCGGAATTACATAAGGCGGATATGTACATATTATGATCTCATTTTACTGATAACTATTGCCGGTTTTTTGCTGCGGCACGAACACATAGCAAATTAATACTGCATCGTTGCTCTGGAAAATACTGGTCTAAAGACTGCTTCAACTCCTTCACACCACTTAAATCAACTTATTGAGTCCACAGCAATATAGTAGACATAATCTAAGCCGATTTGCCACATTCCAGGAGAAGCAAGCTTTTCAGCAAGTGTTTTCCTAGTAATATCACAGCAACGGAGTAGATTTAATTCCTTCTTTGCATTTCGTAAATTTTAATTAACTACAATTGCATATGAGTATGAAATCAAGGAGCGAAGCCATGAAGAGGTTATTCCAAAGTGATTATGGATATTTTACTGAAGATGGCAGGGAGTATGTTATAACTACTCACAATACTCCTAAACCATGGTGCAATGTGATAAGCAATGGGGATTATGGGCTTATGGTTTCCCAAACCGGGGGAGGCTACTCCTGGAGGGGAAATGCCGGACAAAACAGGATTACCCGGGCTTTTCAGGATTTGATCAAGGATAACTGGGGCAAATACATATACATAAGGGACCTGGACAGCGGCAAGTACTGGTCGGCCACATGGAAGCCTGTTGAAGCGGAATATGAATATTACAGGGTGCGCCATGGCATAGGCTATACATGCTTTGAACAAAAGGTTGATGGCATTGCCAGCCGCCTGACGCTATTTGTAGCACCCTATGCGCCGGTGGAGATAATGAAGCTGGAGCTTTGCAATGAAAGTGAAAAAAGCCGAAGGCTGGATGTAACATCATATTTTGAGTGGATACTGGGTTTTGCCCCGGATGACCACAGGGAATTTCATAAATTATTCATTGACACCCGTTTCTGTCCGGAAGCCAATGCGCTTCTGGCCGACAAGCACCTCTGGGGATTTCCCGATGAAAAAGGCAGGCACAATAATGTAAGCTGGGATTATACCGCTTTTCACGCTGTATCTGAGAACGTGAAATCCTATGATGCCGATAAGGAATCTTTCATAGGAATGTACAGGGATGAAAGATCTCCGGTGGCAATGGAGCTGGCTGAGTTGGCTAGGAATACCGGACGTTTCGGCGATGGCGCTGCTGCGTTGCAGACTGAAATAACATTGGGGGCATCTGATTCCAGAACAGTCATTTTTACTATAGGAGCTGCTCAAAAAGGTAAGGAAGATGCAATTGAGCTTGCGACTAAGTATACATCAAAAGAAGCAGCGGAAAAAGCCTTCGAAGAGCTGGGCCATTTCTGGGCTAAGTTCATAGATTCCGAAAGAGTGAAAACTCCGGACCCTGCCATGGATATCATGACCAATATCTGGCTTAAGTATCAGGCAATTTCATGCCGTTTATGGGGAAAATCAGCCTATTATCAGGTGAGCGCCGGTTATGGCTTCCGGGATCAGTTGCAGGACTGCCAGATTTTCCTGTCCAGTGAGCCGGATTATGCGAGAAAGCAGATACTTATGCACGCTGCCCAGCAGTTCAATGAGGGGGATGTGCTTCACTGGTGGTTTACGATACGGGGCGGCGGGCCGAGAACTAAATGTTCCGATGACTTGCTATGGCTTCCGTTCATACTGGATGCATATCTAAAAGAAACCAAGGATTTTAAAATACTGGATGAAAGAGTGCCCTATCTGGACACGGGGGAAGACGACTTATATGGGCACTGTAAAAGAGCTATTGAAAAGACGTTTTTGCGTTTTTCACCCAGAGGGATTCCGCTCATAGGCGATCACGACTGGAATGACGGGTTGAGTGCCGTAGGCAACGAATGGAAAGGGGAAAGCTTCTGGCTGGCTGAGTTCTTTTATGTAGTGCTGAAGAACTTTGCTCCCCTTGCCGACATGCGGGGAGATGATGCTTTTGCTGCGAAATGCAGAATAGTCATGGATTCCATGAAAGATGCGGTAAACCGCCATGGTTGGGATGGTGAGTGGTATTTGCAGGCTACCACCGACGAAGGGGAGGAAGTTGGCTCATCCCGGAATGAGGAAGGAAGGATATTCTTAAATCCGCAGGTATGGGCGGTGATATCTGGCATTGCTGATGAAGAGAGAGCAAGGAAATGCATGGATAGCGTTACCAAGTACCTATTAAAGGATTATGGGGCACTGCTTCTATATCCGGCCTATACCCGCGTCAGAAGGGATATAGGATATATCACCCGTTATGCGCCTGGGCTTCGGGAAAATGGAGGGGTTTATACCCATGCAGCTACATGGGCGGTGTGGGCCTATGCGCTGATGGGAGACGCAAAACGAGCATATGAAGCTTACCGGCGGATATGTCCCCCAAACCGTTCCGGCAACCTGAAGTCATATATGGCCGAACCCTATGTTACACCCGGGAATTCCGATGGGCCAGTTTCTCCGTACTATGGCCGCGGCGGATGGACATGGTATACCGGATCAGCACAGTGGCTGCACAACGTTGCTGTAAATTGGATTCTAGGAGTAAGAGCCACTTTTGAAGGCTTGGAAGTCTCACCCTGCATCCCTCCTGAATGGAAGGAATACAGCATATGGCGTAAATTCAGGGGAGCTACTTATAGCATAACAGTTAAAAATCCAAACAGCAAATCGACAGGTGTAACAAGCATTTCAGTAGACGGAAAAAGGATAAACGGCAATATAATCCCTGACTTTGGCGACAATTCCGTACATGAAGTTGAAGTCATCATGTGACGGAAATATGCTTCACACCACTGGCTATATTCCTATTTAGCAGGGTTCACGTTTTCAGGTTTGCTCTATCGTAGCATTTGCCACTTAATTAAATTGATTTGTTGTGCTAGCAAATTTGAGATAGCATTGTGGAGAGTTATTAGAGATAGTTAGCGAAGTGAAGGATGAGGCAAATCACCTGAACGAAGTGAATTGATTTGCCCCGTAACAAGCTTACTAGCTCTTTAACTCGGAACTCTGCTATCGAAAATGCTAGCACAATGAGTTAAATTATTTCAAATATATTAAGGAGGAGAGGATAATGAAAAGAAAAATTGCTCTGCTAATGGCAATCATCATGGGGGTGACAATGTTCCTTGCTGCATGTGGCGGTACTAAAACGTCCCAGGACACGTCATCAGGGACAACAGTCAGTGAGACAGGCTCATCAGGCAGCACTTCAGATGGTGCAACGGACACAAAAAAGGCCGATACTCCCGCAAAAGAACCGGTTGTAGTCAAGTGGGCTACCTGGGAGAACAGGATTATGGCAGAAGAAATGGCTGCAAAGTTCAATGAAAAGAATCCTGATATCAAGGTAGTTATTGACGATTTCGGAGGTTGGTTTGGTAACGAGCAGCTGGCAAAAAGGGCTGCGTCCGGTGAACTCCCCGATGTATTCAATATTGAAAATCCCGTCATACCGCTTCAGAACAAATGGCTGCTTGACTTGAAGCCTTTTCTGGACAAGGAAACCGACAAGAAGTTCTACCAGAACTTTGTCGATACCGGTACCTTTGAGGGTATGGTGTTCATGCTGCCTTCATACATATATATTCATGGTATTCTGGTAAATAAATCGCTGCTTGAAGCCAACAACATCCCTGTGCCGGATTATGGCTGGACGATTGACGAGTTCAAGAACATACTTATAAAGACGACAAAAGGTCAGACCATGGGCATAAATGGCATTATCGACATTGTCAAGCATATCCCGGCTCAAATCAATGATAACCTGGGATGGGGCTGTTGGGATGGTTCAAAATATGCCCTTGGAGATGAATGGAAGTATGCCGTAGATACTGCAAAAGAACTCTACGACAAGAAAGTGGCAATATGGCAGTTGGAAGAGCAGTTCTCGAATCTTCCGGAACAGTCTGAAGGAGCCGATGGGGAGTCAGTTCAGGACAAGATAAAAAATATGTACAAGGAGAGATTTGGAGAAGAGGATGCCTATAGTGTATTCCTCAAAGGAAATGTAGCCACATGGCTGGAGTTCTCCTGGGGACTGTCTTTCGACAAGAATGAGAAATTCGGAGGCTTCGACTGGGATTTCTATCCTTTCCCCGTCAAGGATAAGGGAGATAAGTCAAGACCCGGCCTGGTATGCGACTCCCTTGCTATATCCGCCAAGGCAAAAGATCCTGAAGCTGCTTTCAGATTCATCAAATATATTTCCTTTGACCCCAGTTCTTTTGACGACAGGGTGGAAATAATGAACAATTATAATAAGGAAGAAGCAATGAAGAAATATCCTGAAATAACCGAGGATAGATTCCCTGAATTCCTTACCTTTAGCCATGTGCCTGCCATCAATGACCAAGCTGTAAGAGATAAGTGGTGTGACCTTAATAATGTAAAGCCCGGCCTCAGAGAAATGGTCAACAATATGGGAACAGGCTATATTGACGGCTTTAAGTTTGTACCGGATTTTGATACCGCATATCACAAGACCATAGAAAAGGCGATTAAAGAAGAGATTTTTACAGGCAAGAAAACTGCTGCCGATCTTGCCGCAGAACTGGAGCAGAAAGCTACGGAAATAACCCAGACGGCTATTGCGAATATGAAGAAATAGCAGGAAGGCGGAATCCATCAGGTCAAGCGGGGTGCACAAATTCTTTTGTGCACCCTGACATAAAATCACCGCAGCATTTTTATGAAGGGAATGAAAACAGTGAAAAACGCGGTAAAAAAAGCGTTGTGCCTTTTATTATCATTGGCATTGCTTTTATCTTCGGCCTTTTTATGCCGTAAGGCTCATGCTGAAATTCTCGAACCCAACTATTACAAGGTTTTATCGGAAGTTACCGTTGATATGGTAAAATCGGGAGGAACAACCGTAAAACCTTCGGAAATCATTTTATCGAATAGCAACTTAAAGCTGCTACCCGAGCAGGAAAGCATGAATTATGGGGATGAGGTCATACTGATGCCTCCGGAATCCATCCTTACTTTCGATGTTAATGTTGAGCAGGCCGGAGGGTATCACATAATGCTGGATTATTTCATACCTGAGGCTTCCATGCGGAATCTCAGCATAGCTTTAACCGTTAACGGAGAGTTTCAGTTCTATGAAAGCAGAAACATAAAACTTCCTGCGGTCTGGAAGGATAAGACCCAGGAATATGATCAGGACAGGTACGGAAATGACATCTATCCAAGGCCGGAAAGGGTATTTAAGTGGCAGCAGGCTGTTTTGAACAACAGCATATACAGCTTGTCTACGCCGCTTGTATTTAATCTTAAGGCCGGTAAAAACACAATAACAATTGAAAACAATCAGGTTGAAGTGATGATCGGCAATATCAGCATATTGCCTGCTCTTAAAGTGCCAACCTATTTAGAATATAAAGAAATGCACAAGGACAAAGCCGTCATAAAGGATGCCATGCAGACGATTCAGGGCGAGGCTTACACCGAAAAATCCGAATCCTATATCAGGGGAGGAAAAAGCAATAATTACAATTTGTATCCTTATGACCCGGGAAAAAAGAAAATAAACCATCTGGATGCCAATGTGTGGCAGGAGCCGGGCGAGTCGGTAACTTATACCTTTGATGTAAAAGAAGATGGTTTATATAGTATTCACTTTAAATATGAGCAAAAGGACAAAAAGGATTTTCCTGTGTTCAAACGCATATATATTGACGGTAAAATACCCTTTGAGGAATTCAACGAATATTCATTTCCCTTCACAAGAAACAGTTTTAGAAATGAAACTTTGAAGGTAAACGGAGAAAAGGTTTTTCTTTACCTTACCAGGGGAAGCCATACCCTGACCTTGGAGTCTACAGCATCACCATATTTTGAAACCTACGAAAACCTTATCCGGGTCATCAGCATGATTTCGGATATTTCTCTGGAGATCAAAAAGATTACCGGCAACAAGGTGGACAAGAACAGGGACTGGAACATAGAGGAGTATATACCGGACATCAGGCAGGATCTGCTGGAAAGTGCTTATGTGCTCAGCAGCGAATATAAAAAGCTTTCCGGGATAGTAGGAAAAGAGAACAGCTCCATACTTTCAAGCCTGAAGGTAGCCGTAAAACGGCTGCAAAAATACGCCGAAGATCCCGACGATTTGGTGAACAACCTGGATCAATTTTCCCAGGGGAGTTCTTCCATATCGCAGCAGGTTGCATATATACTGCCGGAGCTCCTGATTCAGCCTATGGCAATTGACTGCTTTTACATAACGGGAGTGGATAATGAACCGCCACCACCAACGGTCAACTTTTTATCAGCTTTTGTTGAGGAAATCCGGAAGCTGATATTGTCGTTTCTTACCAAGGATGAAAATGTTCAGAAAATAGAAAAGGATAAGCTTAATGTCTGGGTTAACGGATCCATTCCTCACATTGAGGTGCTGAGGGAAAAAACTGATAGTGAATTTACGAAGATGACGGGCATCCAAGTAAACATATCCGCCATGAAGGATGAGCAAAAGCTTTTGCTTGCAGTTTCAGCCGGAAGCGCTCCGGATGTAGTTCTGGGGGCATCCTCCTACCGGCCGTTTGATTTTGCCCTGCGCGGGGCCTTATATGACCTCAGACAGTTTGAAGATTTCGGACAGTTTATAAAGGATTTCCCTTCAGAGGCATTCGTTCCTTTTGTGGTGGATGATGGTTGTTATGGCATACCTGAAACGGCAAACTTTTATGTTTTGTATTACAGGAAAGACATACTGGAAAAGCTCAAGCTGGAAGTACCGGAAACGTGGGAGGATACGCTTAAGATACTTCCGGTATTATCCCGCTATGGAATGAATTTTAATACTCTTATTGCCAATGTCGGTGCAATGAAGCACTTTGGAGCAACAGTGCCGTTTATCCAGCAGTTTGAAGGCAAAATATATTCCGATGACGGTTCCAGAGTGGAGTTGGATGATCCGAGAACCATAGAAGCTTTTAAGCTGATGACGGACCTTTATACCCGCTACAGCTTGCCGGAGAGCATTGCAAACTTTTACAGCAATTTCAGATATGGGGTCACTCCTATAGGCATGTCGGATTTCAATACATATATCCTTTTGAAAAATGCGGCTCCGGAAATAACAGAGCAATGGGGCATTGCACCGGGGATCGGTGTAAAAAACTCAGAAGGGAAAATATTAAGATACCAGCCTGTTATAAGTACGGCATCCATAATCCTGAAATCATCAAAAATGCCGGAGAAAGGCTGGGAGTACATTAAGTGGTGGATGAGCACCGATACCCAGGTCAGCTATGCCAATGACATGCAGCTGCGGTTTGGACCGGAATATATATGGAATACGGCTAACTTCAAAGCTTTTTCCCAATCGACGGCTTTTGATGAAAAAGATAAGAAGGTTATCCTGGAGCAGTACGCCCACATCAAGGAGATTCCAAGAAACCCGGCGTATTTTGCAGTGGAGAGGGAATTATCCAATGCGTGGAACAAGGTGGTATTCAGCGGCATGTCCCCCAGAACTGCAATTGACCAGGCTATAATAACTTCAAACCGGGAGATTGCCAAAAAACTTAAAGAGTTTGGTTATATGGATTCCCAGGGAAATTTAATCAAACCGTTCGAAATGGCCACCGCTGAGAAAATTGAAAGTTGGAAGGAGTGAGGAGTATGAGAAAAATCGGAGCAAATATGTCCATCCCAATAATGCTGGCGCCCTATGCCACACTTTTCATATTTTTTATCGCCGTACCTGTCTTTCTTGCCATCATACTCTCTTTCAGCTACTTCAATACCATAGAGTTTCCGAAATTTGTCGGCATGCAGAATTATATAGCTATACTCACCCAGGATGAAACATTTATGAAATACGTCCTTCCCAATACGATCAAATTTTCATTGATCGTAGGACCATGCGGATATATGCTCCAGTTTCTGCTGGCATGGGCCCTCGCCCAGATTCCCAAGTGGCCAAGGACGATACTGGCGCTGGCCTTTTACTCCCCTTCCATCACATCGGGGGTGGCAATGGCGGTAATTTGGAAAGTGATCTTTGCCGGCGATCAATTCGGTTATCTGAATAGCTTGCTTCTTTATCTCGGCATTATTGAGAAACCTATACAATGGCTGCAGTCTCCTGAGTTTTTGATGAAGATAATGATCGGGGTTACATTATGGGGAAGCATGGGCATAGGCTTTCTGGCGATGCTCGGCGGCATCATGAATATAGATCCGCAGATCTATGAGGCTGCATATATAGACGGGGTTAAAAACCGTTTTCAGGAAATCATTTATGTCACAATCCCTTCCATGCGTCCTCAAATGCTGTTCGGAGCCGTTATGGCCATAGTCAATACCTTTAGTTCCGGAACCATCGGTGTGGATCTGACCGGGGCAAACCCAACCCCGCAATACTCCGGTCAGCTTATGGTCAACCACATAGAGGACCATGGCTTTTTGAGGTATGATATGGGTTATGCGACGGCGCTATCGGTAGTATTGCTGCTTATGATTTACTGTTTTTCCAAGCTGGCCAACAGATTATTTGCAGATAAGGATTAGGAGGTAGCGGCGTATGAGTTATCAGGGAACCAAAATTAATCCTTCCAGGTTCGACAAAAGCCAGATCAAGTTCTTTCTGGTGCTTGTCCCATTGGCAGCCTTTATGGCACTGCCCATATTGTATATAGTGACTACGGCTTTCAAACCATTGGATGAGCTTTTTGCCTACCCGCCAAGGTTTTTTGCCCGAAGGCCGTCCCTGGAAAATTTCAGGGATATCGCCTATGTTGTTACTTCTTCCGGTATTCCTCTTTCCAGGTATATTTTGAACAGTGTTGTCACTTCGGTAATCGTGGTGGTGTTTTCCGTAATGATGTCGGCTTCTGCCGGATATGTGCTTTCCAAAAAGAAATTCAAGGGCCGAAAACTGCTTTTCACCATTAACACGGTTGCCCTCATGTTTGTGCCTGCTGCGGTGAAAATTCCCCGTTACCTGGTCATAGAAAAGGCCGGCTTGCTGGATAGCTTTTTTATACTGGTACTTCCGCTTTTGGCCATGCCGGTGGGTTTGTTCCTGGTCAAGCAGTATATTGACCAGGTGCCGGACTCCTTGATAGAAGCAGCAACAATAGACGGAGCGAGCGATTATGCAATACTGCGCAGGGTTGTGATGCCGGTAATCAAGCCGGCCTTGGTCACCGTTGCAATCCTGGCTTTCCAGTCGTCCTGGAATACAGCGGAGCCATCAACCTTTTATGTCAATGATGATGCCCTTAAAACTTTTGCCTTCTATATGTCGGCCATAACTACCCAGACCGGCAATACAGTAGCAGGACAGGGCATTGCGGCAGCGGCATCCCTTATCCTGTTCATCCCCAACCTTGTAATATTTATACTGATGCAGAGCAATGTCATCAATACTATGGCTCATTCGGGCATCAAGTAGGAGGTGGGATGTATGCGCAGGATAAGAAACATCATCATATATGCACTGCTGACGCTTTTTTGCCTGCATGAAACGCCGGTATTTGCATCCACCACCCAGTCCACCGGTTATACGGTGACATATACCATCAATCAGAAGTTTGAAATAGGCCAGGACGCCTACTTGCCGTCGGGAGCCTTTCTTGACCTGGGCCTTAAGGAGCCCCAGGATTTGTATATAGCCGACGACAAGATGTATATTGCCGATAAGGGAAATAAACGCATATTAGTGGTGGACCTTCATACGAACACGGTAACGGTGGTAGGGGAAGGAATCCTTGAGGAGCCTACCGGAGTTGCTGCAGATAATGAAGGCAGGATATATGTAGCTGATTTCGGCAAAGCCGAGGCATATAGATTTGACGGGAATGGAAATCTGGAATTTACATTCACTAAGCCTGAGACTCCCAACTTTGGAAAAAACTCAAGCTTCAGGCCCAAGAAAGTCGCGGCGGCGGATGACGGGGGAGTCTATCTGGTGAGCGAAGGTTCGACTGCCGGAATAGTGCATATGAACTCCTCCGGAGATTTCCTGGGATATTTCGCCTCCAATGAGGTTAATGTCAGCTTTTTTCAAAGGCTGCAGGACCTTTTCCTTACTGCTGAGCAGAAAAAAGCTTTTCTGAACAGGACGCCTCCATCCTTCGGCAATATTTTCAGGGGGAGCGACGGGTTGATTTATACTACAAACATGGGAAAAGGGGTTTATGTGAAAAAGCACAGCATAAGCGGGTTGGACTTGTTTGAAAACTCCGACTCCAGGATAATGCTGAATGATCCTGCCGATATGTGCGTGACGGAGGATGGCAGGATATATGTTCTGGAAGCGAGCGGATCAATATCTGAAATAACCTATGACGGATACCTTATAGCGAGATTCGGAGGAAATTCGGACAAGACGGACAGGATAGGACTGTTTGAAGTTCCAAGGGGAATTGGAGTGGATTCGGAAAGCAATGTGTATGTCCTGGATGAACAGAAGGCTTTCGTGCAGGTATTTTCTCCAACTCCCGTACAATCCGGCATACACAAGGCATTGGATGATTATAACAACGGAAGGTATGAAGAAAGCAAGAGAATATGGAAGGAGGTACTGAAGTTTAACAACACTTCCTTTCTGGCCCACCTGTACATGGGAAGGACCTACATGCAGGAGGAGAACTATGAGGAAGCTCTGGAGCATTTCCGGATAGCGAAAGTTAAAAGCTATTATTCCACGGCATACTGGGAGATAAGAAATGCCTGGCTGCAGAAGAATTTAGGCTATGTTCTGGTATTGCTGCTTTTGATGTACATTATATTTTCTCTGTTAAAATTAATCGACAGAGAAAAAAGAATTTTCCGGTTTTTCAGGAATGTCGGACACAAAGTGATGAGCAACAGGCTGGTGTACGATATGCTCAGTATTAAATATGCGATGCTGCATCCGATAGACAATGCCTATAATGTCAAGCATGGACATACAGGCACTTATCTGTCGGCAAGCTTGATATATATCTTGTTTTTTGTGATCCTGGTATTATATCAGGTGGCAGGCGGATTCATATTTTCGGTGGACATAGCAGATTATTCGTTATTTAATACTCTGGTAACATATATCGTGGTGGTAGGACTGTTCATTGGGGGCAATTATTTTATCAGTTCAATAAATGACGGCAACGGGAGTGTACGGGACATATATGTTGGAACTGCCTATTGCCTTTCCCCGGCGGTTGTCATAATGCCGCCAGTCATACTCTTTTCAAATTTTGCCACCTTGAACGAGCAGTTTTTGATAAACACGGCCACGACAGCAGTCATAGCCTGGTGCATCATAAACATAGTGCTAATGATAATTGAAATACACGAATATAGCTTCAAGTTTACTGTATTTAACATACTGATGACTTTATTCTCCATGGGTGTTGCCGTTCTCGCTGCTTCCATGGGCTATCTCCTGTTAAACCAGCTTTGGGTTTTTATCAGGGAAATTGTAGTGGAGGTGTTGTTGCGTGTTAAAGCGGGTTAGCTGTTTTCTGCTCGTATTTATCCTGCTAATCGTGGGCATTCCTTTTGCCACCTCGGGAGAAGATAGCGAAATTATTGAACCTCCTGTACCTTCAGCCAGGTTTACCAATATCAAGAGGGTTTCGGCCGACCCTGTCGGTGCCGCAAAGGGTGCAGAATTAACCGAAGCCGACCATATTGTCGCTCGAAATGCCAGATTTGAGCTGTATTTGGATGAGCAGGCACTGATAGTGAAGGTGCGGGACAAATCCAACAATTATGTATGGTCCAGCGCAGTGCCTAAGAACAAGATGCAGTCATTGAACTTTGAATGGCAAAGGATTGCTTCATCCCTCCTGACGGCGGAATATCTAAACCCGGCAGGATCGGTAAGCCGGTCGCCTCTTAAACACAGCAATGCCAAAGCGCCGGAAATAACAAAAACTGAATCGGGATTCAAGGCTAAGGTGGAATTTTATGAAGCCGGAATAGAGCTCGTTGTGGAAGTGGAGCTTACGGAAAAGGGCATAAAGGTAAGTGTGCCGGATGAAAGCATCGTTCAGAAGAAGGAAAATATCCTGCACAAATTATATATCATGCCGTTCTTTGGGGCATCCCTGGCGGATGAAATACCGGGATATGTATTTATCCCGGATGGCTGTGGTGCGCTGATAAGGTATTCGAAGCCAAGGACATATATTTCATCCTTTTCCGAAAGGGTCTATGGTCCGGACTATGCGATGAAACGTCCGGCAACTGGTGGAATGTTAATCCTTCAGGCAGACAAAAAGATGATTCATATGCCTGTGTTCGGAGCGGCTCACGGGGGCAGGCAAAATGCCTTTCTGGCCGTGGCAACCAGCGGAGATGCGTTTATGGAAATAGAAGCCAGTCCTGCCGGGGTGATAACGGATTTTACCTGGGTTGGGGCAAAATTTATCTACAGGGATCTGTATACCCAGCCTACAAGCAAGAGCGGCGGAGCGTTCACAGCATTGCAGCCCACAAGCAATACTGTAAATGCAGCCATAGAGTACATATTCCTGTCAGGGGAGGATGCCGATTATGTAGGCATGGCAAAAGCTTACCGGGAAATGCTAAAGGAAAAAGGCATGCTGGGCTCGAAAGCTGAGGAGGGCACTCCAGTCAGATTGAAGATTGAGGCTATCATGTCGGAACCGACCAAGGGGCTGATCACCAACAGGAATGAGATCATGACAAGGATTGCGGATGTGCGCCGGTGGATAGACGAATTGGGGGCCAATGGTGTTGAAGACCTGTCGGTGGTGCTGTGGGGTTTTGAAAAAGGAGGGGTAAACGGGCATAAGTTGAACAGCTTCAGATTAGACCCCGCCATCGGCAGTAAAAAAGAGATGGAAGAGCTGTACAACAAGCTTGTGTCCGGTAACAGCGAACTGATGCTCCGACAAGAGGTGCAAAGCGGATATGAGGATCAGATAGACAAGAGCAGGCTGGCCTATCATATAGATGGAGGAATTCTGGAGAAATTTGAGGTTACGAAGCCTTTGTTTAACCATGTTTATTACCTTAATATACATGCTGTGAGGAAAGCTGTGGAAGGTTATGGCAAAAAACCTCAATACATGAGGAACATTGCCCTGAGCGGTGTGTCTACAAATCTTTTTTCCGATTATAAACGCGGCAGGGAAATACACAGAAATGAGATGGTGGAGGAGATAAGATCCGTACTGGAGGCAGCCCAGGAAAACACAGGGAAGTTGGCACTCTATGAGCCCAATGCTTATGCGTTCGGGTATGCCGACGCGGTATATGATATACCCATGCAGACCTCCCAATTTGTGTTTGAAACCGATACGGTGCCCTTCATGCAAATTGTTTTAAGCGGAAGCATCGATTATTATGCTCCCAATCTTAATTTCGGCACCAACACGGTGGAGGATGTGCTAAAGCTTATAGATTACGGAGCATATCCATCCTATGTGCTTACGGAGCAATACTCCAACAAGCTGGCCTCGACAAACCTGAACGATATTTATACCTCCAGGTATGAGGATTGGAAGCCGTATATTATTGAAAATTATAAAGCCATAAATGACATTTTATCCAAGGTGAGGGGAAAGGCGATAAATAGAAGGTTTGTACCGGAGGATGGCATTGTTCTGGTGGAATATGAAGGGGGAACTACCATATTAATCAACTATACGGATAAAAGCTACACATATAATAATCAGACGTTCGGCGGACTATCCGCGGCAATAGTGAAGGAGGGATAGCAGGTGAGAAAAAGCTTTAGAAGAAACAGGAGGCAATTGTTCGGATGGCTATTTATCTCTCCATGGATATTGGGATTTATGGTGTTCACCGCATACCCTCTGTTTGAAACCATGCGTTACAGCCTAAGCACGGTCAGGTTCCTGCTCGACGGCATCGAGATGGATAATGTCGGCTTTACCAATTATACGAATGTATTGCTCAAAGACCCGGATTTCAAGCTGGCCCTTCCGGGATACCTGACAGAGCTTCTTTTCTTTGTACCCATGGTACTGGTCTTCTCCATACTGTTGGCCTTGCTGCTCAACAGTCCGATAAGGATGAGAAGGCTGTTCAGGTCTTTGTTCTTCCTGCCGGTGGTGATAATGAGCGGACCAGTTGTGGGCAACCTGAGACAAATGGGAGCCACTACTCTTAAGGGATTGAGGAGCTTCTTCATCTACAGGTTTATTTCCGAATATTTTCCCGGAGTAGCGGCAGCACCTGTTTTATATATATTTGATAATGCCGTACTGATCCTGTGGTTTTGCGGAGTTCAGATATTGATATTCTTATCCGGCCTGCAAAAGGTAGATAAAAATATATATGAAGCTGCAAGGGTGGATGGCGCATCCGGCTGGCAGCAATTATGGAAGATAACGATGCCCATGCTGAAGCCTTTTATATTTCTCAATGGAGTTTATACTGTCGTGGATGTTTCCATGTCCTCCCTAAATCCCGTAATAACCGTGATCAAAGAGGGTTTGTTCAACATAAGGAAGGGCTTTGGCTTTTCGGCGGCAGCTTCCTGGATATATTTTCTGATTATCGTGATGGCGGTGATTGTAGTATACTTGTTATTTGGTAGGGAAGAAAGAACCGTGGCAGGAAAAAAGACCGGAACCGCCTTACAGAGAAAATATGTGCGGAGAAGCCGCTATTGAAAATAAATTCTACTTTGTTTATTGCCAAGCAAGAGCTATTGCTAAAAGGATATCAGTTTTCGGCTTGTCCGGAACATACCATGATGCGAAAAACATAACACTTGTAATTTATATCGAAGGTGGGAAAGTTCATGATGCCTGAAGTTAAGAGGGATATTATCCTCCCCAGGGGGAAATTGCACAGTATCAAGAAATATGGAGATATACCGGGGAGAATTGTTCAACATCTTTTGCTCATTGGAATAGGTTTTGTATTTGTATATCCTATCCTTTTGATGTTAGCTGAGAGCACAAAGGACACCTATGACCTGATCAACCCTCTGGTGCAATGGATTCCTACAAAAATATATGTCAGCAATTTTATCAAAGCCTGGACAGTTTTGGGAGGATTTAAAACGCTGCTCATATCGTCAGGGTATATGCTCATGGTGGCAGCTGCCCAGACATTATCTTCGGCTTTGATAGGCTATGGCTTTGCCAAATTTAATTTCCGGTTTAAAAACGTAGTATTCCTGCTTATGATTGCAACCTTCATCATACCGGATCAGGTGACATTCATGCCAAGGTACCTTACTTTCAAGGCCTATGGCATGCTAAGGACGATAATGCCGTTTTTTGTGCCTGCTTTATTGGGCCAGGGCATAAAGAGCGCTATTTTCATACTGATATTTTTCCAGTTCTTTAGAATGTCACCGAAGGCATTGGATGAGGCCGCTCAAATCGATGGAGCAGGGGTTTTCAGAGTTTTCTCCAGGATAAACCTGCCTTCAGCTGTTCCTGCCATTATAGTGGTTTTCATATTTTCCTTTGTATGGCACTGGAACGAAACATATTTGGCGGACTTGTACTTTGAAACGTCCATAAGGACCTTCCCTTTGGCTCTGGAGAAATTCACGGAATACTACGCAAAGATGTTTCCCGTAACTGATGCCACAAACCCCCTCATGAGGCTGAATGAAGGTGTGAGGATGGCCGGAACGCTCCTTTGCATTGCTCCGCTTTTACTGCTGTATGCCTTGGTTGAGGGAAAGCTGGTGGAAAGCATAGATCGTTCGGGCATTACAGGGGAGTAAGAACCCTGCCATATATTATGGTATAATTGGCATTTCAGCAAGCCGGCTCACTTTTAAGGCTCGGAATTTATGCTTGGGATGTGCCGGAATGACTGGTTAATTTATGTGATTCATGAATGAATTCAGCTAATAATGGATGTATTGATTGTCATTGCTTTGAATCCTTTCGGAACACAATCATCCATTTCAATTGCCTGAATTCAAACTAATTTTTATATAGATTGGATTAAACAATCCGGAGAGATGAGGTCATGTTTACAACATGTTTTTAAAAAGAAGGATATCAATCGGACAATTATTGGAGAAAGAAGTAAAAGGCTGTTTTGAATATTTCTGGAATGAGGCGGATAACAGCCACAGGGGAGCAGGATACGGCCTGATCCATGATCGATGTCCGACCCATCGGGGTATTGCCAGCATCGCTGCGGTAGGTTTCGGGCTTGCAGCGTTGTGCATTGGGGCTGAAAGGGGATACAGGGCTTATAGAGAGATTGAAAACAGAGTATCGGGGACGCTGGATACCTTGCTGAACAGTGCAGAGAATTGCAATGGCTTTTTCTACCACTTCCTCGATATGAAGACGGGAAAGCGCGCATGGAATTGTGAGGTATCCATAATCGATACGGCTATCGCAATATGCGGTGCCATTTCGGCCGGCGAATATTTCGGCGGAAAGATAAAGGAAAAGGCTGAAGCTATATACCGAAGGGTTGACTGGAAGTGGTATGTTGATGCTTCATGCAACCAGTTTTATATGGGTTATAAACCGGAAGGAGGCTTCTGGGGACACTGGGATGAGTACGCGGAACAGCTTATGCTGTACTTTCTCGGGTCAGCATCGCCAACGCACCCGACGGATCCCGGCATGTTCTATGCCTATCCTCGCACCGAGGGGTACTACGGGGAAATCGGACCAGTCATACATTCTACTTCAGGATCACTCTTTGTGTATCAGTTTTCCCATGCTTTTTTTGACTTGAGAAACAAGCAGGACAGCCTCGGCGTCGATTGGTGGCAGAACTCTGTCAATGCAACCCTGGCAAACCGCCAGTACTGTATAGATAACAGCGACATTTTCAGGACATATGGTGAAAATGCGTGGGGACTTACTGCCTGTGATGGTCCCGGAGGTTACAGCGGAATCTATGGAGCGCCTCCGCGCAAGACGGAAAAGCTTTTCGGAAACATACATTACGGAAATGATGGCACAGTGCCTCCTTGTGGTCCGGCGGGATCAATGGTGTTTGATCCGGAGCATGCCCAAGAGGTATTGATATACATGTATGAGAATCATCCCCGGCTCTGGGGCAAATATGGCTTCAAGGATGCCTTAAATACCAGCGTAAGCCCTGTATGGTATGCCCGGGATTATGTGGGAATTGACAAGGGAATCAGCATGCTTATGATTGAAAATTACCGCAGCGGCTTTATTTGGAATGTATTCATGAAAAATTCCTTTGTGAGAAAAGGTATGGAATTGTGCCAGGTTACTGAGAAATCAGGCTTGCTCATGGTTTAGGATGGCATTTTCATAAAAATCGGAGTACCTTAAAGCAATGAAATTGTTTTGTCTTTGCAAGGTACTCACTTTTAAAGCTCGGAGCCTGTGATTAGAAGATGTTGGTATGGAGAAGATACTGAAATGAAAATAAATCTTTATGAAGGAAGGATGAGCATGGTAACTATAGAGAACAAGCAAATTTTAATCGATGGCAAACCGACCATCATAATGTGTGGAGAAATCCATTATTACCGCCTGAAATTTGATGAGTGGAAGGACAGGATAGAAAAGCTGAAAGCTGCAGGCTGCAATGCCGTGGCTTCTTATGTGCCGTGGATATGCCACGAGGAGAGGGAAGGGGACATAGATCTCGACGGACATTCCAGAAAAGAGCTGAATCTTGGAGCCTTCATAGACATGTGCAGGGACAGCGGACTGTATTTCTTTGTGCGCCCCGGGCCTTTCATAATGGCGGAGATGAAGAATGAAGGAATACCTTATTGGGTGTTTGAGAAGCATCCTCATATAGTTCCGATAAGCTGGGATGGCAGCAAAGCTACGGCAAAAACCGTTGATTACCTTTCACCGGAATTTCTGGAGGAATCCCGCAAGTGGTATTCGGCAGTCATGTCTGTTATCGCACCAAGGCTTTACGGCAAAGGCGGGAATATCATCGGAGTGCAGCTGGATAATGAGATAGGCATGCTGTCGTGGGTTCAAAACAAGCCGGTGCTGAATGATAATGTTATAAAGGATTTTGCGGCCTGGCTTCGAGGGAAATATGCCCCTTCCTCCCTCAGGGAAAGGTATCCTTTCGATATCGGAGATACTTCTCTCCTGGCTGAAAAAGTGAGGACTCCGGAAGATACATATGCGGCGGAGCTTTTGCATGACCTGGGATATTTCATGAGAAACCGCTTTGCCCGATATGTGGCAACACTGCGGGCTTATGCCGAGGAATTCGGCGTAAAGGAAGTACCCTTTGTTATTAATATCCATGGAACGGGCGGGGGACGCGCCCTGATGTATCCCATAGGCATAAGCCAGCTTTATGAAGCTTATACCCAGGATAAAGGATATATTTCCGGTTCGGATATATATCTGGGGGATCTGACTATGAATAACTTCCAGGATTTATATATCATCAATGGCTTTATGGATGCCGTCGCCAATGAGGACCAACCCCTGACATCTATAGAGTTTGAGTGCGGTGACGGCAATTATGGCTGCACTTTAAGCCCGCGCTATGATGTTTCGGCAGCGGATTTCAAGACGAGGATGTGCATAGCCCAGGGAAACAGGATGCTCAACTATTACCTTTTTGCCGGCGGGCGAAATTATGTATTAAACCACAAGCCTCATGACGGAAACGACAGGATAGCGATAACGGGTGAAAGGCATGGGTTTGCAGCACCGGTTAGTCCGGAGGGGGAGCTTAACTATACTTATCCAAGAATGTCCAGAACCATAAAAACGATCCTCGCCGCCGGGGAAAAAGTGGCTTCAATGCAGGAAGAGCATGATGATGTGGCTTTTGCTTTCATACCCGATTACTACATGACGGAATACTGCTATAAAAAGAGCGGGAGAATGAAGGGAATTGTGGAAAATCTTGAGGCAAGGCGCGCCGGAGGTGCATGGGAAATAATGGGGCGTGCCATGCTGCTGGCGGGATACAGATTTGGAAGCATAGACATTCAAAATAAATGGCCGGATTCAAAAACAACATCTGTTATTGCGCTGCCATCAGCCCGTTATATGGATTCAAGCATTCAGAAAAAGCTTGTGGATTATATGAGCTCAGGAGGTGGCTTGCTCATTTACGGGGAACTGCCGCAGTACGATATGGAAGGGAAACCCTGCAGGCTGCTGGCTGAAGCTTTAGGGGTAGAAATTTCAGGCGAAAGATATGATGGGCAAGGCTTTTATCTCAGCATCTATGCTGACGGTTGGGCAAATCCTCGCCCGGAAATCCGTTCCCATTATGCCCAGGTCTTCAAATCGGACAAGGTGGATGCCATTCTGAGGGTACGCGGAACTGATGAAATTTGCGGCTTTGATGTGGCTGTCGGCAGAGGCAGGGCTATTGTTATCGCTTGTTCCTATATATGTGATATCAAACTGTTTAAAGCGGCTCTTGAAAAGCTTGGAGCGAAGGCATCCCTTACCCATGACTGCAGTTATCACGGAATATTTATGACATCAGCCTCCAACGGAGAAAAGGAGCGTTTTATCCATATCCTCAACCTGGATGGTTTTGAAAAGGAGTTTCATATATTTGAAAAGGGATGCAAGCTGTTTGGCGGGCGCAAGCTGCACCTCCAGCCGAGGGATGGTCTGATGCTTCCTCTGAACGTGGAATTTGGAGGCATCAAAGTACGCTACTCTACCGCCGAGGTTTTGGGCGTGGCAGAAAGCTCCATCGAATTTCGCCTGACTCAGCCTGAGGATATCATAGTATTTGAAAAGGGCAGCAAAATTAAGCCCAGCGATGATTATACCATCCATGAAGAGGGAGATGACATGATTTTATTATCCCGCAAGCATTCAAAAATCGATGATCATCTGGTGGTGGCTTTTGATAAAGTATAGCATCGGGAGATAAACCAATGCCATTTTGTAGCATAGGAAAGCATAAGTGCCGCAGAGGAATGCTGACAATGCTCAAAACTACAATTGCAGCAGTTAAATATATATGCGTCATCAAAATGTATTGCAAAGGGATAATGATAATATTCAAAGCAAAAATGCTGTTACAGGGAGGATATTAAAGTGAGTAAAAGAAAATGCCTTGAAATTTCCAGGTATCTGGTGGTTGTATTATGCCTGGTGGTAATTTTATCTGCATGCGATACAGGTATCGCCTATAAACCGGATATGGCACTGCAGGAATATACACCCGACGAAAAAACCCTTGAGATTCTTCTAAAAGAAGAGCGAGCCTGCTTTGACTTCTTCTGGAACACTGCCAACACGGATAAGGACAGCCCGGGTTATGGGCTTATTCCGGACCGTATGCCTACAGGTCCGGATGTAAGCAGCATCGCTTCTGTTGGCTTCGGACTGACCGGCATATGCATTGGTGTGGAAAGAGGGTGGATAACCCGCGAGCAGGGGGCTGAAAGAGTAAAAGGCACCCTCGAAACCCTTTACAACAATGTGCAGCAGGATCACGGTTTTTTCTACCACTTCCTGGATATCAAGACGGGACAAAGGGTGTGGGACTGCGAAGTATCCATAATTGATACGGCGCTGTGCCTGAATGGAGTTATTATGGCCGGTGAATACTTCGGCGGTGAAATAGCGGAACTTGCCGAAAAGATATATGCCAGGGTTGACTGGCCCTGGTATACCGACAGGTGGGGGAACGGAAGGTACTACATGGGTTACAAGCCTGAAACAGGCTTTTTCGGCTCATGGAACATGACGGCAGAGCAGCTCATGATGTATTTTCTGGGAACTGCTTCTCCTGAAAAGCCGGTAGATCCCGGGATGTTCTACATATTCAGCCGCCCGGAAGAAAGCTATGGAGGGCTTCCGAAAATGATACACAGCCCTGCGGGGTCTATATTTGTCTATCAATACAGCCACGCATGGTATGATTTCAGGAACACCAGGGATGCCTATGGCACCGACTGGTTCAGGAATTCGATCATCGCTTCCCTATCCAGCCGTCAATACGCCATAGATAATGAAGAACTATACAATACGGGCGAGCTTGACTGGGGATTTTCCGCATGCGACGGCCCCGAAGGATACAGTGGAGAGTATGGTTCGCAGCCGGCTTTCGGCAATAGGAATGACGGAACGATACCGCCTTACGGCGCAGCAGGTTCCATTGTGTTCACTCCTGAAAATTCCGCCCGATCGATAGTCAATATGTATGAGCAGTACCCTGAGCTCTGGGGAGAATGGGGGTTTAAAGACGCCTACAACAAAACTATGGAACCCATGTGGATTGCAAAGGATGTCATTGGAATAGACAAGGGTATAACCATGCTCATGATTGAGAATTATCTGACCGGAATGGTGTGGGAGTATATGTCGAAAAACAAATATGTGCAGTCGGGCATGAAGCGTTGCGGCATACATCCGGCCAATACCTACGGGGTGGAAAGCTTTGAAAACAACCCGGAGTTGGGCGGAATAACCGGCCAAGATTGCACCTTCCGTATACAGACGGAAGAAACCCATACCGGGGTCAATGCACTGGAGGTTAATACAAAAAAAGGCGGAAAACTGCGTTTTAAAATAGATTCCCGCCTCCTTAACGACGAAAATAATTCAATGCTGCAATATGCTGTGAAAGGAAAGGTTAAGGCAACGGTGAGATATCTTGATGGCAGCGGAAAGGAAATCAAAGCTGTCAGTTCGCCTTCAGGGAGCGAGGAATGGAGAGTGGTGCAGGTGCCTGCAGCCAAGGAACTGAAATCGGATATAGGAAATATATCCTTTGTTGAGCTTGAGTTTAAAAATGACGGAATATTTTATATAGATGATGTGGAATTCATAAATGACGACCCAAGGATATATAATGTCATACTGGATGGAAGCAGGAAAGCCGGTTCCGTGCTGAAGCCGGTGTGGAATACATGGGATAAGAAAGGCAGAAAGGTATACATTGATGAAATACGGTGGTATATAAGTGATACGCCGCTGGGAGACTGGAAACAGATCGAAGGAGCCGACCGGCTCACATACACCATAAAAAATGAAGATGTCGGAAAATATATTAAATGCGAACTGTACGGTGTCATACCGGAGGGTATCAAACTCATAAGGCTTGACCCAGCTCAAAGCGATGTGACCGGCATATGAAACCGGCGAATGCCTGCCGGCCTTGCGATATCGATTAGAAGGAAGGCCGGCGGACAAAAGGTTTGGAAAATATTGAAAATAATTTTGCATAAGGTTTGATTGTATGTTAAAAACTGATATAATGTTGTTCGAGGTAACTTGTATTCTTATGGGTCCGGCTGGGTGACAGCGTCGTACCAAAAGGTCAGGTACTTTGAAGCTAAAGATTTTAAGCTTGGATTTTAAGAACAGAAATTTGATTTTATTGACCGGAAGTCAAAAGGCCGAAAACTTTTGACATTATATTCTATTTAAGGAGGAAAGAACTATGGGTAAAATGTCAATCGCTTTGCAGCTGTATTCCGTAAGGGACGACATGGCTGCCGACTTTGAAGGCACGCTGAGAAAGGTAAAAATGATGGGATATGAAGGCGTAGAATTTGCCGGATTGTTTAATCGCAGCGCCGCAGATGTCAAAAATCTTCTGAAAGAACTCGATCTGATCCCGGTTTCCGCCCATGTGCCCTATGATGAAATGATGTCAGACCCTGAAAAGGTGCTGGGAACGTACGCTGAAATCGGATGCAAGTATGTGGCGATACCTTATATGACGGAAGAATATCGTCCTGGCGCAGAGGGTTTCCCAAAAGTGGTAGAATCGATAAAGATGCTGGGAAAGATAGCTAAGGAAAAAGGAATGACCTTGCTGTATCACAACCATGATTTTGAATTTGTAAAAGTGAACGGAGAATATGGCCTGGATGTGCTGTACAACAGTGTGCCGGCTGATCTCTTGCAGACGGAGATTGATACCTGCTGGGTAAATGTCGCAGGGGAAAATCCCGCGGAGTATGTGAAAAAATATGCCGGAAGAGCTCCTGTGGTTCATCTCAAAGATTTTGTGATGAAAGGCAAAGAAAAACCGGCCCAATTGTATGAGCTCATAGGCATCAAGTCCGACGAAAAGGAAAAGAGCGATGAAGAGAAATTTGGCTTCCGTCCGGTAGGCTATGGGGTGCAGGATATACCTGCCATTATTCAGGCAGCCGATGAAGCAGGAGCAAAATGGCTTGTCGTGGAACAGGATAATCCTGGACCCGGTAAAACTCCAATGGAGTCGGTGGAGATGAGCATCAATTATTTAAAGACACTGAAATTTTAGTTTAATTTTGCTTGCTCCATAAAACTGTTTTTTACATAATAATACTTACTTTACTCCATTTCACTGTCATGGGATGGCTGACGGTATTATTAAGCCTCTCCCATCAGATAGGAAATCGAGTAATATTTCCGGAGTTGTTTGCTTTAACCGGCTTTGGTTAAAGATCGATCATATCATGGGATGTCCCAGGCAAGAGGGCACGGCTGTGAGGCTGTGCCCTCTTGATTTTGAGGCTCCCAAATCTAAAACAGCTTCTAAAGCTAAAGCAGCTCTTAAAGAGCTTGTAAAGCAATTCATAATGCAGTTCATAATGCAGTTTTCAACGGCTGAATTGGTGATATTGTGCTCTGCTTTTTATTAGTAGAGGGAAGAAATTGCAGAAAGCAAGGTGTCATTGGCTTTATAGAGGAAAGCTTTAGATGAAAGGGATATATTCACTTTCGTTCAATACCGGTGAGCGCTGGTAAATGCTGCGATAAAGTCATAATATATCTGTCACCAATGAAAAAATAATATAATTAGTTATATTGATCGGCAGAATTTAGCCCGATAAATATAAGCAATAGATTTGATACACTTTTTTAGTATTGCAGCTGGCAAGACTTGAACCAGATCCGGGAACCATGCCGGAAAGCATGGTACCGCCGGGAATATGCGAAGCAGGAGAGGAGCTATAAAGCCTATAAGGGAAATCATGCACTAATAGAAAACAAACCTGTGATTCAAAGCATTGCCAGGGTATTGCATATAATGCAAAATATTTCACAATAAACAATAATATACGGCGACAAATCGCCCGGCTATTAAAAATCGTTTATATATGGCTATAAAACGGTGATTTTAAGCATTTTCTTTGTATATGATTCTGATATAATTAGAACCAAACATAAGGCTTTTTGAACACAGCTGGCCGTGGAATACAGCCGGTAAGGCTCAAGATGGCCTGTGATATATGAAAATAAGCGGGTGATTATATGGAAAACTTGGATAATGACGATGTCCCTAAATATACTGCGGGGATAACGTACAATTTGAAAAAAGGCGTTAAATCCGATGCAGAGGATGAAGAAGCGGAGTATGACAACATAGAAACGGTAAATGCAATCAAAAACGCCTTGGAGCAGATGAACTGCAGGGTTGAGCTGTTTGAAGCCAACACCGATATTTTCGAAAAGTTGAAGAGAACAAAAGTCGACATTCTGTTCAACATAGCCGAAGGCACGAAAGGAAGAGGAAGAGAAGCACAGGTACCTGCCATTGCCAATATCTTCGGAATACCTTTTACAGGTTCTGACGAAACAACTCTATGTATATCCCTCGATAAGGCATTGACAAAAAGAATCCTATCTACATATAAAATAAGAACTCCAAGATATCAAGTTATTGAAGAAGAGTCTGCCCGTCTGGACAGCAGGCTGAAATATCCTTTGATAGTAAAGCCTAATGCCGAAGGATCAAGCAAGGGAATTTGGGATTTTGCCGTAGCAGAAGATTCACACGAGCTTAAAAAGCTCATAAGCAGAAATCTCAACCTTTACAAACAGCCCATCATGGTTGAGGAGTATATAAAGGGAAGAGAATTCACTGTGGCTGTGGCAGGCAATAAAAATGAAGCTACGGTATTTTCACCCATGGAGATACATTATAAGGATACAGGCCAGAAGTTCAACATCTACAGTTATAATGTCAAAAAGGATTATCAGAAATATATACAGTACAGTTGTCCTGCAGATATAAGCAAAGAAATTGAGGACAGGATGAAAAGCACTGCGCTGAAAATATATAATGCACTTCAATGCCGCGATTTTGCAAGAATTGATTTCCGCTTGTCGGAAGAGGAGGACATATATTTCATAGAGATCAATCCGCTTCCCGGCCTGGCACCAGGCTACAGCGATTATCCGATGATAACGGAATTCTGCGGATTGAGCTACAATGACACAATAAAGATGATTCTAAACAGCGCACTGAAAAGATACAGCATGAAGCCAATAATATAAAATTATGAGCAATAGAGGCGTTTACCGTGAGAAAATATACAGAAATAAATTTGTGGAAGAATGTCAGTCCAAGAGACTGGAACGACTGGAAATGGCAGTTAAGAAACAGGATAACTGCAGTAGAACAGTTAAAGCATGTATTGGACCTGTCCGAAAGTGAGCAAAAGGATGTAGGTTTGTGCCTGAAAAGGTTCAGGATGGCGATAACGCCATATTACGCTACCCTTATCGATTCTGCCAATCCCCATTGTCCCATCAAAGCTCAGTGTGTCCCTTCGATAAATGAGCTGATCCAAAAACCGGATGAAAAGGCAGATCCGCTCAATGAGGATCTTTTTTCACCGGTGCCCGGCATTGTGCACAGATATCCTGACCGGGTGCTTTTCCTGATAACATACAAGTGCTCGATGTATTGCAGGCACTGCACCAGAAGGCGCATGGTGGGAGAGGAGGATTTCTCCGTTGACAAAGCAGGGCTGGATAGGGCGCTGGAGTATATCAGGTCAAACAAAAGCATCAGGGATGTGCTACTGTCAGGAGGTGACCCTTTCGTTATGCCGGACAGCTACCTGGAAGGGATAATTTCCAGGCTTCGAGCCATACCTCATGTGGAGGTGATAAGGATCGGCACCAGGACTCCGGTGGTTTTGCCCATGCGCATCACCGACGGCCTGCTGGGCATGCTTAGAAAGTACCACCCTATATGGATAAATACCCACTTTAACCATCCTGATGAGATAACACCCTATTCCCTTCAGGCCTGCCAAAAAATCGTTGATGCGGGCATACCGCTGGGCAATCAGAGCGTTTTGTTAAAAGGCATCAACGACAATGTTGATGTGCAAAAAGAGCTGCTTTTGAAATTGGTGAAAGCGAGGGTTAGGCCATACTACCTATATCAGTGTGATCCTTCCCAGGGGATAGGCCATTTCAGGACACCTGTGAAAACCGGTGTGGATATTATAAAACATTTAAGGGGATATATTTCAGGATATGCCGTACCGACATTTGTAATAGACGCACCGGGCGGAGGAGGAAAAGTGCCAATCAATCCTGAGTATGTAATTAACATGGATGATGAAAAGGTGGTTATGAGAAATTATAAAGGAGATATATATGTATATCCCTGATGTACCTGCCCGAAAGCTTAATTGACCGCTGCTGTAAAGGCTGAAGGTTTCCAGGGGACCGGCGTATCCATCAGTGTTTCCAATACAATCTGAATCCATTTGCTGTATACTAGTTCTGCTTGACTTTTTCCCGGTTTACGGTAGTATACTGGTATGAATGTAAATGCATCTATGGAGGCTATTAGAATGTTTAAAAACATACTGTTTGATTTTGACGGAACACTGGTGGATACTAACGATCTGGTTATACTGGCTCTCAATGAAGCAGCCAGAAAATTCACAGGCTCACCTCTGTCCAAGGAAAAATTGGAGTCTGTTCTCGGTTATTATGTTGAGGATCAGATGAAAGCCATTTCGGAAATTCATTATAAAGAGATGACAGCATATTACAATGATTTTTACCGGGCAAGACAGGATGAGATGGTTAAGGAATTTGACGGTATCAGAGAGATGCTGGATGCTTTGAAGAAGAAAGGCTGCAGAATTGCTATCATTTCTGCCAAGGAAAAGGAAGGCATCGAGCATGGCATTTATAAGTTTGAGTTAAGTGAGTACGTTGATGCTATAGTTTGCGCAAATGATGTAACCAACAATAAGCCTCACCCGGAGCCGGCGCTGAAAGCCATTGCTGCGTTAAAAGCTGATGCATCGGAAACTCTTCTGGTGGGAGATAGTCCCCTGGATATAAAATGTGGACGAAATGCCGGTATTAAAACTGCATTGGTGGGATGGACCATATTTCCAATGAGGATGTTTGAGGATCTGAGACCGGATTATATCCTACATGATCCCCAAGAGCTGGTTAGAATGGTTGTTTGATTAAACAGTTGGTCGGTTGGGGTTAACTTCAAGTAAACCTGCCATGTCAGCAAATGGAAGCTGGGATTGTGGAGGGCTTTAAAAGCTTATGACGCTGCCAAACTATAATAGGGGGTATAAAAATGAGCGCTATAGATAGTGTTAAGAATTATTTTCAACAAGTGATGGCACCCAAAATTCAAGAATTTACATCCCTGGATGAGCTGATCGTTGTTATTGGTGGTTCTGTATCCTACGGTTTTGCAGACGAGCTTTCGGATGTGGATGCCTATATCATTTGGGATATACCCAGGAATGTTTGGTTTGATAAGCTTCGTCAGTTTTTGTTCATGCATCAGATGATAGATGGATATCGTGTGCAGTTTATTCCTTTGATGCTTCAAAGCCCTCAGTACTCTTCCTTTTCATACTTATTTCATGAACAATTTGATAAGCTTAAAGATTGTGATTTTGAACTGCTTTACGATATCCAGCATTTTATTCCGATTCATGACCCTAAAGGTATCATAAGCAAAGGTAAAGCGTTCGTCAGTGATCTTGGCAGTGAGTATTGGCAAGAAAAATGCCTTGAGCATTGTGAAAAGCTTATCGATACATTGGAAGCTTTTTATAGCAGTTTAAAACGCAAAAATATCATTACTGGAAGCATGTATTTCGGCGATGCTCTCAAAGGGCTCCTCCAAACTGTGTATTTAAGCGCTGGATTTCCATATCCAACGGCAAAGTGGATTTGGAATGGATTGGAAAGAGTGGATGCAAAAATGTTCGAATCCATAAGAACTTATTTCGAAAACGGATTCCCATGCTCCAGTGAGGAGCTAAGAAACTGCATACACAGCGTAACGGAAGTTGTAACGGATAGGCTGAAAGAAAAAGGATTTGTGCCACCGTACATAATCAATGATTTATTATGCCCATAGCAAAGGATATTAGGCCTTCCACTAAAACCTCAAGGGGGATGTGAAAAAAGGTAAATTTGCCGGAGAAGAGGAAGCGGGAACAAGGTACTGGATTTCAGCCCCTTATTTTTGTGATTTCTGTTTTATGTTTTATGATATAATTGTCGTATACATAAACGGGGGTGTTAAAATGAAAATCAAGCTACTTGGTACGGCAGCGTTTGAAGGTATACCGGCACTTTTTTGCAGATGTGATATCTGTCAGGAAAGCAGGAAACTGGGCGGTAAAAATATAAGGATGAGATCTTCGGCCTTAGTGGATAATAAGATAGGTCTGGATTTCACCAATGATACCCTGGCTCATATCCACAACTATAATCTCGACTTTTCAGTTCTTGAGCACCTGTTCATCGGCCATTCCCACAGCGACCACTTCAATTACTATGATCTTGAGGCAAAGCTGAAGTGGTATACAAACGAAGGCAATCCTGTGCTCAACGTATATGGCAACAAGGTCAGCATAGAGATGCTGAGTTCATATTTGGAAAAATTCGGTGATATAAGCCCGTATATGAAGCTCCATGTGCTTGAACCTTTTACTCAGACCAAGGTGGAGGATTATACGGTTACAGCCCTGCCAGCCACGCATATAACGGACTTTCCGGAGGAAAAAGCACTGGTTTATGTGATTGAACGGAACGGAAAGAGAATTTTTTACGGTTTGGATTCGGGATGGTATTATGACGAGACATGGGAATACCTGAAAACCATTCATCTCGATTGCATGGTTCTGGATTGCACCAACGGCTTTGCGGAAGGTGGCACAAGTAATCACATGAGCTTCAAAGAGAATGTAAATGTAGTGAAAAAGCTGACAGAAGCAGGAAGCCTTAATGCTTCATCCAAGATAGTATCAACCCATTTTTCCCATAACGGCAAGGTCGTCTATGACAGGCACTGTGAAGAGTTTGCCGGGCAAGGAATCATAATGTCCTATGATGGTATTGAGATAGAGGTATAAAGATGAAGATACCGGCGAGGACAGGACTGTCATTGCCTATTACAAATATTAACGGAAATGAGGGAAGGGATGCAACACAATGCTTTATAGGAAAGATATTGTGCAAGGTTTTAAAAACCTGGGTCTCAGAGAAGGAGACATAGTCCTGGTGCATAGCTCTTTGAGGAGTTTTGGGTATGTCGATGGGGGAGCGGAGACTGTAATAGATTCCCTTCTTGAAGCGGTGGGTGAGTCCGGAACAGTGATGGTACCGACCCTTACAGGGAAATCCACTGATGGAAAGGAAAATCCCCCGGAATTTGATGTAAGGACTACTCCTTGCTGGACAGGAAAAATACCGGAGACTTTTCGTCAAAGACCAGAGGCCAGGAGATCCCTACATCCTACCCACTCTGTATCTGCCATCGGAGCCGGAAGGGATGAGCTGCTCAAAGGTCATGAAAACGGAGCATCCCCCTGTGACCGATTCAGTCCATATTATAAAAATGCATTATCCGGCGGATACGTTATGTTAATTGGTGTGGATCAGGAGAGCAATACCACCATTCACTGCTGTGAAGAGGTTGCAGGAGTTCCGTATCATTTGCAGAAAGAAGTTACGGAAACTTCTATTAAGGGTTACAATGGTGAGGAGATACTTGTAAGAAACCGACTTCATGACTGGAATAAGCCACCTACAGATTTTAACAAGTTTGATGGGGTGTTTGAGAAGCACGGGATAATGAAGACCGGCAAAATAGGGAATTCGACTATTCGTCTTATCGATGCGAAAGCAATGGTGGAATTAGCTGTGGATATGCTTACAAAAAATCCATATTACCTGTTGATAGAAAAAGGCTGAAGGGTTCATCCGAAAACACTAAACATAATATTAATTGTACATATAAAGGGACGCTTGCAGGCGTCCCTCTAACTTAACCCAAATCCGGTTTGTCAGTGAATTTGACAGTGAGATTTTGAGGTTCATGTACCTCAAATATGATTATTTCATTTTCACTTTTTTTAAGGAGCGGAGCAGGCACATATAATGTCTTTTGAGGGCCTACATTCCAGTACCTTCCTATATTAAACCCGTTTATCCATACTGCTCCCTTTACCCAACCATCGAGGGAGAGAAAGGTGTCTGCCATCTCATCCACGTTGAAAGTTCCCCTGTAAAATGAAGTTGTCCTCGGAACTTTTGCGTCATCAAAGCATAGCTTTGATAAATCATCCATAGGCAGGGGATAAATGGTCCATCCGAACAGGAAATGATAATCAAGGCGCACATGCTCCGTTATGCCCTTATGGTCTTTCAGGAATGGTCCGTAATTAACCCTTCCCATGTTTTCCACCAGTATATCGAGGGTCGAGCTTCCTCCGGAAAGATCGAGAAATACTCTTTTGTCCTTGTCATTCCTGTAGATCACATCTACATACTTGCCATTCAGGAAGATAAGGGCTCTGTCATGAACATCCTTAATCTCAAGGGGGAGATGGCCCTTGTATCCTTTGAGCTGCGTTCTGTAAAGAATGAAACCATAATTCTGTCCCAGCTTTTCCATAGGCTCGGGGCATACTCTTTCCATCGGCTCCGACAGCTTATCCAGAGAGTCAAAGAGGTCTGCCTGCTGGGTCATACGGGCTTCGCCGTAGGATTTTTTGAGGGAAGGCTCCACTTTTATGCTGTGGTCTATCTCAACGTACTTCGAAAGCACGTCCCGAACGGCATAATACTTGGGAGTGGGATCTCCTGACTCATTTAAAGGAGCGTCATAGTCATAGCTGGTGACCGTAGGTTCATATGAGTCGCTGTGGTTGGCGCCATTCATAAAACCGAAATTGGTGCCTCCATGGAACATGTAGAAGTTAACCGATGCTCCGTATTTGAGCATGCCGTCAAATTCCCGGACAGTGTCCTCATGGCCCCTGGTATGATGCTCCTCCCCCCAATGGTCAAACCAGCCGTTCCAGAACTCGGTACACATCAGCGGTTTGTCGTTTTGGTACTCCTTAAGCTTAGCAAAGGCTTCTTCATGTCTTGAACCGAAATTAACCGTCTTGAATACATCAGGAAGCGTCCCGCCCTGCAGCATCATATCGGTAGGACCGTCCGACGTAAAAAGAAGGACGTCCACGCCTCTCTTTTTCAGCGCTTCTTTTATATGCTGCAGATATTCTTTGTCTGCTCCGTAGCTTCCATACTCATTCTCGATCTGCATGGCTATGATCGGTCCGCCGTTGGTGCACAGGTATGGAAGAAGCTTAGGTATGAGAACATCGTAATAAGCGTCCACCTTATCCAGGTAAGGCTTGTAATTGCAGCGAAGCTTCATGTCCGGATAAGAAAGGAGCCACGCCGGAAGCCCTCCGAATTCCCACTCGGCGCATATATATGGACTTGGCCTCACAATAACAAAAAGACCCAATTCTCCTGCGGTGCGTACAAACCTTTCAATATCGCAAATACCTTCAAAACAAAATTCGCCTTCCCTGGGTTCATGCATATTCCATGCTATGTACGTCTCTACGGTGTTAAAGCCACAGGCTTTCAATTTCAATAGCCTGTCCTTCCAGTATTCGGGCACTATCCTGAAGTAGTGAATTGCCCCGGACAAAATTTTTACAGGTTTTCCGTCGTACAGAAAGTCCGTACCTGAAATCTCGAATTTGGACATAGTTATCTCCTTTCCCGCGCTTCATCGGATATGACATATTATTGCATATTTATGATTTTATTATAAAGCCTGGGCATTATCAATTGCAGAATATTAACATCATTATGACTATATTGACATGTTGATCTAAGGTACAATATCACAACATGGAGGAACCAAGGCGATTTATTAATAATCATATAGCCAGTTTGACATTTAAAGCGGCACGAAAGCAAGCCTGGATTGGAGGCTGAACCCATCACACTGGATCCCAGTATACTCAGGAATATATTACCAAAGTAAAATAACCCTATTTTTCCCCTAAGCTTGTACGAAGAATATAAAATATAGGTAGGAATTTGTTTTCTGTCTTTTATGATGTTAAAATCGGAGTATAGACTAAACTCAGGAGGACACGATGAATTCTGTATCCATAAATGACAGAGTTGAAAGGATAAAAGACAATGAAGAAGAGATAAACAGACTTGTCGAGGAATACAAGCCTTTCATCGCGTCGTGTGTTGAAAAGGCCACAGGCCGTTATATGAGATATGGTGAGGATGATGAGCTGAGTATAGGATTAATGGCTTTTGTAGAAGCAATAAAGTCTCATGACAGCAAAAAGGGCAATTTTTTATCCTTTGCACAAAATGTCATCAGAAGGCGTCTTATAGACTATTACAGAAAAGAGAAAAAGCACAGCAATATGCTGTCTCTGAACGGATATTATGATGAAGGTGAAGATGGGGAAAGAGATCTGGGCATAGGAGAAGCCCTGGAGAATTACACTATCAATGAAATAAATGAATACCGAAGGCTGGAACTGGAAGAGCTTAAGAAGGAGCTTTTGCGTTGGGATATAACATTTTCTCAGCTGGCGGATGCTTCGCCGAAGCATGGAAGGACGCGCAAAATCTATGCGGAAATAATCAGGTATCTGCAGTCCCAGCCGGACCTCGTAAAACAGATAATGAGCAAGAAATATCTTCCGGTAGCTGAAATAGAAAGAGCCTTAGGGCTACCCCGAAAAAAGATAGAGCGGGCACGAAAGTATATTATAGCTGTACTCATTATAATTACGGGCGACTATCAATACATAAGGGATTTTGTGGACTGGAGGTGACAGGATGAAAGCGGTTATAGTAGACAAGGAAGGCAAGCATGCAATTGCTCTGACTAAAAAAGGGGAATTCATAAAACTGAAAGATAAGGAAAGCTACAGGATTGGACATGAAATCGATATTGCATCCGTCTTTTCGTATAAGGGCATGTTTGTGAAGATAACTGCTGCTGCAGCATCCATCCTGCTTGTCATGGGAATTGGCTGCGGAGTTTACAGCTATGCCATGCCATACAGTTATATTAGTATTGATATAAATCCAAGCATAGAGATTACGACCAACATCTATGATAGGATAATCAGTGCAAAAGGCTTGAATGACGAAGGAAAGAAAGTTCTGTCCACGGTCAGCGTTAAGAATAAGGCGGTGGAAGAAGCCGTTGGGAGCATACTGCAAAGTGCTATAAACAGCGGTTATCTTGGGGAGGATTCAGGGAAAGCAGTCAAGTTTACAATTGCAGGGAAAAATGAACACAAGGTGGATGTTATAGAAGAAAAGATAGAGATTGCAACAAAGGAACAGCTTGTCACTTCCAATGTGGAAACGGAGGTTATAGTTGAGAAGATACCTGTCGAAAAGCATTCCGAGGCGGAAAATTCAAAAACATCCTCCGGAAAGGAAACGCTACCTGGGAAGCCTAAGGAGTCAAATGCGGATATGAAAGCAGAGGGTCATAAGGGTGCTGCGGCAAGCGCAATAGCAAAAGGTATGTCGGGAAGTAAAAGATCGGAAGATGAAAAGGCGGAAGCATCCGAAAAGCCGGGTAAAGGTTTCGGCAGGAATAGTAATAGTCTAAACAGCAAAGACAGGGATGATAAGAGCAAAGAAACCAGTATTCTCCGCAAAAATAAGTCAAAAGCGGATGAGGATGCTGTGGAAGGATTGAAACTTAAAAGATCGAAAGATAAAGAAACAGGTATATGGAAGTATAAAAATAAAGATGGCGGCGATAAGAAGGGCAGTGTAAAAGGAAAAGATAATATCAGCAATAATAACAGTAAAAACAATGACAGCAGAAGCAACAGAAGTAATATCAGCAGCAAAAATAGTAGTAATAATAGCAATACCAGCAGTGATGATGGCAGAAACAGCAGTGGAAATAGTAGAAGTAAAAACAGCGGTAAAAATACAAAAAGCAATAGCAGTAAAAGCAGCAGTGGAAACAGCAACAAAAATATAAAAAGCAATAACAGTAAAAGCAGCAATGGAAATGCCAGTTATAAATGGAAATAGCAGTTCTAGCAGAAGAAATAATGACAGCATAAATAGCAGTAGAAACAGCAGTTATGTTTTTTTTTTAAAGGTAATGGTGGTAAAAATAATAGTAATAAGATGTTTTCATCAGTCAAAAGCGCGAGTTCGACAGGTAGATGAAGCCTGTAATACAAAATAAAGTTCGGCAACGGAAATAAAGATGGTAATGATTCCAACTTAGATAAAACAAAAGGCTTCAGACAGGAATGGAAACTAAATGCATTCGCAGAATACTGCTTACCAGTGAGCATACTCAAAAGAACTCTGGATAAATCCGGAGTTCTTTTATTATTTCATTAAAATTACATTAATTTTACTTTGATTACACAATTGTTACAGTTTGGAAAAACCACAAAACCGCCGTAATTCCCACGAATATATATACTGTAATAATATTATGGGAGGTTATGGCCATGAAAAAAATTATAAGCATACTTGTTGCTCTATGTATTCTGATGACATCGAGCCTTGCTTTTGCAAGCCCGGTCAAGAAAAACGGGAACAACAAGTGGAAAAATTACGACATCAAGGAGTTAAGGAATGAGCTGAAGAAATACTATAAGGACAAAGGGAAAAGGAATGAACTGATAAACCTGATAATTTCGCACTATAAAAGCTACGGCAAGAACTGGCAAAAGTACTGGAAAGATTATTGGAATGATCAGAATGACGACAGGGATGAGCGCGATGGTGATTATTACTATGACTGGGACGATGTATTTGGTGACGATTTCCTTTTTGTCTTTGTCAAAGGGGAAGAGATTGGATTATGGAAATCGTCGGTTATAAAATACAATAAGATAATCCTGCCGGTCAAGGTTATAACAAAAGGATTGGGAGCCAATCTCGAATGGAATGGGAAAACCCATGTGGCAACGATAACAAAAGGCAATACCAAGATAGTGATCGATTTTGAAAAGAAAACAGTAGCTGTCAACGGAAAAAAGATTGAGACAGAGTTGAATAAGCAAAAGAATAATGCTGTTGTACTGATAAAGCTCATAGCTGAAATATTAGGGTATAAGGTGGATATGGACGATGATGCGATAATAATCGATGACGGCGATGTGATAAGCATAAACGATAATGTTACAGGTACAGGCCAGAACCAGTTTGAGTATGTGGGAAACTGGACTTATGCAAAGGAATCCGGTGCCTATAACGGGGATAATCATTGGTCTGCCACTACCGACGCTTATTTTCAAGTTAGATTTAGCGGAACTCAAATTAAACTGTATGGATCAAAGGTCCCCTTCGGCGGCATAGCTGCCATATCCATTGATGGAGGCCCGGAGAAGAAGGTAGATCTCTACGCTTCTTCCAGAAAGGACAATGTCCTGTTATATAGCAGTACCACTCTGCCCAATGGACAGCATACTTTGAAAGTAAGGGTTACAGGAAAGAAAAATAAAAAATCCACCAATTACTATGTTATAGCAGACAAAGTTGAAGTGCTGGGAGTAACCACACCAACCAAAGATACCCAGGCACCTACGGTCCCACAGGGATTAAAGGCGGTAGCAGTTTCGGAAAGCCGTATCAAGCTTGACTGGTCAGCTTCATCCGACAATATCGGCATTGCCGGTTATAAGGTATTCAGAAACGGAAAACAGATTGCGACAGTTACAAATGGAACAACGTATACCGATACAGGCCTTAAGGCGGCGACACCGTATTCATACACTGTAGTTGCGTATGATAAAGCAGGCAACACATCGGCCCACAGTGCATCGGTGGTCTGCACCACTTTAGGTTCTTCCACCACCAATGTTGCCCTGAACAAGTTTGCCAGCGCAGATAGCATATTAACAGGCTATGACGCATCCAATGCCGTCGATGGAAAATCTTCAACCCGCTGGTCTGCAGCAGACGGGGGACTAAACCACTGGCTCATGATAGACCTGGGAGGAAATCACAGCCTTAGCGGAACTGAAGTTACATGGCCGCAGGAGAACAAGGTTTATAAGTATAAGGTAGAGGTATCGGCAGATGGCTCCAACTGGGTGCTTAAAGTGGATAAAACCGGGAATACCAGCACCTCCAAAACGCAGAAGGATGCCTTTACCGCTGATTCCGCAAGGTTTGTACGAATTACTGTTACCGGGCTTTCCATGAACACCTGGGCTGGCATAGCTGAATTCAAAGTTTTTGGATCGCCCGTTGTGAATGACACTGAGCCTCCGGCAGCGCCCACAAACCTGAAAGCCACGGCAATCGCCCACGACAAGGTCAAGCTTAGCTGGACACCTTCCACAGATAATGTTGGGGTGGCAGGATATAAGATCTACAGGAACGGAACTCAGCTGGCTACTGTGTCCAATGATGCCTCTTTTACAGATACAGGGCTCAGCGCCGAAACCGCATATGTATATTCGGTGGCAGCTTTTGATGCCGCGGGCAATACTTCCCTCTTTGCCACAGTGATGGTTACGACGCCGGAACGTACGGCATCAGATATTGCGCTGAAAAAAACAGCTTTTGCTGATAGCACCCTCACAGGGTATGAAGCATCCAAAGCTAACGACGGAGACTTGTCCACAACCTGGTATGCAGAGGACGGAAACCTGCTCCACTGGTGGAAGGTTGACCTCGGAGATTTTTATAATCTGAAAGGAAGCGAAATAACCTGGCCGTTGAAGGACAAGGTATATAAATATATTATTGAGGTATCCTCCGATAATTCCAACTGGATGGTAGTGGTTAACAAAACCGGAAATACTAGCTCAGCACGGGTTCAAAAGGATACGTTTACTGCAGATTCGGTGCGTTATGTAAAAGTTACTGTGACAGGCCTTGAGCAGGGATGCTGGGCAGGAATCACAGAATTTAAGGCCATCGGAGTGCCAAAAGCTGAATAAAAATTGATTTTCTCTATATATACTGGTATTTGATGATAATACATTCCGGAACCATATTTTAGTATAAAAGTTGTTGGCGGAGCACAAAAGCTTACAGAAGTTAAGCCTTTGTGCTCCGTTTTTTTTAAAAAACCGTATGACTAAAAACAACAAAATTGTCATAAATATCCATAACATCAAAGTTATACTCAGCTGTTTCTGCAGCTTTGCTTAATCGCTCCAAGATAAACTGGCGTTAAATTGTGGCAATAAATGTAAAACGAATCTTGAACATGGCCTCTTAAAATTGACAAACATTTCCAGACGGGTTCATTATAATCAGTTATGCAAAAGGAAAAGCAGCCAAGGATATTCCGGCAGCAAATGGGTATGTATTTTTATGCCGGAGGATTAGCAAATACGGCTCATGCAGATTTAATATTTAGCGGCACCCCATAGGAAACTATTATCCCAAAAGGCTGTAAATTATGCTGTTTTTCCCACATATGATGAGGATAGTGTTAGAAAGCTTATGAAAAAGCTAATTGGCATTATCAAAAGAAAAATACTCATGGATAAAACAGGAGGTTACAAAGGATGAAAACTGAAACAGTACCTTACAAAACTTTTGCAAAGGCATCAGGCAAATATGTGAAGTCAAAAGGCAGAACTGTTTTAAGCTCCCTGCTCACAAAAAATACTGCCATCGTATTTCCGGTATCATTCCTCTTGGGCAAAGCTGTTCTGATGGGAGGAATTATGCCCTTTGGCACAGCATTTTATGCGGCATCCCTGGGATATGACATAAATCGTTTATTGCTGGTTTTGCCAATAATTTTCGGTATGATTGCAGGTGGAGCCGGAAGCCAGATATATGTGGCTATTGCAGCAATGCTGATTTTTAATGTGCTTAACATGCCTTTCAAGGCGGATGAAACACGTATAAGCTTTAGATATGCAGTGATAGCTTTTATAAGTGTTTTGATACCGGAAATGGTATTTACATATTTTCAAGGCTTTTTGCTTTATGATTTGTTAAAAGGGATTTTACATGCATTCATAGTGTTTACGCTGGTATTCATATTCAGAAATGCTTTTGCATTGATAGATGATACCCGGAAAAAAAGGCTGTTTACAAATGAGGAAATCATAAGCATAGCAATAACTGCCGCTTTGGCTTTATCATCTATTGCTGATATGCAGCTTTTCGGATGCAATCCCAAAAACATAATCTGTATTTTCATAATACTGGTTTCCAGCTACAAATCAGGCCCCGGCGTAGGGGCGGCGGTAGGTGTCATGGCTGGCCTGGTTGCCAGCATGTCAGGCACGGTCACACCGCTTGTCATCGGTTCCTATGCCTTTTGCGGGCTGCTGGGGGGCATATTCAGGACTCTGGGCAAGATAGGCTCAAGCCTTGGATTTGTCATGGGAAACACTGTCCTTACATTGTATCTTAATGGTTCCACAGATGTCATAATTTACCTTAAGGAGATAATCCTGGCCATTGCTGTCTTTATGCTGATCCCGGAAAAGCTGATGAATGCAGTTGCCAATGTGCTGGCAGTGGAGGGCAGAGTAAATGTGGATAAAAGGAGCTACAGCCAGAGAATTAAAGATATAACGGTGGAAAGGCTGAATAAATTCTCCAATGCTTTCAGGGAGATGTCGAAGACCTTCAGTGAAATATCTGAAACTAAAGCAGTGGCGGATAAGCAGGATATAACGTCAATGTTTGACCGGGTAGCCGAAAATGTCTGCAAGGATTGCAGCCTTTGCCTGTACTGCTGGGACAGGAACTTCTACAATACATACCAGGTGATGTTTAAAATCATCGAAAGGCTTGATGAAAAGGGAAGAATAGAGGAAGCGGATATTCCGGATTATTTCCTCGATAAATGCGAACGCATAAACGATTTTGTGAAAGCTGTAAATAATGCCTATGAAATCTTCAAGGTGGACATGGTATGGAAAAGTAGGATAGGGGAGAGCAGAGGACTGGTATCGCAGCAGCTGGAAGGCCTTTCCAAGGCCATATCCGGCCTGTCGGCTGAGATAAATGCGGATATCAGCTTTAAAGAGGATCTTGAGGATATCATATTGCACGAATTGAGTAAGGAAGGTTTTAAAGCGAAGGATGTCACAGTGTTTGAAAATAAATGGGGCAAATATGAGGTGTGCATCTATCATAAGAGCTGCGGAGGAAAGAGGAAATGCCTCAGTTCGGTGGAAAAGCTTGTATCCAATGTTGTTGGCCGGAAGATGATAAAGGAGGATTCCGGGTGCAATCAAAAGGACATAACCGGTCTTTGCGTGTTAAAGCTTGTGGAAGAGGAAACCTTCAGGGTCACCACAGGAGTGGCGAGGGTCTGTAAGTATGACGGCATGGTTTCAGGGGACAACTATACTTTTCTGAATACGGGAGAAGGCAAATATATAGTAGCTTTAAGCGACGGAATGGGCTCCGGACGAAAAGCGGCTGTCCAGAGCAGAGCGACTGTGAGCCTCTTGGAACAGCTTATACAGTCGGGCTTTGATAAGGATACCACCGTAAAGCTAATCAATTCGGTGCTGGTGCTGAAGTCCAACGAGGATTCCTTTTCAACCATAGATATGAGCATTATCGACCTTTACAGCGGCGAGGCGGAATTTGTAAAAATCGGAGCGGTACCTACATATATAAAAAGCGAGGAGGCGGTGGAGTGTGTAAGGTCAGCGTCCTTGCCCGCCGGCATATTAAGTGATATTGAGGTGGAACTGGCGCATAAAAGGGTACAAGACGGGGATTTTATAATAATGATGACTGACGGAGTCCTGGATTCCTTTAATGTCGGCAGTGACGGAGAAAACTCTCTTAAATCTTTTATTGCCGGAATAAAAAGTACAAACCCGCAGGAGATAGCAGACAGCATTCTTGATGAGGCGTATCGGAATTATGAGGGCAAGCCTGCCGATGACATGATGGTGCTGGCGGCAAAGATATGGAAGCGCGTAAGCTGAATATACTGCCCGAGAGCGGCCAAGGAAAGAGCAAAATTTATAAATCATGCCCTATGAGCAATATAAGAATGTATGATGCCGTTCTGCAGGATAAGCCTATGTTACATATCAAAAATCCTGTAGGAATGTATAAATTGTACTATTTTATCATAAACTACCCATAAAAGGTGTGTTCGGAGGATTTTATGGTAATTGGGAGTACAAAAAGAATAGTTGTGATAAAAGATATACCTTCAAATATGATTGAAGAAGCTATTCTTATTTTAAAATGCGAGCCCAAGTCCTGGAGTGAAAAAAATACCGGGAATACTGGCGGACAGGTTAAGAAATATGACAAAGATTTCATTTTCAAGGAAGCAGAGATGATAATCAATAACTATATAAAAGAAAACAATTTAAGCGTAAAGGGCAAGAAGAGAGAGCTTGAAAAACCGTCGGGGGCTTTCAAGAATAATATGCTCTTGAATGCTCTCATAAACTTGGGTTTTATGGGAAGTGTTGCATTGCTTGTATTCCTGATAACCAGATTTTTTTGACGGGCAAAGAATGAATAAGCCTTGTTTTGGAGTGGGCTGGAGAGGAAATTCCGCAAATTTTCCGTTGCTGTAAGCGCAGAATAATGCGCTTTTTTATTTGGCTCCCTTTTGTGGTATTAAGTTTTATTGATTTTGTCGAGATTAAGTTGTATTATTATATAAAATGCAGGTTTTGCACGGAGGAGCACCAGGGATGAATATATTTGATATGCTATTGCTGCCTAAGAAATTGTATCAGAAGGTAACCGACAGGAAATCCACCTTGTACATAGGTTTCATTCTGGTGGGAATAATTGATCTTTCCACCTTTATCATAGATGATTTTACCCGATTATTTTACGGCAGGCCGGCTTCCACGCTTTTCTACAACATAACTCTGGCAATTCTGCTCGCTGTTTTTATCGGGTTTATTGATGTTTTGTTTTTTTCCGTGCCCTTGTTTGACTTGTTCAAAATGTTTAAAAGGGAAAATGTCGATGCCAGCAGCAGAACTCTGATAAGATTCATGAAGACATATATTTTAGTCAACTTTTTGGTTCTGCCGATAAACCTGATTATATACACAGTATACAGCAATATGGATAAATTGGGCATAAGTCTGGATAACAACTATAGCATACTGTTTGTCATACTGTTGATCGATTTGCTGACATCAATATGGTTTAGCGGTGCTGCGGCCAGAGGAGCCAATGTCATATACAAATTTGACCCCAGGCTGAAGAATGCGGTCTTTATGACGATATTTACATGGAGCTATATTCTGGCTCAGGTTTTTAATTTCATGATAGACAAATGGGCAATGCCGCTTTTTAAATAGAAGAAAAACTGCTCAAGAGATCAAATCAAGGCATTAAATCGCTAAGGCACCTGAAATTTGCAGTTGTAAAAGCGGCATGTTTGAGCTATAATGTATTAGTGGTTTATATGTCCCGGTGGCCTAATGGATAAGGTAATGGATTCCGGTTCCATTGATGCGGGTTCGATTCCTGCCCGGGACGCCAAAGATAGCGGCTTTCAAGAATATATTTCTTGAAAACCGCTATTTTTTATTATGGGCTTTAGCCTGTTGAGCATGAAGCGAATTTCTCTGCAGAGAAATGAGCCATGCGAAACAAAAAACCACCCGCTATGCGGGTGCGGAAACGATTGTTATACAAAAAATCACCTTTCCGTTATAATAGAGTTGTTCAGGCTACTATCATAACGAGAGGAAAAGTGATTTCATGGCTAACAAAAGCAACGATATGTCACACACAAAATGGATGTGCAAATATCACATCGTCTTTACACCTAAGTATAGACGAAAAATAATTTATAATCAATACAGGGAAAGTATAAGAGATATCATAAAACAGCTATGCAGCTATAAGGGAGTAGAAATAATAGAGGGACATCTCATGCCAGATCATATACATATGCATGTAAGTATACCTCCCAAAATAAGTGTATCAAGTTTTATGGGATATTTGAAAGGGAAAAGTGCACTCATGATATTTGACAAGCACGCAAATCTTAAATATAAATTCGGAAATCGTCACTTTTGGGCAGAAGGATATTATGTTAGTACAGTAGGATTAAATGAAGCAACAATTAAAAAATATATACAAGGGCAAGAGAAACACGACATTATGTTAGATAAATTAAGTGTAAAAGAATATGAGGACCCCTTCAAGGGGTAGCTGGTAGCACAAACGTCCCTTAAGGGGCGGCGACGAGTCAAGGGCATAGTGGCTTGAACAAAGTGAAAGTCAGCGTCTTTAGGCGCTGGCCGGTAACATCCCCTTATAGGGGTAGAGCAAACCACCCGTTGGACGGGTGGTTATGATTCAACTTGCTCCCGATTTACCCCGTTGTGAGAAGCCTGTTCGTATAGTACAATAGAAAAAGCGAAATGGAGGTACGGCTTAGGATGAAGTATGAGGATACAAGGATAGATGGTTTTAAACTAAGGTTTGCAGAGGAAAAGGATGTAGGCATATTACTGGAAATGATAAAGGAACTGGCAGTCTATGAAAAGCTGCTGGATGAAGTTACTGCTACGGAGGAAATACTGAAGGATTCGCTGTTTCATAGGAAAGTGGCGGAGGCTGTTATTGCCGAATATGAAGACAAGCCGGTAGGATACATAATTTTCTTTCATAATTTTTCCACATTTACAGGACGGCCGGGGATTTATCTGGAGGATTTGTATGTAAGGCCTGAAATGAGGGGAAAGGGCCTGGGAAAAATCATGCTGGCCTTTCTGGCGAAGCTGGCGGTGGAGAGGAAATGTGCGAGGTTTGAATGGGTATGCCTTGATTGGAATACACCTTCTATCGGCTTTTATAAGCGCATGGGAGCAGTGCCTATGGACGAGTGGACTATATACCGCCTCACAGGATCCAAACTGAGTGAACTGGCGGATGAATTCCGGCCTCAGAATTCTCTGGAATGAATCCGGCTGATAATAAAGCATCCTCTTTATCATCAGCCGGTTAAAATGATGAGCATACAGGGTGTATCCACTGTAATGATGACCGGTTTTGACAGCTGCTGGAGGCATCGCTCCTGTTCCTAAATCAGGTCACAAAAGTAAAAGCGGTTTTCCCGAAGCACAATTTCACCTTTTTCAAACGGAATTCTCTTGCTGAATATGGGACCATCGAAGACAAAAGTATGAAATTCCCCGTTTTCCCCACAGGGATCGACTCCTGCCGGAAGGTCCTTCAACAGTTGCTCGTCATATATTCTTCCTGCAAATTCTTTGTCCAGTGCCTGTGAATCCACACAGGTTATTATTGCCTTAAAGCCCCTCTCTATAAAAGTATGGGCCAATTCCTCAGAACTGCGACCCCACAACGGAAATAGGGCTTTCATGTCCATTAAAGCAAGCTTATCTTCCCTGTACTTTCTTATATCCTCAAGGAATATATCGCCAAAAGCTACTGTAGAAACCCCTTGATTTTTATATTTCAAGTTGATGTCCCTCATGGTTTTTTCATAGGATTCATTTGATGATTTTGCGGCTATATAAGCTTTTTCCAATGGATATCCCAGGGACTCGGCCTGAAGTTCAAGGAGAGCCTCCCGGACGCCGTGCATGCTTGTCCTTCCGTAGTCTTTCGTGACAGTAGTAAGGAGAATAATATCTCTTACACCGCTCAGCTTCAGCTCATGAAGAGCGAGAGCGCTGTCTTTTCCGCAACTCCATGAAAATAGTATCTTTTGCATAATGCTTTACCTCTCACTTGTATAGAATAAAGAATAAATAGATTATATCAAAAAAGCCGCCCTATCTATAGCAATTTTTTGTGAAAGCTTGCACCTATATGTGAAAGCCATGGAAGAGTCTATCAATTATGATATGCTGCAGTTGTTTCCATCCCAGGAAAAGCTGTCTGCTTCCGGGATGGACCTCGATAATACCGGGAAGGCTGAATTCTTCTGAAATTTTTCCATTAATGCTTTGGTGATATCAGCCGGGTGTGCTTTTGCGGCTGTATGATATCTTTTCCTTGTACTGCTTTTCTGAATTAAGGCATACACCTGCTGCCGCTCTATATATAAGTATCGGAAGCTGCTTTTCATCTTTTAGGGAATGGATGGATTTATATGCCCTTATAAAGACCTCCTGAGCCATCTCGCTGGCATCCGACCTGTCGCCGGATACCTTTAATGCCAGAGTATATATCTTTTTCTGATAAGTTTCTATGAGACGCTCATATGCCTCTATATCACCACCCTTTGCCATCAAAAACAGGCTTCTGACATTGTATTCCATTACCTGACAACAATCCTCCTATAATAAAACATTGTTAATACAATAACAGCATATCAAATTCCTCGGGCATTATTCTTTCATTTCTATTAACAAAATATTAAAAATTTCTAAAATTTTCATAACCAACATGCTGTTCCCATTGTGTCCGATGTAATATTATCCGACATATGGATTAATTCGTTCCCTCTGTGGTATTATATCGATAGCTGAGCAAATCAGCGGCGCCGGTAAGGTGCAATTTTTATATATTAACGGAGTAAAGGAAGTTACGGATGACGATAAGAATTGGTAATGTAGATATAAAAAATAACGTATTTTTAGCACCTATGGCAGGGGTTACGGACATGCCGTTCAGAATTCTGTGCAAGGAGCAGGGGTGCGGATTTGTATATACGGAAATGGTGAGCGCCAAGGGCATCCATTATAATGATGATAAGAGCTTCAAGCTTACCGAAATAAGCGATATAGAGAAGCCTGCCGCCGTGCAGATTTTCGGTTCGGACCCTTCCATCATGGCGGAAATTGCAGAACGGTTGAATGACTCCGATGCCAGCGTAATTGACATCAACATGGGGTGCCCTACGCCTAAGATAACGAAAAATGGCGAAGGCAGCGCTCTTATGCAAAAACCGGAATTGGTGGCTGCTATAGTCAAGGCGGTGGTTAAGGCATCGGCAAAGCCTGTAACGGTTAAAATCCGGAAAGGCTGGAATGATGACAGCGTCAATGCGGTGGAAATAGCGAAAATCGTAGAGGATTGCGGTGCCAGCGCTGTTGCCGTCCATGGCCGCACCCGGGAACAGTTTTACAGCGGACAGGCCGATTGGGAAATAATTGGGAAAGTAAAGAAAGCAGTTTCCATCCCGGTCATAGGAAATGGGGATATCGTGAAGCCGGAAGATGCAAAACGAATGCTGGAGCAGACCGGATGCGATGCGGTCATGATAGGCCGTGGAGCCCAGGGAAATCCATGGATCTTTAAAAGGACGCTGTACTACCTGGAAAAGGGAGAAATGCTTCCCGAGCCTTCCGCCGATGAAAAAATAAACACCATTCTGCGCCATATGAAGATGCTGATCGATCTTAAAGGCGAACATATCGGGGTTTGTGAAATGAGAAAGCATATTGCCTGGTATATCAAGGGCATGCGCAATGCTACCCAGGTGAAGGAAAAGGTTTTCAGGATGAAGGATGCCGGAGAAATCATGCAGCTTTTGGAGGAATACATGAAGGAAGCTCAATAGCGTATTGCAGAGCGGACTAAAATATGCAGAAACCGGAGCGGAGTTGCAATACTGAAGGAAGCTCGGCGGCATATTGCAGACAGCATATTCCCCATGTTGAAGTGGTGCGCTGCAGTGCTTGCGCAATTGCTTCCATTGTTATAGAATATATCTCAGAATATATGTTCGATATGCCGGTTATGATGACTTAAGTTTTGATAACTCGATTTTCAATGAAGAAAGGGCAGTATCAAAAGATCTATATTAACTTAGATTTTCGGATACAAGATTATGGAGAGATACGTATGAATCTAGAGCAAATGCTGGATTATTTTAAAGCTTCCGACAGGATAATGGGCAATATTACCAACTGGGTTGAGGTGCCTGCCAAGGAAGCTGTTTATTCCGAATTTCCGGATTTCCTGGACGAGAGGATAAAGGAGGCTTTGAAGCGCAGGGGAATCCATAGACTGTATTCCCATCAGGCCTCGGCCATAAGTGAGGTCAATGCCGGCAAAAACGTGGTGGTGGTCACCCCTACCGCTTCGGGAAAGACCATGTGCTACAACATACCAGTGCTGGATGCCATTATAAAGGATGAGGAGTCCAGGGCAATATTCCTGTTTCCTACCAAGGCCCTTTCCCAGGATCAGGTGGCGGAGCTGCATGAGCTTATCACCGATGCCGGTGTGGATGTCAAAACCTATACCTATGACGGCGATACCCCTCAGTCGGCGAGGAAGGCTATAAGGCAGGCCGGACATATTGTGGTTACAAATCCGGACATGCTGCATAGCGGCATACTTCCCCACCATACAAAATGGACGAAGCTGTTTGAAAATCTGAAGTTCGTCGTTATTGACGAAGTGCATCATTACAGGGGAGTGTTCGGAAGCCATCTGGCCAATGTTATAAGGCGGCTTAAACGCATATGCAATTTTTATGGTTCAAATCCTCAGTTCATATGCTGTTCAGCCACCATTGCCAACCCTGCTGAACTGGCGCAGAGGATAACGGGTTGTGAAATGACCCTCATAGACAATAACGGTGCCCCTTCCGGAAAGAAAAATATCATATTTTACAACCCTCCGCTGGTGAACAAGGAGTTGGGCATCCGCAAAAGCAGCCTGCTGGAAGCAAAGCAGCTGGCTGAGATGCTCATCCGGAATGACATCAAAACCATAGTATTCACCAAGAGCAGGCTCAGCGTCGAGGTTCTTGTCACTTATCTCAAGGACATTTTTCATGGCAAGCTGGAAGGCGATGAAAAGGTAAGAGGCTACCGGGGAGGGTATTTGCCCAACTTAAGGCGCGAAATAGAGAAGGGCTTGCGAAAGGGCGAAATATCCGCGGTTGTCAGCACCAATGCCCTGGAGCTGGGCATAGACATAGGAAGCCTTGAAGCATGCATTATTTGCGGTTACCCCGGCACGATAGCCAGCACGTGGCAGCAAGCGGGAAGAGCAGGAAGAAGAAAGGGTGAGTCTGTCACCATTATGGTGGCCAACAGCAGCCCGCTGGACCAGTACATAGTAAATAATCCCGATTACTTTTTCGGCAGCAGCCCTGAAAATGGCCTTATAAATCCCGACAACCTTGTTATATTATACAGCCACATGAAATGTGCCGCCTTTGAGCTGCCTTTTGAGGACGATGAAATATTTGGGGTGCAGACAACCCAGGAGCTGCTGAGCTTTATGGAGGAGGCTGGGCTGGTCCGCCATGTGGGTAAACGTTGGCACTGGTCTTCGGAGGTGTTCCCTGCAGATGAAATAAGCCTGAGAAGCACATCTAATGAGAACTTCATAATCATAGACATTTCTGACCCACACCACAGGGTTATAGGAGAAACGGACAGATTCAGCGCTCCGATGCTCCTTCATGAGGAAGCCATTTATATCCATGATGGCCAGCAGTATCAGGTGGAAAAGCTGGATTTTGACGATAAGAAGGCCTATGTTAGAAAGGTTGATGTGGATTATTACACCGATGCGAGCCTGGCGGTGGATCTGAAAGTGATTGATGTGTTTAGGGAGAAGGAAGGGGAAAAGGTATTAAAAAGCTGTGGAGAGGTCATGGTTAATGCTCTTGTAACCATGTTTAAGAAAATAAAGCTCTATACCCACGAAAATATCGGCTCAGGGCCGGTGAACCTGCCTGATCTTGAGATGCATACCACCTCCTACTGGACGAGCCTTCCGGAGAACGTGCCGGGGGTGGTGTCCCAGACACAGCTGCAGAACGGCCTTTTGGGATTGTCAAATGTTCTTTCCAATGCAGCTCCGGTCTATCTGATGTGCGATCCGGGGGACATCAAGGTGGTTTATCAGGTGAGGTCGACCTTTACCAAAAGGCCTACCGTGTATATCTACGATAATTATCCCGGAGGCGTGGGATTTAGTGAAAAATTGTTCGAGCTGCATAATGAGTTATATTCCACCGCCAGGGACATGATAAGCCGGTGCCCCTGTGAATCCGGTTGCCCATCCTGTGTAGGGCCTCTTAATGAGTTTTCGGGGGAAGAGAATCCGAAAGAACTAACCCTTATGCTGATAGATTTGATACTGGGGGATAAGCCGGAAGGCAAAGCCACTTAATCGAGACAGGCCAAAAAGTAAGTGCGGCAGATAGCTTTAAATGCCATCTGCCGCTGGCCTGGCCGGTCGAAACCGTAGGCAGGTCATTCGTTTGTAAGTTTATTGCCTTTCATTTCCAGGGACTTGTTATTAAAGGAACTATCACTGTTAATGGTGCAATCCTTGACCTCAATGATGTCACCCTCACTTATAAAGCCTTTTATTATATTGCTGTCTTTTAAAACTGTGCGTTCCGCTTTTGTGTAGAAGAGGGTGCAGCCGGAGGCTTTGATAAACCCGGCTGTTATCTCCAGGGGAATGTCTTTCGGAACATTTATCAGAAAGCTGTAGTCACCAGGAGCATTAGACATACTTATGCTAAGCCCGTGTACATCCCGGCTCTGGTCTTTATATTTCTCAAATTGTGAAAGAGGCATCCATGATTGGAAGCTGTAAATGGTGGAGTATGCCATAGAATATTCTGTAAGGCTGATGTTGTTTTTATCTGTGGCAATTTTGTATTTAAGGCCTTGATAATTTTGCTTTCCGTTGTCAACCGTGGGGGCCAGGGCACTTATTTGAACAAAATCCTTGTCCCACCCTTCGATTTTTACGCCGGCATCGGCAAAATCCAGAACGATATTGCTATCCTTGCTGACAGCGACTTTATCGGGCTCGGAGTTGAATGAACCCTGCGGACCTGTGGCAAGGATTGCAAGAAGGCCTATTGAAATGCCCAGTACAAAAAATATGGCGAGCTTTTTAATCATAACCTGACCTCCATTCTTCTAAGCTGTATATAGGGCAGTATATGAAGCAGAAGTATTGCAAACCATACCTTTACGCTGAACAGCATTATTGATGTCCCTTCTTCAAAGATGAAAGCGTAAATTGCATTATAAAAGCTTCCTATCGCCGGGACAGCCGACAGGTTTGCAAGAAGTATGAGTAATACCGTGGTAATTATTTTATGCCGGAAGAAATACATGCCCAGGCAGTAGGAAAAGGACGAAAACAGCATTATATAGCAGAAGGATATCCAGAACCCGACCAGGAAGTTTTCGAAGGTTATATTGTTAACCAAAATCAAATCATCAAAAGCAGCCTTAAGTATCCGGGCTGACAATACTTCCACCGGCAACAGGGCTGATACTCCCGAAACCGATATCAATGCGCAGGCCGACATCACCAGAAAGTTTCCTACTGCATAAACCTTTCTGTTAATAGGCCATACAAACTGGGTTAAAATTTCCGAATTGGATGTGCTCACGAAAAAAGATATTGATAGGGTAATTAACATTGTGAAGAAACCAATTCCCAGCATGCCGTTGGATGATAATATAATGGCTTGAGGCTGCCATTTTTTCAATGATGCTATAGCTATCGCATTTACTACCGGCAGTGCGGCCAATATCGCAAAGACTACCATGAAAACTTTTCTAAAGCCTCGGAGTATGTCGGTGGTAAAGGCAGTAAGGGATCTTTTATAATTCTCATTAAAAAGCATAGGGTTCACCATCCTCTCTCTTTCTGGTCAAATAGATGCAGACGTCTTCCACATTGATTTTACTTATGTCAACATTATTGGCAGACAGGTAAGACCGGTCGGCATCGGAAAGGTCATTTTTAATGCCTGCGATAATGCTGTTTCCAAGCTTTCGGAGGCTCAAGACTTGCTTATCCTTGATGAAGGGACCGATGATGTCGCTTCTTCCGTTCAGATATACTCCATATTCCTGCAATTCCTCAACAGACTTGTGGAGCACCAGCTTGCCATTATCTATCAGAACGATTTCCTCCAGAAGATTTTCCAGTTCGCTCAGCAGATGGCTTGATATTATTATGGTCCTCGGATGCTCCATATAATCATTCAGCAGGATGTTATAAAAATCTTTTCTTACGGCCGCATCCAGTCCGAGCGTGGGTTCATCCAGCAGGGATAAAGGTGCACGGCTGCATAAGCCGACAATTATATTAAACTGGGTTTTCATTCCTCTGGAGAGTTTGCAGTATTTCATGTGATCCTTCAGCCCGAAACGCTTCAGAAGCTTTACCGCAAAATCACTGTTCCAATCCTTGTAGTACAAGGGGCCTAGCTTCAGAATGTCGCCCAGCCTCAGAGAATCATTGTATTTTATGTCATCGTAGATATATATGAGCTTGGATATTGCATTCATATTATCGAATACTTTTTCGCCAAAAACCTTTATTTCTCCTGATGTAGGTTTGATATAGCCCGCACAGGTTTTTAAAAAGGTAGTTTTTCCTGCTCCGTTTCTGCCTATCAAACCGATGATTTTATTTTCATCCAGGGAAAAGGTAAGACTGTCCAGGGCAGTTGTTTTGGCGAATTTTTTTGTAAGAGCGCTGCATTCTACAGCCTTCATTCTTCAAGCCCTCCCTCCATGTTATCGATCATGAGCTTTATTTCTTCCTTGCTTATATTCAACTTTTTTGCTTCCCGCAGCAGTTCATTTAAAAGTTCTGTAAAAATGACTTTCTTCCGCTTTTGCTGTATGGCGTTTTTTGCGCCGGGAGAAACATGCATGCCCAACCCTCTCTTCTTATATAAAATTCCTTCTTCCACAAGCATATTCAAGCCTTTTGCCGCTGTAGCCGGGTTTATACCAAATTCCCGGGCAATCTGGTTTTGGGAATAGGCCTGTTCGTCTTCTTTAAGGATGCCATTTAGAATATCATCTTCAATTCCTTCAGCTATTTGCACATATATCGGTTTTAAACTATCAGGCTGAATCTTCACCGCATCACCACCTCAATACTTCATTACTTGTGTAATGAAGTATATAATATGTGTGTTTTGTTGTCAATAGGGTATATTAATTATTTTTTAATTGGGACAAAATAGCATAGACGCTTTTATTAAGGGTTGATAGAATATAATTGCAGCCAGATAAAATCATTCTGCAGGAGGCACCCTTTCGATTTTCATGCAGCAGACAAATCTCCAGCTACTTTAGAGACGGCGTATGCCAACTGCTTGGGTGATTGTTTTTGCTGGTTAAATGTGAATATCAACCGGAGGAAGTATGTACGGGGATTTAAAAAGCAGGCTCGAAATGTACAAGATGGGCAAGGCTGAAAAAAAGGAAAACTTAAAAAGCAAAAATTCTGAAATGGATATTCAGAATATCATGGAAGGCTCTGTTTGCACCAATGAACTGGGTTCTTACTTCATGATCGAGGAGGAATATCCTCTGTCCTATATTTATGGAAGCTACAAGCTGGAAGATGCGGCAAAGCTGAATCTGCTGCCGTTGAACGGCATATGCGGGGATGTGGATGAAAGCTTAACGATTCAGGATTTGCTTTTTATGGATACGGAAACCACAGGCCTGTCGGGAGGTGCGGGCACAGTTGCTTTTCTCATAGGGGTTGGTTTCTTTAAAGAGGATTGCTTTATACTTCGTCAGTACTTTATGAGGGACTATGATGAGGAGTGCACCCTGCTTGGAGATTTGAACAGCCTCATGTCGGGCTACAAAGGCTTTGTGACCTTCAACGGCAAGGCTTTCGACTGGAACCTGCTGCAGTCGAGGTTTGTGTTTAACCGGATTAGGTGTTCCATCAAAAACCCCATACATATGGATCTTCTTTTTCCTTCCAGAAGGATATGGAAGCTGAAGCTGGAAAACTGCAAGCTGGGCACCCTGGAGGCAAATGTCCTGGGCGAGAGCAGGAAGGACGATATCCCGGGAGCAATGATACCGCAGGTATATTTCAAATACCTTGAGGACAGGGATGCATCCGACATAAAAAAGGTTATTAAGCATAATGCGCTGGACATACTATCTCTTGTTGCATTGCTCACAAAAATAGCAGGCATGCTGGAAAAGCCTTTGTTAGAAACCGACTGTGAAAGGGAATTATTTGGAGTAGGTACCATTTTCGAAAGCGCCGGGAAATATGATCAGGTCATGGATTGTTATGAAAACTGCATGAAATCGGAAAATACGTATATAAAGGAGTCGGCTTTGCGAAAACTGGCGGACATTTACAAAAGAAACAAGGAATATGACAAGGCGGTGGAGCATTGGAACCGTATGATTTCAGAATCGGAGACCTTGAGCCTGTACCCGGTTATCGAGCTGGCCAAGTATTATGAGCATAAAAGCAAGGATATAAATAAAGCTCTGGAAATGACGGAGAGAGCTATGGAGAAGATATCCCGCATGGGTTTGATAAACAGTTATCAGTATGATGAAGTGAAGAAGAGATATGAAAGACTGAAAAGCAAAGCAAGGAGGACTAAAAATGCATGAGATTACAGGAGATAATATAAATCTGGTAAAAGAAAACATGCTCAAGGGCAAAACACCCAGGGAGTCCCAGGTGGAGATGACGGAACTGGTATTACCCAATGATACCAATCTTCTTGGCAATCTTCTGGGAGGAAAGCTGATGCACTGGATAGATATTGCAGGAGCTATGGCCGCATCGCGCCATTCCAACAGAGTGGTGGCCACAGTTGCGGTGGATAGCCTGGATTTCAGGCATCCTGCGAGGATGGGAGAGCTGGTTACCCTGAAGGCAAAACTGACATGGGTGGGCAGGACTTCCATGGAGGTTACGGTAAATGTATATGCAGAAAATGTGAAAACCGGAGCCATTATAAAGACCAACAAGGCTTATATGACCTTTGTGGCCCTTGATGATGAGGGCAAGCCCACTCCGGTGCCTCCGCTTATTCCGGAAACCGATGAAGAAAAGGAGGATTATTTAAAAGCGGAGAAAAGAAGGAATGAAAGGCTGGCGAGGAAAGCCAGAGGCTATTAAAGGATGGTGGAGCTTATTCCTCCCTTCCGGTGGTGGTGCGTCCACGCCTTTAATAGCAGCTTAGGCTGCATAAGGCTGCTTACTGGCTGCTCATTGAAGCAGAGGTAAATCGGCCATGCCGGTGCAACAGAATAAGCGGTCATAAGTGTCCATCCCCTGAAATATTAATAATAGAGACAAATATTTCAGGAGAGAGACTATGGCTAAAAAATCCTTCATAAGCGGCGCTTTAATCCTCATGGTGGCAGGATTTGTAGTGCGGATTATCGGCTTCATATACCGGATATATCTTTCAAACCTTGTAGGTGCCGAGGGAATGGGAGTATATGAGCTGATTTTCCCGGTTTATTCTCTTATTGTGCTTACTTTGACATCCGGAATATCTGTTGCGGTATCAAAAATGGTAGCTGAGGAGGCGGCAAAGAATCGCCCTGTCAACCTGAGGAAGATTACATGGGCTGCCACCATAATGGTAATGGCTGCAGGTATTGCGGTATCACTGTTTATATATTTCTTTGCAGATTTCATCGCTAATGGAATATTGAAGGATGGCAGAACTTATTCCTCGCTTCTGGTGCTGGTGCCGTCCATACCCTTTATAGCGGCAGCTTCGGCTGTGAAAGGATATTTCTATGGAGTGCAGGAGGTAACTCCGACGGCGGTTTCGCAGGTGGTGGAGCAGGCAGCAAAAATCGCTCTTGTAATGGGCCTGGCAGCATATTTCGTCGATGCAGGGCTGGAGTATGCATGTGCGTTAGCTACTGCAGGCATGGCTGCCGGTGAAATAGCAAATCTGCTTGTATTATGGCTGGTATACCATTTCAGAAAGAAAAAGATCGATAAGTATGCTTCCGGGGCGGGAACCATGAGGAAGCGGGTGATAATAAGGAGCATGCTGGCAATAGCAGTTCCTGTGTCTTTCAATAGGTTTGTGACATCCGTAATGGCCGCCACCGAACAGATTTTAATACCCAGAAGGCTTTTGGCAGGAGGGCTTGATTACCAGAGCAGCATTGAAGAATTCGGAAAGCTGTCGGGAATGGCCATGCCCCTTATCCTTTTTCCCTCACTGGTCACTACTTCCCTCGCTACCACCCTGGTTCCGGCCATTTCAGAAGCCATATCCCTTAAAGATTACAGGTCGGTCAATTACAGGATATCAAAGTCCATACAACTCACCTTTATGTTAGGTTTCATTTTTACAGCGCTTTTCTTTACCTTTCCGGACCATATAGGCAATCTTCTGTACAGAAGGGAGAATGTCGGGCCGATGCTCCGGGACCTTGCCTTTGTATGCATTTTTATTTACCTCCAGCAGACCATGCTGGGCATATTGAACGGTCTCGGAAAGCAGGGCTTGTCCCTGAGGAACTCCATCATAGGGTCGGTCATAAGGATAGGCTTTGTGTATTTTGTGGTGCCTTCCTACGGCATACAGGGGTATATCATTGGCGCCGCAGCAAGCGCGCTGGTGGTATGCATCCTGAACATGATAATTATAATAAAGACCACAGGCATGATGATGGACTTCCGCAACTGGATTATAAAACCTGGTTTTGTAGGATTATTAATGTTCCTGTCCGGAAAATACATATACCACTTTTTTGAGATGTTCCATCTGGGTTATCCCCTGACCGTGATTTCCACCGTATTTGGCTATGTGCTCGCAGCGCTGGCATTGATGTTCGCCTTTGGTGCACTGGATAAGGACGAATTAGTAAGGCTTCTGGGTAGGAGGTCCAAAAGGAGAACTTTAAAAACAAGATGATAATGGGCGAAAAATTAAGCTTTTTCATGATTATATCTGTCTACTTGCAAATATTAAACATTAAAGGTCAGAGAAGGTCAAAAACTAGTTTTGCTAATTGCATCCAAATTGTTATAATAAAGATGAAAGGTCAAAGAAAGTCAAAGTAAAACAAGCAACAACTTAATATGGTAACAACTTAGATAGGACAGAAAATCTTTTACTTCTGCAGATGATAGCTAGCTGACATAAACTTAACGGAATGTTCGGAGGGGAGGCGAGCTTCCCCTTCCGGACAACAAGAAACGGGTAAGTCAAAATTGAGTAATATTTAACAGGAGGTGCATTTTATGTTTGGTTTAACACCCTTTAATTCAAGAAGGAACGGTATGGTAAGGAGGAATGATCCCTGGGGTATCAGGGATTTCATGGACAGCTTTTTTAGTGAACCCTTTTTTCTGGAGAGTACCGGCATTAGAGCCGATATACGTGAAACCGACAAGGAATACATTGTCGACGCGGAAATCCCTGGAGTCAACAAGGAGGATATCAAACTGGAACTGAGGGATGACGTCCTGACCATATCGGTAGAACGCAACGAACAGATCAACGAGGAGAGGGAAAACTATATACGGCGTGAAAGAAGGTATGGCAGTTACAGCAGGAGCTTCTATGTGGAAAACGTAAAGAATGAAGACGTAAAAGCTAAGTATGCCAACGGAGTTCTTACAATAACGCTGCCTAAGCAGGAAGGCGGAAAGGACAACAGGAGAAGAATCGAAATTCAATAAAAAAAAACGAGCTTTAGGAGCTGTCAGATAGGGATTTATAATTCCTAAAAAATTCGGCATAGTCGTTGATTTGCGGCTATGCCGTTTTTTCGTTTATTTTGGTAAGTCGATAGCACCAATGCAGTTATAGAAAATTTGAATCCGCTGGGTTCTGCGGCCATCTACCTTTTCAGCCTTGAATACTATAATTTTGTCAATGAACTCTCGAATAATCTCTGCATCCAATTCTGTAATTTCTGTGTACTTTTTAACCAGTGCTAAAAAGCGGTCGGTATTGAGGGACTGTTCATTTGCTGTATCAATGGTATGTTTTAATTTGGTTATCCTTTCTTCCAGTGCCTTCTGCTCGGCTTCATATTCAGCCGACATCTTGTAAAAACGCTCTTCGGGAATTTTACCCATCACATTGTCTTCATATAGCTTTCGAATGATTTTGTCTATGTCAGCAATACGAGACTGTGCTTGTTCGTACTCCTTTTGACTTTGGCGGAGTTCTTTGGCAAGTTCCTTTTCTGAGCTATTCATAACTATACGGATGAATTCCTGTTCATGGTCTTTGGCAAAGGAGGTTACACGCCTTAAGTCTTCTATCAAAAGCTGTTCCACTACAACATTGCGTATCTGATGTGAACTGCACATACCCTTTTTCTTGCGGTAAGTCGCACAAACGAAGTATTCCTTATCGTGTGTCCATCCCTTGCCTCTAACCTGATACAGCTTTGCCCCACAGTCGGCACAAAACATCATGCCAGAAAGCATTCCCATTTCACCTAATCGCGATGGTCTTCGCTTGCCATCTCTGATTTTCTGCACTGTTTCCCAAGTGCCCTCATCAATAATTGCTTCATGGGTATTTTTGAAAACCAGCCATTCCTCTGGATTGTTCATTATCTTGACTTTGCTCTTATATGACTTTTTAGAAGTCTTGAAATTCACTGTGTGGCCTAGATATTCCATTTTAGCCAGAATATCTGCTACGGTACGAGCTGACCAAGCATATGGGTTTTCAGGTGGTCTTGCTGGAGTGTTAATACCCATTTTGCGAAGATGAACCGTAGGTGTATCAATGCATCGTTTTTCAAGTTGCTTTGCTATCTGCGTGGGTCCAAAGCCAGCCATGCACAGTCGGAAAATATCTCTGACCACTTCGGCGGCTTTCTCATCTATTATCCAGTGCAACTTATCTTCAGGGTCTTTAATATAACCGTAAGGTGGATTGGTACAGAGTGGCTTACCAGATTGTCCCTTGGATTTGAACACAGCACGGATTTTCTTGCTAGTATCCTTAGCGTACCATTCATTAATAATGTTAAGAAACGGTGTAAAGTCACTGTCTGCTTGGTTTGCACTATCAATACCGTTGTTAATAGCAATGAATCGTACATCTGCTTCAGGAAACATAATCTCGGTATAATATCCTACTTTAAGGTAATCCCTGCCGAAACGGGACATATCCTTGATGATAATCGTTCCGATTCTACCGGACTCTACATCAGCAATCATGCGGTTAAAGTCTGGTCTATCAAAAGTTGTACCGCTGACCCCATCATCCACATAAAATTCGATGTTGCGAAAACCGTTGTCCTCAGCATACTTTTTTAGAATTGCCTTCTGGTTTACTATGCTGTTACTGTCTCCTGCAAGCTCATCATCACGTGAAAGCCTGCAGTAAAGAGCAGTAATTTTCGCTTCTTCAAATGCTAATTTTGATTTACGTATAGTGCCAAATGTTGACTGTCTATTCATTTTTCTCCTCCATTTCCGACAGTCTTCAAGCGGTTTAGCACTATGTATATTACCGTACTACCTTGAAGAAGTCGAGTTGATTTCCGTGGGTTTATATGAACTATCTGATAACTTTGAAAGGCTTTTTGCGTTGACTGTAATCAGTCGTTTCAGCTTGGAATATGCACTTTCCTTTGCTGAATCACTTATTCGTGATTCCACCACATAGACCGTACCTCCGATATCGGATTTGGTTGTTCGGCTGTTAATTGGGTTTTCCATATCGTGACCTCCTGTCCGATGTTTTGAAGGACTGGCACTGAGCTGAATTGATGACTCAGTGCCTAATCCATTATTTAAGCTTTTATTTGTAATATTTTCAGAGCATCCGGTTGAATTAGCTTCCCATCCAATCTCTCGTAAGCAGAAAAGCCAATTTGTCCTTGCAATGCATATAACTCACTTAATTTTTTTATTGTTATTGGCTGACGCTCAATCAGCCAGTAATAAGATAAATCTCCGAATACTATGCTTTTTGCTCCTGCTGATACTGTAGGCATATATGGAGAGGTAACTACAGGCTTTCCGAAGATGGTGTTATCTGAAGAATTCCACAGATAACTACCGCTTGTATCTTTAAGGGTTCTAAGAAGCATGGCTGTATTATCGTGCATGATAAACACAGCGTTATTTCGGTATTCATCTTTTAATGAAAAATACAGAGAGATGATCTCATCAAAAGAGATGGTACTATTGTCTGCTGTAGTTACATCTGCATCTGCTGTAAGGATACCTGTTGGCTGAGCTGTGCCATTTCCATTAAGCAATGCATTTTCCTCAGCCTTGCCAAAACGCTTCGCAAAATCACCCATCAGATATTTTTCAAGATTAAAGTTCATATCGGTGACGAATGAGCGGTTTAGCTTGACAAGAGATGCCAGCTTGTATGATTTCACCAGAAACTGTGTAAATGTATCGACACTTTCGGGGATTGGATCTCCGTCTTCAACCCAATCTGCTGTACCCGTTGAGGATACCGCTTGAATTTTACCTTCTGCAGAAGATAGATTGATAACAGTAGCAAATCTGCGGAATATATTCTCCTTTGCCAATGCAGTGTTAAAGCCTTCTCGGAACTCGTCTGGTGCGACATAGGCTCCTGCATTATCAAAGCCCTCGCTTAGATTTCGATTATTTTCTTCTTTTCCTTTCATAACATTCCAAAACGCTCTATTATAAGTTGTTGATGTTGCCATAATCGTTTACCTCCTAAATTAAAATGGATTGTGGGGTATATACCCCGTTTGAAACCGCGTTTTTTTACGCGTTGCCCCACGCCCGTTGTCCAGATGAAAAGGTGTGGAGATTTGAACTCCCCTAGGGGGTAGGTATTAACACATGGAGTTGTATCCAGTGGTTTAGTGGTTTTAAGCTTTGTAGCAAGATGTAGCAGGTAAAAACTAAACTCTCTATACGAGAGCGATTTTTTATATAACCTGTTTTTCTTGCTACAAGCTGCTACACTGTGTTTAAATAAGAAAAAACTCTTCTTCTGTCAGCTTATATCCGATAAGCATTGTGGTCATTCCACCACCAGAACGTGGTCGTTTCCGTTCTACACGGGCGATAGCTGTTAAGGCTTGTTTGAAGTTTCTTGCATTCTCCGAATAACAGCCATTGGCACTGCACCAACGCTGATACCGGGCATACACTTCGGATGTCCGCACCTCACTGTTAGGGCTTTCCTCCAAGGCATCCTCGAAAAATAATGCTATTTTATCGCTGTCACGCTTATAAGCCTCTGTTGCTGTCTTAACGGAATCAGGTAAAGTCAAGCCCTCCTTCTTTAACAACTGGTAGCCTTCAATTAGCCAGTTGAGGATAGCACTCTGATTCTTCGCTTTGGCGAATTCACGTTTTAAGTTTTTATCCTGCTCGCTTTCATCAAAGTGTCGTTCAAAAGGGATAATCACCACTCTGCCACTGGAAAACAGTGTCATATCCGTTATAACGGGCAGATAATTGGTGTTGATATAAAGCTTAAACTTAGGTGAAAAGTCAAAAGAGTTTTCGTGTAGAAACCTTGCGTTGATGGTGTCACCACCCGTCATGCTTTTTACCTGTGCAGCATTTAGGACAAGTCCTCTGCTAGGTTCGGAGATATTCACAAAGCGTACTCCTGCAAGCCGGGCAATATCTTCACTTGGACTTGAACTGTTATTGTTCTTTTTCAGACTGATAGTCTCTGGCCTTGCGGTACAGCCATAACTGCCTAATACCTTAAGAATGCTCTCACATAGCGTACCTTTACCGTTTCGAGTTGTAGCACCATAGAGAACAAACAGGCATTCATACCGAGTGTCTCCGCTGATGCTGTAGCCAAAGGCTTTTTGGAGGAATTTTGCCTTTTCCTCATCTCCGCTCATAATCTCATGAATAAATCTATCCCATCGCTCTCTTTTGGCTTCTGGATCAAACTTAACACCAGATATCTTTGTGAGTCTGTCCTCGCTGTTGTGGGGTTGAAAATCCATGGATGTTAAAAACAATGTGCCATTGGAACAGTTGAGCACTTGCGGGTCTTGGTCAAATTCAGCCATTGATATGGGATATACGCTCTGCGCATCCTTAAGTACCGTTTCCCTGTATCTTCTTGACTGCCACTTTCGGCAATAGTCAATGTATGCCTTTCTTTGATGTTCATCCTGAATAGTCAAAGCATAGGTTAGCAGTTGGTTGGCCAATGATTTACACATTTCCATCACTTTGAGATTACCGACATCAGGAATCCAAATACCATTCTCATAGCAAAACCACATTTTCCTTTCGGGAACAAAGCGGGCAAAAGATTTATAATAATCAGCAAACAGCCTGCTTGCCCCAATATCCGTCCAAGGGTAGCGACCGTTACTCTCAGGCTTAAAGTCAGCAAGAGAACATTCACCAAAATCTTCTGTAGCTGATGAACGCTTACCACCTGGTTTGTATATTTCAGTAGCATTTGCGATAGCTTTTTCTATGGTTATCATTCCATAAGTACTACCGGACTGCGGTCTATTCCATTTATCTCGCATTAGGCCGCTCTGCCGGAAAAGTCTGTCCATCTGTCCAATATCCCTGCCACACCAAAATGCCAGCATACCGCAAAGTGCCAAATCAGCTTCACTGGCAGAAGCATAACCAGATGTATCTCCCTGCCATAATGCTTTGAACCTTTCTCCGTTTGCCGATTTTAAAGCCTTCTCAATAACAGACTTGTCAGACAGATAGGATTGACTTTCTGTATCCAGTAGTTGCTTCACAGGGGTAGGACGCAGCATATACTTGTCTAGTATCATCTGTAGTTCATTCGATTTCTCCGCAATATCACCATTCGCATACACATTGCCCGTTACGGTAACAAAGCGGTTTGTTGCTCCAGCCACATAGACCTCAACTCCCAGCTTTCTGTTGTTGATATAGTATTTTGTTTTGTCAAAGTTAAAGCCTGTGGACTTAAAGAAAATATGAAGCCCTTTTTCAGATGGACTGTGTTCCATATAGCAACCACTAAAAGCCTCTACAACATTTTGGTCAACAGGCTTAAGGTTACCGCTGCTATCAAAGCAATCATCTAAGTCGATAACACAAATGTCATTACCTACCAAAAATCCGATACCATCATAATCACTTATAGTAGCTATCGCCGAACTAAAATCTTTAAAGGTACTCCGCTTATCTGCTTTTGCCCTTTTTCCTGTTACTGGGTTATAGGGAACTTTGGTTTTTCTGCCACTTCGCTCTTCATATTTCCAACAGCAAAACTGTGGCATATCTTTAAGCATTTGCGGCAAGTTATCATATTTTGTTTTCAGTTACTTCACCTCCTTGCCTTTTATTAATGACCCGAAACGCTACGGTTCCAGAGGGTTTGCCTTGTATGACACAACCTCGTTATCTTTCAAGAATTACGCTCGGAATTATCGTCATGGCATATTCTGCTTGAAGTATCTCTTGCATTTCGGGGTATTCAGTTGTCAAGGAGCAGTGAGAGAAAAACTATGCTTTCATTGGGGGATTATTTTTCCTCTCACCTTATAGCCTTGGTAGAACACATTAGTTGAGGATTTTCTTAAAAATATTTTTCTTCCTCATCCATAAGCGAAGAATTCTATCGATTCGAACCCTTAAAATAAAAAACAGCCTGTCTATTTTCCAAAAAAGACGGCTGTAATGCTTATGCTTTTGCTCAAATTTGAGCGGAAGCGGTATTTAGTTTAAGAAGGCTGAATGCTGTAGTTTTGGATTTTTCAATTAGACTTTCCGACTTTTTTGTCTAAAAGCCTTGATTTGAACTCCTTTGATTAAATTCGCAAATAGAAAATTATGATTGAAACAGATGAAAAATAATGTGAGATTAAAAATTTATACTGCTTATAGCGTGTTTTTGTGATATAATTATTAATATTTGTGGGAGGTGCAAATAATGGCAATACATTATAACAAGCTATGGAAGTTACTAATTGATAAGAATATGAAAAAGAAAGATTTGCAACGCCTTTCCGGTGTTAGCTCGGCAACTATCACAAAGCTTGGCAGAAACGAAAATGTAAATACAGAAATACTTCAAAAAATATGCACAGCTTTAGAATGTGACATTTGTGATATTTTAGAGTTTGTACCTGATAAAATTGAGAAAGGCAAGGTGAATGATAACAATGATTAAGGATATTATGAATGCCAATGATAGTGCAACACCGAACAGTCGAGAAATGGCTGTATTAAAAGAAAATTTCCCCTCATGTTTTAAGGCAGATGGGTCCTTTGATATTGAACGGTTTAAGGAATTTTTAAGTGATAAGATTGCTGTCACAGGAGAGGGTTATGAACTCAAGTTTTTAGGAAAAAATTATGCCCGATTGCTGGCTTCAATTGATACTACAACAGTTGTTGTACCAGACGAGGAACATAACTCAAAACCAGAAAATATGAACAGTGAAAATATCTACATAAGTGGAGATAACCTTGATGCATTGAAGCATCTTTTGAAGTCCTATTCACGCAAAGTCAAAATGATATATATTGATCCACCATATAATACGGGAACAGATGGATTTGTCTACAATGACAATTTCAAATTTACTGTAGAAGAGCTTTCTGAAAAACTTAGTATTAGTGAGGAACAGGCACAGCGAATACTAGATTTAACAAAACGTGGTTCAGCATCTCATTCAGCATGGTTGATGTTTATGTATTCGCGTCTTTTGCTTGCCAGAGATTTACTTACAACAGATGGAGTTATATTTATATCAATAGATGATAATGAACAGAGTAATCTGAAACTGCTGTGTGATGAAGTATTTGGTGAACAAAATTTTGTTGAGCAAATTATTTGGAGAAAAAAATCGGGTGGAGGACAGCAAGATGATTACTTTGTTACTGAACATGACTATATCGTCTGTATAGCAAGAGATAAGGTTTATTTTTCATTGAATGAAAAAACTATTACTAAAAGTTCAAATTCATACAATAAAGTCGATCCAGATACAAAGAAAAAATTTAAGCAAATTAAGTTAGCTAAATGGGGTTCTGCAGCACATAAAGAAGACAGACCAACAATGTACTTTCCGATAATAGATCCAGACGGAAACGATAACTATCCTATTGCACCAGATGGTCGCCCTGGCAGATGGAGATATGGGAAAGCTTCTATTGAAAGATTAATTGCAGAGAATAAAATAATATTTGAAAAGATTAATGGCGAATGGGTTGCATATGAAAAAGAATATGAACCTACTGAGGATGATATTTCTATTTTGAAAGAAAGATCTATTTTTTATGATCTAGTAGAGAATACTTCTGGTGCGAAAGAACTAACCGAATTATTTGGAACAAAAGATGTATTCGATAATCCTAAACCAACTGACTTGTTGTTGCATTTATCATTGTTAGTATTTGGTGAAGGGGAAAGGGGAATTATTCTTGACTTTTTTTCAGGATCAGCCTCAACTGCTCATGCAGCTATTCGATTAAACGTAGAATACAATCGAAATATTCGTTTTATTTGTATTCAGATTCCTGATAAATTAGATAGTGAAAATTCATCACAAATAAAAGCCTTTAATTTTCTTATCGAAAATGATCTTCCTACTACACTTGATTACATTGGCATGGAACGCATTATCAGGGCAGCAAAAGCTATAAAGGAAGAGTTCCCAGACACAACATCAGACCTCGGCTTTAAGCACTATACATTGGTTGAGCCAGCTAGCGATACTCTAGACAAGCTTGAAAAGTTTGACCCTACTGAAAATAAATTATTTGCTGACAAAGACATTCTTAGTGATTTTGGAAAACCTACCGTCCTTGCAACGTGGCTTGTTAGAGATGGATATGGACTTACAGCAGATGCTGAGGAGTTAAATTTTGCTGGATACAATGGCTATTATATAGGAAAACATCTTTACCTAATTGACCCGGAATTGTCTAATAAGGCGATTGAAGCCATTGTAGTAAAATATGAAACTGACGGTAGCTTTAATCCTGAGAACGTGGTGTTATTTGGTTATAGTTTTACATGGACGGAAATGGAAGCTTTAAAAATTAATTTGAAACGGTTGAAGGATACAGAGAAAAACTTGCGTATCAACTTCGATATCCGTTATTGATTGGAGGGTATGTTATGGAACTTATCCTACAACGAGGATTACCACACCAACAAAAAGCTGTAGATGCAATAAGTGCTGCTTTGAATGGGGTACAGATAGCTTCTCCTGTACAATTTTATGAAAATCCAAGTATTTCTCTTTCTGACCCTAAACTAGCTGCAAATATTAGAGAAATTCAAAAAAATATACCTGCAGAATATCGAAGCAGTATGCCTATTGGTGATTGCTTGAATATTGATATTAAAATGGAAACTGGTACAGGAAAGACTTACGTTTATACTCATACTATATATGAGCTTCATAAACGTTACGGACTTAATAAGTTTGTCATCGCTGTACCTTCACTTGCGATTAAAGCAGGAACTGCGCAGTTTTTGCGTGATGAATATGTAAAGCGACATTTTTCCGATGTTTGTGGCTATGGTACAGAGATTGAAGTTGGAGTACTAGAAGCGCCAAAAAACAAGAAAAAGGGACGCTCCTATTTCCCGAGTGTTGTGAGCGACTTTGTAAAAGGTTCTTGCCAGAACACGAAGAAGATTTATGTATTATTAGTTAATATGCAACTACTTGTTGTCCGATCAAATGGTATGCTTAGCCGTGACGACTATGATTATGGAGTAGAAGGTTTTTATAGACCACTTGATGCTATTCGTGCAACAAACCCTGTTGTTATTATTGATGAGCCACACAGATTTTCTCGTGACCAGAAGGCATTTAATGTTATCGTTGATGAAATAAAACCACAGTGTATTATACGCTTTGGTGCTACCTTCCCTGAAACTACAAGTGGACGTGGAAAAAACAAAATAACCGTAAAAGACTACCAAAACCTGCTCTATGATTTAAATGCCTGTGAATCTTTTAATCAAAATTTGATAAAGGGAGTAACGAAGGAGCATTTTGAACCGGTATCCAAGCGTGAAGAAAAGGTGAAAATCACTTCCATCACAAGCAAGGATTCTGTTACCTTTCAGTATAAAAAGCGTGATGAATCGACTAAAACATTTACTCTTAAAACTGGAGATTCACTATCTATCATTAATGAAGCTTTTGAGGGAATTACGGTTCATGCTATTGGCAAATCAACAGTTGAGTTTTCTAATGGTATTCAAAAGTCAACTGGAGAGGAATTGGATGTGGATATCTATATGACCTCTTATCAAGAGCAGATGATGCGTCTTGCCCTTGAGCGTCATTTTGAAACAGAAAAAACAAACTTCTGTGGTCGCAATTTCAAGATCAAGACATTGGCATTATTTTTTATCGATGATATATCATCATATCGACCAAACGAGGAAGGTAAAACCCCTTATCTATTACAAGCTTTTGAGAGATTGCTTAAGGAACGGATAGAATCGGTGCTATCTACCCTCAGTGAGCATGATACAGAATATCGGGCATATCTGGAAGCAAGTCTTGCAGATATTTCTTCTTGCCATGCAGGCTATTTTTCACAGGACAATAGCGATTCGGATGAAGATATAGCAAAAGAAGTAGAAACCATCCTTCATGGAAAAAAACATCTTCTCTCTTTCAAGAATAAAGACGGTAGCTATAACACTTTACGTTTTCTATTTTCAAAATGGACACTTAAAGAGGGCTGGGATAACCCTAATGTATTTACGATAGCTAAACTTCGTTCTAGCGGAAGTGAAAATAGTAAACTGCAAGAGGTTGGACGAGGTTTACGTCTACCTGTAGATGAGAATGGTAATAGAATCTCCAATGAAGAATTCCAGCTGAATTATATTGTTGACTTCACAGAGGCAGACTTTGCTAATCGATTAATAGACCAAATAAACGGAGAAATTCCACAAGCTTCTTCTATTAGCGAAGAAAGATTGGAACAAGTGGCCAAGAAGCTTGGCATGACTTCTGATGAGCTTTTTGATGCACTATATGATAAACATTACATAGACAGGCGATTAAATATAAAACCCGATACAAGGGACGCTTTCTTTGCAGAATACCCGGACTTTGCTACAGGATTGTCTTCAGGTAAGGTAAAAGACCGAAATGTAGCAAAACCAAGACCTGTAAAAATCCGCAAAGCTGTTTACAGTGAAATACGCGAATTATGGGAAGCAATCAATCAACGATACCTACTTTTCTATGATGATGATCTGGATGCTGATATGGCTAAAGTTGTTTTATCTTTGCTGGAAAAACCCGGTGTTTTTACAGACGTTGTCATGACTAGCTCCAGAGATATGGTTAAGAGCGATGGCTCACAGATGATGATTGTTTCAGATACAGGCGCCCAATATATAGTATCCAAACCTATTCCCTACAATGAATTTCTTAAGAGGATCACAAATGCTACAAACATTCCAATTAAAGTATTGCATGAGGCATTGTGTGAGTATGTTAAGAGGAATGGAACTATAAATCCAGAACGTATTAATGAAAATTCTGTCAGCATGTTTATCCAACAATTTCATGACTGGAGAAGCAATAATTTGCAAGGTCGATTCCATTATGCAAAAAGCAATACGCCTGTTGGTGCAACAGCACTCACCTATTCAGACGGTTCTCCACGTGAAGATATTGCGCAGGGACGTATTGGCACAAAGATAGTTCCGGGAACTCCAAGTGAGAAGTATTTATATGATGCTTTCGCTTATGACTCACCGTTGGAACAAAAAAATATTATGTCGGACATCGAAGAAGTCATTGTATATGGAAAAATTCCACGTAGCAGCATTGCCATACCAACTATTACCGGTGGAATGTACAGTCCAGACTTCATGTATGTTGTAAGGAGGGCTTCTGGTGAGAAAGAGCTTAACATTGTAGTCGAAACAAAAGACGTAGAAAATAAATCCGACTTACGTGGTACAGAAAAAGCAAAAATTGATTGTGCTCGTGTTTTCTTTGATATGCTCTCGAAAGATGGATACACTGTTTATTTCCGTGATCAGTTAAACAACAAGCAGATGGCTCAGATTATTAAAGAAGTATTGGCAGAGTGATTTGTGTGAATTTCTAGCTGAAAGGAGGTAAATCGATGAAAGCTATGATATTCTTAAACACTGCTTGGATGGAAAGATATGAAGGTTTATTGGGAAATGATAAAGAAATACATGGCGGTGGCTCCTATGTTGAAGAATATGGTTATGGACACGAAATATTCAATTTCAAAAAAATTAGCGGTAAGGTATATGGTTATGCTCAGCCAAGCGGGTATAACAACCTTCAAAGATTAGGAGCGAGTGAAGATGATGAATTCATAGATGATGTTTTAGTCATTTTCACTGCAACCCACAAGAATGGCGGAACGTATATAGTTGGATGGTATAAGAATGCCAGGTTTTTTAAAGATTATCAAAACACTAATCTTTCAGAAAGAAAATTTAGAAATGAATATATCGGATATTATGCTGTTGCTAATGCTGACAATGCTACTTTACTGAGTATAGATGAAAGGTTCTCATTCCCGATAATACCAAGAAGAGTAAAAGGCGGAATGGGTCAATCAAATGTTTGGTATGCTGATAGCCCTGAAATGGTGGATTTTAAGAAAGAAGTTCTAAGACATATAGAAAGATATGAAAAAAAGAAAAGTATTAGGCGTCGCCTTCCTATCTTCCGCCAAACCGATGCAGAACTAAGAAAGAAAATAGAGAATATCGCTATTAGAGAAGTTACCAGAGAGTACTCAGAAAGGGGTTTTACCGTGACTTCTGTAGAAAGCGAAAACTTAGGATGGGATTTGGAAGCAGTTTATAAGAAAATTAAATTAAAAATTGAAGTAAAGGGACTAGCAGGTCAAGAGGTTTCTGTTGAGTTAACTCCAAATGAATTTTCAAAAATGAACAACAATAAGGACTCTTACAGATTATGTGTTGTTACAAAGTGCCTAGAAAATCCTGTACTTTATGTTTTTTCATATTCCTCTGAAAGGAATGAATGGATAAGCGAAGATGGTCATATACTTTCAATTGACCAGATTATATCCGCAAGGTGCTATACTTAATTCCATAAAATGTCCATATTTTGTATTACCAATAAATACAAAAAGACCAGCCGCTTCAAGCATTCATGCCTGATTGTGACTGGTCTTTTTTGCCCCGCTTGAAGCTGTTCATTTAAGTTTTTCTTCAATCCCTAAGTGAACGCTTCTTTAACAGCTCGTTTTTTTTATTACCAAACTGTAACAAAAATTTAACAATTTTTTAAGAACATGTTAATGGCATGCGCATAAAATTGGGTATATATTAAGTGTAAAGAGGAAAGGAGGGCTACAAATGGTTGCCGGGCTGAAAAATATAGGAATCTTTAAGGACATCAAGGACCTTAAAAATGCTATAAACGAAAAAAATGCATTAATAAACTCCATCAGCAAAGAGAATAAAGTAAACAGGGATGAAGTCACAAAGGCTAAGAAAGAGCTGGACTATTTGCTGTACCTGTACTACAAGTCGATTTCGGATAAACGCGGCAGCAAACTGGTATGCTAGGCGCATAACGCTGCATATCGCATTGCATGTCCAAACCGGGCATGGCAAAAGGCTGCCAGAAGCCCTATAGTGGTAATCTAATATCGATGTCTGATGTACGGTGCTAAACAGCCAAAGGCCGGCGGCTATTAGCTGACAACCTGCTTATAGTATCGGCATATTCCTGAGAGATATATTTTTTTCCTGCTGCGTCCGGATCATTCTGCAAAGGCTGTTGATTCCAGGTTCAATCTGGTCCGTATATACCGATGCGAAGCTCAATCTCAGACTGTTCATTCTTTTTGAAGAATTGCTGCTGTAAAATATGCTACCCGGCGCAAAAGCTATATCGTTGGCGGCAGACTGCTTGAAAAGGCTGTTTACAGAGAAGCCATATGGCATATTGAGCCATATATTAAGCCCACCGCCGGGCTTGGTGTAATGCACTCCGTCAGGAAGGCATTCGTCGAGCACTTTTATTGTCTTAAAATACCTCTCCTCATATATATCGAACATGAATTTAAAATGCTTGTCCCAGTAGCCTTTTCTTATATAAGTATCAAAGGCGCGCTGAATGAGCCCTGATGTTGAAATGTCAGTCGTATGCTTTGCTTCCAGGATGTTGCTGCGCATGTCCTGAGGGACTATCATAAAACCCAGGCGGAGTCCAGGCATGAAAATCTTGGAAAAACTCTTTATGAATATAACCCTGTTGTTTTTATCCCGGGCTTTTAAAGGCAGCAAGTTCTTTCCTTCAAAATCCAAATCGCTTACATAATCATCTTCAATGATATAACAGTCGTACTTTTCGGCCAGATTCAGCATCTCTTTCCTCTTGCTTTCGGAGTAGGTGTATCCTGTAGGATTGTGAAAGGATGGGATCGCATATATAAGCTTTGGTTTGAATTTTTTCAAGCTGTATTCCAGGAGTTCCATGTTTGGTCCGTCTTCATCCAGTTCTACATCGACTATCTGAGCTCCTCTTGTTCTAAATACAGCAATGGCTCCCGTATAAGTAGGGCTCTCAGTTACTACACTGTCCCCTTGCCGGAGGAAAGCTTTTGATATGATATCGATTCCCTGCTGGGCTCCGGATATGATCTGAACATTGCCGGGGGTGCAATTTATGCCGGCTTTTTGCATCATGCCTGCCACGCATTCCCTCAGCGGGTAATAACCGTGGCTGTCCTGATAAGCAAAAGCAGTTCCTTTATCCCTGTCCAACACCTCATTAAGCGCTGCTTTGAAATCTTCCACCGGGAATAGGTCCGGTGTAGGGGTGGCGCTTGCGAAGTTTATCGTTTTGCTGCTGACATTTATCTGTCCATCGGCAATCATCGGTAAATCATCCTGCAGGTACAGCTCGTCTGCTACTATGCTGCTCCCGTCTCTGTTTTTATCTTCCGGCAGAGACATCAAGTCTTCGACATAGGTGCCGCTTCCCGGACGGGTATATATGAAACCGTCCTTTTGCAGAAGCTTGAGAGCAGATACCACGGTGATCTGGTTTACGTGAAGGCTGGAAGCGAGCTGCCTGACCGATGGGAGCTTCATATCGGGAGCTAGTATATTACCTTCGATCATTTTCTTTATATTTTCATATAGCTGTATGTACAGTGGAGTTTCCGAGTCTTTGTCAATAGTTATGGAGCTAAACAATTCAAGCATGCTATCACCCTGTTCTTCTATGCGTAATTTTGCGAAAAATCATCCGGTATTATACTATAGGGTATGGGATATCCTATCTCTGTCATTATCTAGTATAACAGCATTGGTATAATTTTGCCACTTGGTGGCAAAAAGATTCTCATTTGTTCTTTTTTTGTAAGGTGTGTGGTATAATATTACACATACCGGACAAGCTTGATTTTGAGTATATGGGAGATGGAAATGAAGATCCTTGTGATTATTCCTGCTTACAACGAAGAAAAAAATCTGCCCGGACTGCTGTCGAAGCTTAAAGCAGAAGGCAAGGATTATGACATTGTGGTTGTTAATGATTGCTCTACCGACCGGACATTGGAGGTATGCAGGACTAATGGCGTTAAAACTATAGATCTGCCGGTGAACCTGGGTATTGGGGGGGCCGTTCAATCCGGTTACAAGTATGCCCGCGATAACGGCTATGATATAGCCATACAGGTTGACGGGGACGGTCAGCATGAACCGGCGTATATCGATGCGCTGGTTGACGGAATAAAAAAAGGTGCAAATTTGTGCATAGGATCCAGGTTTATTGAAAAGAAGGGTTTTCAGTCCACATATTTGCGGAGGTTGGGAATAAGGTATTTTTCCGGTTTGATACGGTTTGTAACCGGCAAGACTGTTACAGATCCTACTTCGGGATTCAGAGCATGTGACCGCGCGGCAATACAGTTGTTTGCCCGGAATTATCCCATGGATTATCCGGAGCCTGAAACCGTGGTTTACGCACTGAGAAGCCGCCTTAAGGTGATGGAGGTGCCCGTTAGAATGAATGAGCGGGTAGGGGGGATATCATCAATAAACTGGCTGAGGTCTGTTTATTATATGATAAAAGTCGGCCTGGCTGTTGTCATTGCGTCGATGTCGTCAGGAAATGGAGGAAGCTGACATATGAACAAAGGTTTGCAAATTATACTCTTTACCTTTTCCCTTGCTTTTTTCGTTTTTATTATAAGCATGATCAGAGCGAGGAAGTTTGAACTGAGGTATGCCCTTACATGGATCTTTGCCAGCGTCAGTTTTATATTGCTTTCCGTTTTCCCGGATATAATCAGGATTGTTTCCAAGATGCTGTATATAAAAGAGCCGGTAAATACATTGTTTTTATTTGGAATATTTTTTCTGATACTCATCATATTCACCCTTACAATTTCTTTTTCCTCGAGTGTGTGGAAGATAAAAACCCTCACCCAGGAAATAGCGCTGTTAAAGCTTAAGGTGGAAGAACTGGAAAATACCATTAAGAGATGATGACCAGAAGATGAAAAATGGGATATGAAATGAGATGAAAATATGGAATGAAAACAAGGGATAAAAATCAGGAAATGAAACAAGGCATGAAACAAGATATAAAGCAAGATGTAAGAGCAAGATATGAAAACCAAAGGGTGAAGCAATCAATGAACAAGGAATGAAACAAGAGATGAAAGTCAAGAAATGAAAAATTAAGAGACTAAAAATTAAGAGATTAAAAAAGATGAAATTCAGAAAATGCAATCAAAGGATGAATACCAAGAGAACGAAAAGGCTGTCCTGCTCCTGCCAGGAGGTATTGACAGCCTGGTGGCAGGATGGATGATGGCTAAAATAAGAAACTGAGGGGTTAGGAATCAAAGGATTAAAAAGAGATTAAGAAAAAATTAAAAAGAAATTAAAAAGAAATTAAAAAGAAATTAAAAAGAGGTTGTGTATGGGCAAGTTGAGGTATTATTTATGCATGGCACTGTATTATTTGTTTGCGAGACATCTTCCGGCAACGGACATGCCGTACAATCTCGGCTCAAAAAAGATAAGAGAGATCCTTTGCCGGGGTATTTTCAAAAAGACCGGAAGAAATGTTACTATAGAGCATGGAGCTTATTTTGGCTCCGGGAGGGATATAGAAATAGGTGACAATTCGGGACTGGGGCTTAACTGCCGGGTAAACGGTCCCCTAAAGATTGGGGACAATGTGATGATGGGGCCGGATGTGATGATATTCACCCAAAACCATGAATACAGCAGGCTGGATATACCGATGAATCTGCAGACCGCTCCCAAAGAACCTGTTGTGATCGAGGATGACGTCTGGATTGCAGCAAGGGCTATCATACTACCCGGAGTTACGATCCATAAAGGCGCTATTGTAGGTGCCGGGGCCATCGTGACGAAAGATGTGCCGGAGTATGCGATAGTAGGCGGAAATCCCGCCCGGGTTATAAAGTACAGGAACAGCACTAAATAAGACGGATGGAGATGAAAGCAATGTTAAAAGTTCTGTATCTTTTGAACCATGCTGGTAAAGCCGGTACGGAAAGATACGTTTACTCGCTTATTGAGAGGCTTCATAATAAAAAAATCAAGGCATATTTTGCATACAATGAGGAAGGTCCACTGGTAGACCGGCTCAGGGAGCTGGGGGTGGAAATCTACCGGATAGAAATGAGAAACCCTTACGATTTAAAAGCCGTAAGGGAAGTCAATTCCCTGTGCAGAAAGCTGGGTATCGACTTGATCCATACCCAGTATCTCAGGGAGAATTACATATCCATGCTTTCCCGCCTGTTGAACCCGAAGGTGAAGGTGATGTATACCAATCACTTCATTATGAGAAATAACCTCCCTTTGAGGATCACCAACCGGCTGATAACGCCTCTGGAGGCCAATATTATTGCTGTGTGCAACAAGGGTAAGGACATGATGATATCCAATGGGGTCAATGGCAAAAAGATACATGTCATTTTTAACGGAGTCGACCCGGATTTGTGGGGAGAACCCATCAAGTCCACCCTGCGGGAGGAATTCGGCATTGATGATGATACTTTTGTCATGCTGTGTGTGTCGAGATTTGCCCATGACAAGGGACATGGCTTCCTTGTGAATTCGATAGCAAGGCTGAAAGAGATGACCGACAGGAAGTTTATGCTTGTCCTTGCCAACGACGGTCCCTTGTTGGAACAGGTAAAAAAGCAGGTCAAGGATATGAACCTGGAGGATAAAATCATATTTACCGGTTTTAGAAGGGATGTAAAAAACCTTTTCTTCGGCAGTGATGTTTACATAAATTCTTCCGAGCATGAAGCTCTAAGCTTCGCCATCATAGAGGCTCTGGCGGCAGGACTTCCTGTTATTGCCGCAGACATGGCCGGAAATGGAGATATCATCAATTCAGAAACCAATTGCGGCCTGCTGGTAAAGTACAATGATCCTGATTCCATGGCGGAAGCTATACTTAAGATGATGAATGACAGAGAGCTTCAGGAAAGTTTGAAGAAAAATGCGTTAAAAACTGTACGGGAAAGGTTTAATCTTGATATAATGGTTGACAGAACTTATAATTTATATCTGAAAAGCTGCAATCAAAAAATATGAAAGGAAGTTGAACAATGATTATTGATAGTAAGGGAAAGCTATTCGGAAAGATCAGCATCGTCGATATTCTCATAATTATAGTGGTGCTTGCAGGTATTGGAGGTCTTGCTTATAAATTTAGCACTTCGGGAATATTGAGACTTAACAGCGGCACTGATACAATATATATCAGTTTTTACAATGAAGAGCTTATGGACTACGCTGCAAAATCAGTTAAGGAAGGTACTATCGTAATAGATCCTCAAAAGAATACAGAGTTTGGCAAGGTCAAGGAAATAAAGATAGATAAAGCCAAATCCATCACCGTTAATGATGCAGGCCAGTATGTGGAGACTTCGAAGCCTGGTTACAGCTCAATATTGATAACGGTCGAAGGAAAAGGAACTTACTCGGAAAGCGGAGTTATGTTCGGCACTGAAAAATATTACATTGGAAAGACTCTTGAGGTAAGGTTTGGCAACACTGCTATATTTTCGAAGGTCTATGATATTAAAAAGGTAGAGGAGTAGAATGCTTTGATGGCGGATAGTTTGATAGTCAAGTATGTATATTGCCTGTTAAGCATTTTACAGGCCTGGTACAGGCACAGCGCTTTTGCCCGTATTGTGGACAGCTTGGGCAAAAAGCTTGATATGTTGCTGAAGTCAAGCAGTATTGTGGACCTCGTAAGCAGGGAAGGAATATTCCCCAGGATGTGGAGAAGCAGCAAGTTCTACATGCTGACAAACAAGGTGTTAAATTTACCATCCCAGGCCTTAAGGCGTATATATAGCGAAAGAAAGCAAATTTTCGAACACAGCCTTTTTTTCAAGGCTGTGGATGTGTTGCTGAAAAGGTACCATTTGCTTTTGGCCTTCTGCATATTAATAGTAATAGTTTTTCCAGACAACCGGTGGTATAACATCTTTGCCACAATTCTTGCTTTGGGACTGCTGGTGTTGTTTTTTATAAAAACTGTAACCTATGAAGGCTATGGATTCAAAATAAAGAACTTTGACATTTATCTCATATTGTTTATCATATCGGTTTTTCTGGCAGAGATATTTTCTCTGTTTCCGATAGAGAGCCTGAGGTTCCTGGTGTTTTATATCAATTGCTTCCTCTTGCTGCTTTTGCTGGTGAGCGCTATCAAAACCCAGGAGGAACTGAGCCAGGTGGTTACGATGCTTCTTGCTGGCATAACACTAACAGGACTGTATGGCATCTGGCAGAAAATAGTAGGAGTTCCGGTAAACCTGTCCCAAATCGATATTTCACTGAATGAGGGAATGGGCGGAAGAATATACTCCACCATGGGCAATCCCAACAACTATGCAGAAGTGCTGGTGCTGTTTCTTCCGTTTTATGCGGCTATGGTTCTAAATTCAAAAACATTCCTGAAAAAATTGCTGTTCATCGCTATGGCGATTCCGCCTTTGGCATCTCTGATGCTGACCCTGTCCAGGTCCTCATGGATTGGATTTGCAGTAGCGCTGTTGGTGTTTACTTTTTTGTGGAACAAGAAGCTTCTGCCGGTCATTGTCATTGCAGGAGTGTTTTGCATTCCTTTCCTTCCACTGTCCATATACAGAAGGATTCTGACCATATTCAACCCCAATGATTCCTCTGCAAATTACCGTGTGCGTATATACAGGACGGTATGGCCCATGCTGAAAGAATACTGGTATAGCGGCGTGGGGTTGGGGTCCGATGCGTTTATGAATGTGGTGAGAAAATACCATCTGTATACCGGAGCAGTGCCGCCCCACAGCCATAACCTGCTCCTGCAAATATGGCTGGAGATAGGGCTGATAGGTGTGCTTTCATTTATCGGGTATCTGATAAGGCTTTTTAAGAGCAGCATAAAAGCTATAAAGTCAAAACGTGATCCGAAGGCTGTGAATATTGTTATCGCAGGAATATCGGCGATAATTGGCGTTATGGTGATAAGCCTCGCTGAGTATATATGGTTTTATCACAGGGTTATGGTATTGTTCTGGGTAGTGGCAGGCATGCTGATAGCTGCCATAAGGCTGGCCAAAAGGGAGTCCTATGACTGAACGGACTTCAATTAAATGACCGGTCTGTCGCAATGCTTTTAGCGGTATTGCATATGTAATGTAAAAGTACATATAAGATGGGATATATGATATACAAAGTTAAAGAGCAGGGTTATCTTTTAACCCTGCTCTCTGCTTTTTCAAAAACCTTGGAAAGCTCTTCGGTAAGGGCTCTCCGGTCAAATCTTCTGATGGCATTAAAATCCGGGGAAAATATATTTTCATTTTCCAGCCATGCCGTATATAGTTTTATAATGTTGTCTTTAGCTCCCTGCACATCGTTGACATCGGATATATATCCTGTTTTTGTTTCCCTTATGACTTGGGCTGCAGCGCCTTTAGCCGGAATTATGGCGATTATCGGCCTGCCGGTAGTCATATATTCAAACACCTTGCCGGTGTAGAAGGCTTCTGCTCCGGGACCGCCGCCTTCTATGAGCAGCAGGCAGTCGGAAGCTATCATATTGCTTATGCACTCATCATGCTTCATGTAAGGAGAGACCGCCACCACCTCCTGAAGCATGTATCTGTCAAGGAGCTGTTTTATATGATCCTGTTTAAAATTCCCTATAAGCTTCACCAGTAGTTTTTTCCTGTCGATTTTGCCTTCACTGAGCAGCTGGTGCAGCGCCTCAAAGAAAATATCGGGCTTTCTTCTTCCATAGAAGGAGCCGGTATATGTTATGGTAAATTTATCATTTTTCTGCTTTTCCGAAGCGATATGCTTAAAATCATCGGAATCATAACCATTGGAGATGGCAAAAAACTTGTCTTTGAGCTCCAGATCCGGGTTTTTCTCAATAAAATTCCTGAGCATCACCGGAGTGTTGGTGATAAGGCAGTCGGCAGCTTTAAGCACATTTCTCTCCATTTTCCTTTCAATGCGCATCCGCAAGGGGTTGTAAGGATTGTCCAGGATATATGGGTTATTGGTCCATTCGTCCCGGAAATCAGCCACCCATGGAATGGAAGGAAAGCGCTTCTTTAAGTACAGCCCCATCAAGTGGGAGCTATAGGGAAGCGATGTGGTATATATCATATCTATTTTTTCATTTATCACTGCTTCGGCGGCCTTCTTCTGTTCAAATATCTGCCACAGCCTTTCGCTGTCCGGAATGAGGATTTTACGGCTGATCACTTTTCCCATCAGGCCCCTTATACCTTTATGGGCCGATATATCCCAGGATTTAACCCTTATGGTGGCGATACCTTCAGGGATGTCCTTTAATAGGGAGTCATCCCTGAGGGGCATGTTCTCAGTGTCCCTGGTGAAGACTACCGGCTCCCAGCCGAAATCCCTCAGGTATTTTACAAACTTCGATGTCCTCTGAACGCCGGGGCCACCGGCGGGAGGAAACGAATATGCTATCATAAGAACCTTTTTCATAGTTATTTTCCTCTGCTTCCGTCTCCTAAAAGATAGAAGTTAAAGCCTGCCTCACAGACAGATTCCCTGTCAAAGAAATTCCTGGTATCAAACAGGTTTGGAGCGGCCATTTGCTTGCAAATCGCTTTAAGATCCAATTTTGCAAACTCATCATGGTTTACGCCCAGTATCAGCAGATGGCTTCCTTCAACGGCTTTTTTAATATCCTTCTCCAATAGCTTGAAATTCGATACATGGGGATCATATGCGGTTACTTTATATTCGCCGTCCTTTTCAAACAGATCTATTAGTTCGATTATGGGGCTTTCCCTCATGTCATCTATGTTGGGCTTGTAAGTAATGCCGAAGATGGTGACTTTTTTAACTCCCTTTACACCGGACAGGATGCTTTTAGCCCTTTCATAGACATGATGCGGCATGCTGTCATTTGTGATCCTGCTCAGTTTGATAATATTGGCCAGCTCAGGCTGCCTTTCCACTATGAACCATGGGTCTACCGCAAGGCAGTGGCCTCCGACACCCGGCCCCGGCTGATGCAGATTTACCCTTGGATGTTTGTTGGAGAATTTTATAACATCCCATGCGTTGATGCCGAATTTTTCACACAGCTTGGCCAGCTCGTTTGCCAGAGCTATGTTCACATCCCTGTAGGTGTTTTCCATAAGCTTGCACATTTCAGCGGTGGTAGTATCCGTAAGGTATATGTCCCCTTTTACAAAGGTCCGATAGAGATCCCTTACAACTTCGGCGGATTTGGCGTTTATGCCGCCGATTATTCTAGGGTTGTCCACCAGCTCAATCAATATCCTTCCGGGGAGCACCCTTTCGGGGGAATGAGCTACCAACAGCTGTTCACCTATCTTCAAACCGCTTTTTTCGAGGATGGGCACCAAAACATCGGTTACTGTGCCCGGCGGGGAAGTGGATTCAAGTACAACGGCATTGCCTTCCCTGAGGAAAGGTACGATGGATTCTGCTGCCGATCTTACATAGGAAAGGTCCGCAGTTTTATCGCTGTTTATCGGGGTAGGAACCGATATTATGAAAAAGTCGGCTTCCTCCGGTATGGACTGAGCTCTCAGGTTGCCGGAAGTAACGGCAGCCTGCACCATCAAATCGAGATAAGGCTCCTCAATTATTATCTTACCCTGGTTGAGAGCTTCTACGACGTTTTCATTGACGTCCACTCCGACTATCTGGTGGCCATGGGTAGCGAACATTGCGGCTGTCGGAAGGCCGATATACCCAAGACCTACAATACAAATTTTCTTCTTTTCTATAGTAATCACATCCTTTTGTGACGGTTTCCCTCTATTTTCACATGGTTATTGCCATAAGAAATCAATAAAAGCCTGTCCGATAAAGCACCAAAAAAAGGTACTTTGATGCAGGCTATGTATAGTGTAGCACTTAATGCAAAGCGTGTCAAACATGGAAATTAACAATGTTAAAAGCCCTATTGGCAGCTTATCCTAAACAGCCGGTTAATTTGAGACATTAATCTTTAGCGCTCATTCCTGTTCTTTAAGGTGCATCCGCATAAATCATGCCCGGTTTCCCGAAAGGCGTTTGCCTACATAAGCTATGATCTGGCGCACCTCGCCTTTTATTTCCCCCGTGAGGAACAAAACGGAAAAATATGTGGCAGCCCCTATCAATACCAGTAAAATCAGGATAGGCAGATTTACATCAACTGCAGCTGTAATGGCGCAGATGACGAGGGCCATAATTCCGGCGGAGCCGAAAATCCTCGCTAAAACCAGCGCCGGTATAGTCCATTTAAGGATTTTACGCCCCATTGTATAGGCGAGAAGAAAATATACCAGATATGCGAGGGCGGTATTCACCGCTGCCGCTTTATAGCCGTAAATTGGCACGAGGATCAGATTGGCAGCTATATTGACCCCGCAGCTGATCAGGCTGTTTTTGAATATCCTGCCGGTGCTGGAGGTAAGCTCCCAGGCTTTATTGCAGTATTCGGTAAGCCCTAAGAGAAACATACCTGTGGATACCCATATTATCACGCTGCTGCCTTCATGAAATTCAGGCTCCATCATAACCCGGGCTATATAAGGTGACAGCACACTTAGGCCCACAGCGGAAGGCACTGCTATGAGAAGGAAGTACCTGACGGCATGGGAAAGCATTTCTTCAGTGCGGGCTTTGTCATTGGCCTTCCAGGATTTAAGGATAGTTGGATATACACCCCTCATAACGGCAAAGAGTATCATTGTAAAAACTGCTGAGGCTACGGCATAATTTCCCGCATAGATTCCCTGCTGTGAAGCGCCCTTAAAGAAACGGACTATGTACCTGTCCGACATGTTCAGCATGCTCATGGTGAGGCTTAGGCCCACAAGGGGAAAACCATATTTTATGAACTTATTCAGAATGCGTTTTGAAAAAAATCCCAAACGTATGTAATTATGCAGTTTTAAGCGCCAGATAATTATGAATACAGAAAGTGCGTCTACCAATATATTGCCGAGCACTGCTCCGAAAATTCCCATATTAAATGCTTTTACAAGTACGATGGTGGCCACCAGCTTCAGTCCGGCAGAAAGCACCGAAAGGATTAGATTAAGCTTTATTATCCTTGCCGCCCCCAGCAGTGAAAACAGTATCCTGGTGGCGCTGTAGCCCAGAAGCATAAAAACGCTGGCCAGTATCAGCGAAAACAAGGATTCGCCCAACACATTTCTTAAGGCAAAAACCAAAGAGAGGCTGACAATCATGACGATGGAATTTATCGCTCCCCATATGGTAAATACAGTGGAATAAAATACTGTCAGCTTCATCTTGCCGGAGTAGCTGTTTATATACCTGAAAACTGACTGCACGAGCCATTCAAGAAGAAAAATGCATGCTATGTTAACCGTGGTTATAATGGTATTATAGTCGCCATATTTTTCTGATTTAAAAAGGATTGTAAACGTTGAAAGGGTTACTAATCCTATGATTCCTTCCAGTATCTTTGCAGCTGCATACAATAACGTATCTTTCGCCATTCGGGCTTTGAAATTGCTTGTCTCCATTGTTCCTCCCAAAAGCTTTAAAATGCGCCGGAAAGTGGCTGCACGTCAACTCGGCGCCATGAATTCCGGCACAAGTTAAATTTTCATTTACGATAATATCACTTACGATAATAATATTATATTATACGAGGGCGAGATTGCAACTTTGGAAATAAGGGGATGAATACTGCAAGGAGCAAGAATTCCTGCTCCGGAGGGAATATTCCCCGACCGTTCATTTTAATCCTCATTTTGCCGATAAACTTACTATACTAAAGATAACGAGGTTGGGATATATGTTTTGGTTTCGCTGGTTTAAAAGAACTCCCAGGAAGAGGTATTTCGACAGGAGCACGCTGAGAAAAAACGATATTTCTCTGCTCATATTGGATGAAAGATGGAACAGCCTTTTTACCACCACTGAAAAGACTGCTGAAATCCTAAAGTGTGAGGAAAAATTGAGAGACCTGCTGAAAGAGCAGGCAGCCCTCAATACCGAGGCGAAGGAGATCGCCTGGCAGAAAAAATTATGTATGGACAGGATACTCCAGCTTACGACGGAAGCCTTTGAGAATAACAATGAAGAAGCGAGGAGGCAAATGCAGGACTGCGAGAAAGAAATAAAGAGGATCAATAAAAGGCTGGAAGAAATAGACGAGGCAGTGGAGGATATGCCTGATAGGATAAAGGAAGCAAATCTTGAACTTCTTGAACACACTGTCAATGTGGTATACTTTAAAATGAGAGCTGAGCAGGAAAGGGTCAAAGTCCTTGAGGCTCTTATAGAGGAGACGAAAAACAAGCTCAAGGAGTATATCGAGGAAAAGGGTACACTATCGGAGGACTATACCGGAATTTACTCCTATTTCCACGATCTTCTGGGCGGCGAAGAGCTGGAGAAGCTGGACAGGGAATTTTTTAAGGATGATAAAAAGATTAAAGGTGGAAAAAATATTTAATTGTTATGGAAAATCAACAGCAAAGGGAAATTTAGGGGCATTTCGCACTGTCAGGGGGACAGCCTGAAAGGGAGCGTCATGCCTCTTATGCATTTTGTGGTAAGGAGGATTGGTCATGAAAGTAGCTACACCATCACAGATGAATGAGATAGACAGGAGGACCATAAACGAAATCGGCATACCAGGCGTCGTTTTGATGGAAAATGCTGCCGGAAGGGTTTCGGAGGAAGCAGTCAAAATGCTTGGCTCAGCCGCAGGAAAAAAGGTTATAGTTATAGCGGGCAAGGGCAACAATGGTGGAGACGCCTTTGCTGTCGCCAGGCAGCTTGGCGCTATGGGCTGCAATGTAAAGGTGTATGTTACGGCTCGCAAAGAGGATATTTCCGGTGATGCCGGCATAAACCTTGGAATTCTCCGTAAAATAGGCTTAGAGCCAGTGGAGCTTACGGAGAACTCCCGGATGGAGGAGCTGAAAAATGTCCTGCCGGCGGCAGACCTTATTATAGACGGTATTCTTGGCACCGGATTAAAGGGCGAGGTGAGGGATGATGTAAAGGCGGTTATAAATATTGTTAATGCTGCTCAAAAGCCTGTCATATCCATTGACATACCCTCAGGGATATCCGGCGAGACCGGACAGGTTCTGGGGTGCTGCATTAAAGCGGTTAAGACGGTAACCTTTGCCCTCCCAAAGCTGGGTACGCTGGTACATCCAGGCTGCGAATATACCGGAGAACTTATTGTTGCTGATATAGGAATACCATCAAAGGTTATAGAAGGCATGGATATAAAGATTAATATCACCGATAGGGCTTCTATAGCAGGAATGATGCCCAGGAGGCTTGAAAACAGCAATAAAGGTGACTATGGCAGAGTTTTTATAATAACAGGCTCCCCGGGTATGACCGGTTCGGGATGCCTGGCGGCTACCGCCGCACTGCGCACCGGAGCAGGACTTGTATATCTGGGAGTACCATCGGGACTTTCATCCATTTATGAGACGCAAATAATGGAATGCGTAACCATACCGTTGGAAGATAAGAATACCGGAAGCCTGTCAAGAAAATGCCTGCCCCGTATAGAGGAAAGAATGAAGCAGATGGATGTGCTGGCTGTAGGGCCGGGGCTTGGTACCGGTGATGATATATATGATATTGTTTCCGGAATAATAGAAACTGCAGATATGCCTCTGGTGGTGGATGCCGATGCGTTAAATTCCCTTTCCCGGGATGTGTCTGCCTTGAAAAACTTAAAGACGCAAATGGTCATTACTCCTCATCCGGGCGAAATGGCAAGACTTTGCGGTCTAAGCATCCGGGAGGTGCAGGCCAACAGGATCGGTGTGGCCCGGGAGTTTGCAGAAAAATGGAAGGTCATAACAGTTCTCAAAGGCTCCCGGACGGTGACAGCGCTGCCCGACGGAACTGTATACATCAATCCTACGGGCAACCCGGGAATGGCGACAGCCGGATCCGGCGATGTGCTGACAGGGATCATATCGAGCCTGATAGGTCAGGGCATGGCTCCATGGCAGGCTGCTGTGGCAGGCGCCTATCTGCATGGTCTTGCAGGAGACAATGCAGCGTCAGTCCGGGGAGAACACGGATTGATTGCCAGCGACATTGCAAAGGAACTGCCTTATGCCATTAAAGAAGTGTTGATGCCGTATAAGGAAACTGCAGGGAAATAAAGCTAATAAAGCATAAAGCATGGGTGTGTCTATAAGCAGGAGGGCCTGGTAAAGCGTGTCGGAGAGAGGGAAGAGCAAGATTGCAGATTTTTACATTGAATTTTAATACAAAAAATGTTAGATTATAAAATGTATTTATTATCCTGATGATTTTATAGTATGCATATGCCATTTGCAAAGTTATATGCACTATAATTTTGTCCTCATTAAATGCAATAAAATTACATTACAGTAAATATATGAAACTTAATCGATGTTCTGGTACTTGAGGACGATATGGGAGGCTAATGATGTATAAAAGCAAATTAAGACCGCCTGAGGCTCCCCTTGTAACAGAGGATCCATATTTTAGCGTTTGGTCTTTTACTGACAATCTCTATGACCATTTTACCAGGCATTGGACCGGAAGGAAGAATTTCTTGGCCGGAATTATTGAGACAGATGGAATAAGACTTGTTTTTGCATGCAAAGCCCAGCCTGATACCGAAAAGCATTTTCAAGAACCTCTTAGAGCAAAACGGAAATCTGTAAATACAGCCTCACTTACAACAACATATATGTATAATGATGGCGGTGTGGAGCTTCAGATCAAACTTACTACGCCTCTCTTGTCAGGTGGTTACAATGATTTTCCGGCTGGCGGAAAAACCTATGCAAAGGCGGATGGGTTGATATGGACTGCCTCAATGGCGGACTCCAGGGAAGAATTTGAAAGTAGGACCGCACCTCTCTGGTTATTTGCAAATGAAACATTAAGCCGTGTACCGTTTAGATACCGGTATGACACAATTACTGCGCAATAGGTGGATTTTCAGCATCGCTCGGTGTCGGGAGGAATTTCCATGGTATTCAAGGGTAGACAGCTAATGAGCATTAGTAAAAGGAGCATGGAGGTTTAAAATATTTCAGCTAGAGCCCAGTAGCTTTTAATTAAGGTGCTGGGCTTTGAGCATGAATTCATACTGGAGGCGCTATAATGGTTGGTTTTGGTAAGAATAGCAAGCTGGTAATAAGCAAAACGTTAACAAAGATGCTCATTTCATATTTTATAATCATCATTTTATCAATATCTTTGATATCAATAGTCTTGTATCAGCGATTTTCAAAGGCAACTATTGAAGGGATACAGAATAATATTGAGGAAAGCCTTATACAGAACATGAATCAACTGGAATTAATACGGGGACAAGCTTATTCAATAGGATTGCAGCTTATAAACGACAGCGATATCGTGGATTCCTTGTACTGGAATGAAATAGATGAAATGGTGAGGTATAAGGCAACAAGAAAACTGAATCAGGTAAAAAACAGCAATTCCATGATTCATTCAATATACGCCTATAATAGCATAACAAAGCAGTTTGTCAGCAGCTTGGGTTCATCCGGCTTAAGTTCTTTGGATGATGAAATGAGAAAGCTTACGGAGGATTACAGGGAGGGTAACAAACTAAAATTTATACCTTTGAAATATACAAACAGGTCACCTAGTGGAAGCACAAAGACGGAATACATTATAACCTTTATATTTGTTGATTCATCCCAGGAATATATCAAAAGTGAAAATACCGGAAACGACCTTTTGGAGAGTGCGCTGATAATAAATCTGAATGCTGAATACATACAAAAAGCATTTACACAGAGTTATACATCCACCAGCAACAGTATTTTCCTTTTGGATAAGACCGGAGAAGTAATATGCGATTCGGATTTCAAATACTTTGACCAGAATATATCGGACAAGAAGTATATAAGAGACATCCTCGAATCCAATAAAAATTCGGGATATATGATCCGGGAGGATGAGGGCAGGCAGTATCTGATAACGTACAGTTCATCGGATAAGTTTCCGTTTTTATTTGTAAGCAAAGCGGACTATAATCTGCTTTTACAGGAGATATACTCCCTGAAGGCATCAATTATCTTTGTCTGTGGGCTTATAGGTGTTGTTTGCATTACTGTAGCCATACTGGCCGCCTATAATGTATACCTGCCCTACGGCAAGCTTGTAAGGAACGTGCAGTGGCAATTGAAAGCGGAAGCCGACAGCCTTGAGACTCAGAGGACCTACAATGAAATTGAATATCTTTCAGAGGCATTCACGAATATAATTAAAAAATCTAATGAGCTTGCCAACTCAATTCGGGAAAATGTTCCCATGTTAAGAAAAATGTTTTTAAAGGAGCTGCTTTTGGGGCAAGTGTCCTCCAGCGAGGTTTCAAAGAAAATTAAAGAGCTTGGTTTAAGCATTGTACAGGAGAAATCCTGTGTCATACTTTTCAGCATAGATGGTTACATGTCACTGACGGGGATAGAAAACAGAATAGAAATAGCCAGGGAAAAGACTAAAGCTGAAAAAATAATAAGGGATGCGTTTTTGCAATATAACGGAGTGGAAATTGTTGACATGGAGGAAGACTCCATCGCTTTGATTTTAAATGTTAATACTTTGGAGGAATATGAAGAAAGGATAGCTCAAAGTTTAAAAAGTGTGCAAATGAAAATAAATGAGAACCTTGAGATATCAGTGAGCATTGCAAAAGGCGCTTTGGTGGGCATTCTGGAGGATATACATGTTTCGTATGCTAACGCGCGGAATCTGATGAAATACAGGTTTGTATACGGATACGGATCACTAATCGACAATAACATGATGAAAAACAACAGCAAGGATAACTGCGTTGCAATAAATAAATACAGAAAGAAAATCATACAGGCAATAAAAATCTGCGATGAAAAACAAATGAAATCGGATATGGATGAAATCATACTGCTTATCAAAGACGGGCAGTACGACTATATCAGGCTTATGATCAACCAGCTTGTATTGGATATAATGATGGCAGTCCAATCAATTCTGAATTCTGACAGTGAGGAGATGGATTTCAGCAATATATATGCAAATCTGAACAGCAATGATACATTGGATTCAGCCAAGGAATGGCTTATTACCTTTTGCAGCGGTATAATCCAGAGAATTGAACAAAAGAGGGACAACCGTCAAAAGGAAATGATTGACAAGGTTTTAGCTTACATCCAGGTAAATTACCTACGACCGGACATTTCGGCAGAAATGCTGTCGGATATGGTAAATCTGACACCCGGATACTTCGGAAAGCTTTTCAGCGATTATACGGGAAAATCGGTAAATGAATATATAATTGAGCTGCGTATGAAGAAAGCTAAAGAGCTTTTGGAGAGAAACGATCTCTCTGTAAGTGATATTGCGATGCAGGTGGGATTTTCAAATCAATCATACTTTACTGCCACCTTTAAGAAATGGAATGGGATTACTCCAAATCATTACAGGAACAGCTGCAAAAAACTTGGGGTGGAAAAATAAGAACAAATGCAATAATAGAATAACAACAAATGCAACAATAAAGGCCTTTTCGATTTATCAGAAACAGGATATCTCAGCATGAGGTCCTGTTTCTTTATGTGAACCGGTATGTATTTCGCCTGCCTATAAAGCGGTATTTGCGCACTTTTCAGCCTTTTATAAAATATCTGAAATTTTATAAAAAAATTAAAATCATCAAGAAACAATATTTTTATCAATAGTCGATATGCCAAACTCAAAATTATAAACAAAACTCGAAATTGTTTTTATATACAAATTCATCCGGCCGGTTTAGAATGTAAAATGCAAATGGCGTGCATATCTTTATGAAATCAGTAATTTAAACCGGTATTTCACACCGTAGTCAGGAGGGAATATTTCTTTGAAAGGAGATAGGGTGTTGCAGCTCAATAGACGCAGGCGTGGTTTTTTATCCGAATTGATAACAAATAAAGCATTATATCTTATGGCGGCACCGGGAATATTGTTTCTTCTTGTTTTCAGCTATTATCCGATGCTGGGAATACAGATTGCATTCAGGGACTACAATTTTCAAGATGGAATATGGCATAGCCCTTTTGTGGGATTCAAGTACTTTAAAATTTTCTTCAAGTCTCCGTATGCGGACGATTTGCTTTTTACCACGTTATACCTGAATCTGCTGTTTATTATTACGGGACATGTTGTCGCTGTCAGTATCGCTATACTGCTCAATGAGATAACCAACAGTAAATTAAGAAGAATATATCAGTCGGCCATGTTCTTTCCATATTTTTTGTCCTGGGTAATCATATCTGCTTTGGTTTACAGTTTCCTGAATGATAAGTTCGGGGCTCTGAACATGGTTTTGAAAAGTATTGGGCTCCAGCCGGTCACATGGTATAACGAACCCGGTTTGTGGAGAGGTATTCTCACCGTAATAAATACATGGCAGTCTTTCGGCTATAATGTTGTAATTTATTTGGCAGCAATTGTATCCATAAATAATGAACTCTATGAATCTGCCAAAATAGACGGGGCATCCAAATTTGATGAGATTTTTAGAATAACTCTTCCGCAGATAACCCCAACCATCGTATTAATGCTGCTTCTTGCTCTGGGTAGAATCTTTTACGGAAATTTCGGAATGATATATGCCATTATAGGTGACAACGGGGTTCTGAATAAAACCACAGATGTAATTGATACTTACATATACCGGGCAATGAGAAGCGACGGGGATTTCAGTACAGGAACAGCTATAGGATTATTTCAGTCGGTATGTGGCTTTATTACAGTGATGATTTTCAACAAGCTGGCTAAAAAATATGATGATAGCATGGGGTTATTTTAGAAAGGAAATGAAAGGGCATGAGAAAACGGTATAGTCTTTTTAATATAGTAAATACGATATTTCTGGGGTTTGTGGCATTGCTGACCATGTTTCCTTTCCTGATAGTTTTGGCAGTTTCCTTTACTGATGAAAGAAGCATCGCTAAGAACGGCTTCCGACTTATACCGGAAAAATGGTCTTTGAATGCGTATAGACTCCTCTTTGACGGAACTGTAATTTTTGATGCATATAAAATAACAACTATTGTTACGGTCACAGGAACGGTCCTGTCGGTGCTGATCACTTCGATGATGGCATATTCGTTATCAAGAAAGAATTTAAAATACCGCAATGTGATAAACATGATTGTTTATATACCCATGGTTTTTTCAGGAGGACTTGTACCTTTTTATATGGTTCTGTTGAAGCTTCACCTGAAAGACAATATCCTGGGGCTCATATTGCCAATTCTTTTCAATCCGTTTTTTATGTTCCTGATGCTGAATTCCTTCAGAGGGGTTCCTGATGCGGTGATTGAATCGGCAAAAATAGACGGAGCGGGAGAATTCAAAATATACCGCAGCATTGCGATATATTTGGCACTGCCGGGTATTGCGACAATTACATTGTTTTATGCTCTGAACTATTGGAATGAGTGGAACCTGGCACTATTGCTGATTAACGAACCAAAACTTTATCCGCTTCAATACCTTCTGAGGATGGTTCTGCAGAGGGTTACATATGTGGGGCAGGCTGCAATGACAGCCAATGTATCCGAAATACCTGCAGAATCTACAAAGATGGCTACTGTAATTGTAACCATTGGTCCCATACTGCTTGTATACCCCTTTGTCCAGAAATATTTTATCAGGGGTATAACCATTGGGGCAATAAAAGGCTAGTCTATACCCGGTTAATCCGGTTAGAGTAAAAAAACTAAAGGAGTGTTGTAAAAATGAAAAATATTACTAAGCTTCTATGTTTGATTATGGCACTGGCCATATTGGTAACCGTGCCGGCAGGCTGTGGAGGCACTTCTGGTAAAGACCAGACTGAGCCCGATTCATCATCGTCGGATCAGGCTTCAACTTCAGACAAGTCTTCAACTACGCTGGAAAAAGTACCAATAACCATTTATGTGGCCGGTGACAGGCCTAAGCAGCAGGACGAAGTGCTGGCGGCAATAAACGAAGCAACAAAGGATGAACTTAATATTGACCTGAGGGTTAACTACATACCATGGGGAGACTATGTCAGCCAGGTTAAGCTCAAGGCATCCGCAGGAGAAGAGTTTGACATATTCCTCAGCTTCTTCGGAGAGCTGTCGGGAAACATAGCAAGAAAGCAGTGCTTGCCCTTGAATGATTATCTCGACAAGTACGGTGCCGACCTGAAAGCTCAGATACCCCAGTATTTATGGGATTCATTGACTGTAGACGGCAAGATATATGGAATTCCTGCGGTATATGCAATGACAGAGATGGGCAGAGGCTTTCTTGTTCGTAAGGATTTGAGAGAGAAATACAATCTGCCGGAAATAACTGATCTGGAAAGCTTTGAAACATTCCTTGATACTATTGCAAAAAATGAACCGGGTATTATACCATACCTTGGAGGAGACCTCTCAACCCCGGTTATATGTGACCCTGACTATATTGGACACTCCATATTTACCTTTGGTGGAGACACCATGAGCTACCTGTATGTTGACCAGGACAAGAGACCTCTGAAAGTTGAAAACTACATTAAGACAGATATATTCAAGACTGTATGGAAAGAGAACATCAAAGCATACAACAACGGTTGGTTTGAAAAGGACTTCCTGTCCGATAAGGACCGTGACGGAAAGTTCATAGCAGGTAAAGCTGCTTCAATGCCTGGCGACCTGTACAATATAACCGACAGACAGAACCAGCTTAAGAAAAACGTGCCCGAAGGCGAAATCGAACTGGCAATAATCAACAAAGAGGGCAGATGGATTAATATAGGACCGGTTAACAACTTTGCGATGATTTCAACAACCAGCAGAAATCCGGAAAGAGCTGTAATGTTCATGAACTGGCTGAGAAAGGATCAGAAAAATTATGACATGTACATGCTCGGTATTGAAGGAAAAACTTACAACCTGAAGGGAGAACAAGCAGAGGTTCCTGAAGGAGTGGATCCAAAAGACAGATATAATCCTACACCCTGGTTCACCATGCACTTCCCGTACTTAAGAACCTGGACAACCGATCCACCGGCATACATCGAAGCTCTGAACTTCTGGAACAGCTTGAAGCCTGAAACTGCACCACTTTCAACCTTCTCCTATTCCAGTGAAAATGTAAAGGCAGAAAAAGCTGCTGTAGAGAAGGTCATGGTTGATGAAGTAATACCTCTCTTCTTCGGCATCAAACAGACTGAAGAGGACTACAACAGAGTACTTCAATTGCTAGAGGAAGCAGGAATTCAGAAGATAATAGATGATACTCAGAGGCAGATCGATGAGTTTGTAGCAAAAAACAACATACAGTAATTAACCCGGATTAAACCATAAATGGGGTGGCTTTCAGGATAAGCCACCCCATTTGTTGAATAGGGAGGACAGCAAAAACCGGCTGGTCAGCATCAAGAATATATTTCCGGACAGGCCTTCGAAGCTCTTGTGAAGCATATTGTCAATATAATTCATAGATCTGTGGGGGCTCAAGCAATTGACAAGTGATAATCGGAAAACTACAATTAGTAGTTAGTAATGCATTATAAAAATATGACAATTAATTAGATTTACAGCAGGGGATTGGAAATCCAACTTGCTAACACAAGAATGAGAAGATAATCTCCATTATTGATTGTGTTTTCAAGCATGAGCGGTTGTGCTAGTAATGGGAGACAGTGCTGTGAAGGCCTCCTTGAGCCAGAAACTTGGGCTTTGAGATGCTGATACAACCGATTAGTTATCCGGTCTCCGTCTGAATTTTTGGCTTTTTGGTTTATTGGCCAAATGACTTCGGGGGTATTATGGATTACAAGTTTAACAGGGCATGGGCAGAGGTTAATCTTGACAATATAGCACACAATGTTCGTGAAATAAGAAGGATTACCGATAAAAAAGCCGAGATTATGGGAGTTGTGAAAGCCGACGCTTATGGCCATGGTGTGATGGGTGTTGCCAAAACTCTCATAAACAACGGGGTCACCCGACTGGCCGTATCGATGCTGGATGAAGCGATTCAGCTCAGAAATTACGGGATTGACGTGCCTATTTTGATTTTAAGCTATACTGATCCCATAAGAGCCGAAGAAATAGTAAAAAACAACGTGACCCAGACCGTTTTCAGCCATGACCTTGCAAAAGCGCTGTCAGACGCTGCTGTGAGGCTGAAAAAAAGGGTGAAGATTCATATCAAAATCGATACGGGAATGAGCAGAGTCGGGTTCATGCCGGGTTACAGCGCGGTAAAAAATGTGGTGGAAATCAGCAAGCTTCCGGGAATTATAGTCGAAGGCTTGTTCACCCATTTCGCATCGGCCGACGAGAAGGACAAAAGCTACACTTATATGCAGTTTGAGCGTTTCATGAGCATATGTACCGAGTTAAGCCGCATCGGGGTCCATATACCGATAAAACATGTTGCCAACAGCGCCACTATAATGGAATTCCCCGAAATGCACCTGGATATGGTGAGGCCGGGCATAATTTTGTATGGAATGTATCCTTCGGAGGAAGTAAACAAGAATAAGATAAACCTGAAGCCGGCTATGACCCTAAAGGCCAATGTAATACTGGTAAAAGAGGTTGAACCGGATACAAGCATCAGCTATGGAAGGATTTTTACCACAAAGCGCACCAGCAGGATAGCCACAATTCCTATCGGTTATGCTGACGGATATACAAGATTGCTGACGGGCAGAGCAAAAGTTTTGATCAATGGGGAGTTTGCGCCGGTGGTGGGAAAGATATGCATGGATCAGTGCATGGTGGATGTGACCGATCTAAAGTCGGATGTTCGGGTAGGAGATGAAGTCGTGCTTTTAGGCAGGCAGGGAGAAAATGAAATAACCGCCGAAGATATAGCTTCAGCTGTAGGCACCATCAATTATGAGATGGTTTGCCTGATTGGCAAGAGGGTTCCAAGGTTTTATATCGAAGGCGGAAAGATCTCCGATGTGCTGAATTATCTCATATAGTTTAATATGTGGTTCGATAACCCTTTGGATATTTTGGATTTAGTCTGTTAATACGAAAATTAAGAAGGCTATTTCCATTATTGTTCTCGATTTGCGAGCATGCGTGATTGTGCTACCGTAAATGCTGGCACAATGAGTTGAATTAGTATCAAATTGTGCTATTTGGCAGTGAAAAGCAAAACGCTGATGGCATTTTTTGCCTTTTTGCCGGTATGGCAATAATTACATGACTAAAAGAGCATTTTTAATAGAATTTTAATTTGACCCATGCATATGTAAGGTAATATAATTAATATATATTAATATGGGGTAAAATGTTTGCGGCTTTTTTCAGTAAAGCATGGACTGATTTTATTTCATAATTATTTCTTTGCATACATTTTTGCCCTTCAACAGGAGAAGTATAATAATAGAGAAATTTATAACCAATTTCTTCACAATTAATAAAGCTGCCCGAATAAGAAATGGGGGTATCATTTTGGCGGAACTGAAAAAAATAATGATTAGTCTTCCTGACAACTTATTGAAGGAAGTTGATTATATTGTATCTACAGAAAAGATAAACAGAAGTGAATTTGTTCGGGAAGCAATGAAGCTTTATATTCGGGAGATACGGAAGATTGAAATGAGGGAGAATATGAAGAACGGGTATCAAGAGATGGCTGAAATTAATATAAAACTGGCGGAAATGTGTGTGGAAATTGATAATGAACAACAGGAGAAATATGAGCAACAGCTTAGGGAGTTGGAGAGATAGTGGTAATAAAAAGAGGAGATATATTTTATGCGGACCTGAGCCCTGTGGTGGGGTCTGAACAGGGTGGTGTAAGACCGGTACTGATTATTCAAAACGATGTGGGCAACAAGTATAGCCCTACGGTAATAGCCGCAGCGATAACATCACAAATAAATAAGGCAAAGCTGCCGACACATATAGAAATATCTGCTCAGGAGTATGGACTGGCCAGGGATTCAGTCATCCTCCTGGAACAGATCAGGACTATTGACAAGCAGAGGCTGAGAGAAAAAATCGGACATCTGGACGATGAGCTTATGGAAAAGGTGAATGAAGCCATAGGGGTGAGTTTCGGATTGTCCGATATATAGGAAGGAGCTAAGTAATTAAATACAGGGGGTACAAAAGAAAAATGCTTGGAAAAACGAAAAAGACATATTTTATAGCAGTTTTGACTTTACTGCTGAGTTTTGGTGTATTACATATTGTACAAGCTGTTACGGCGGCATCGGCAGAGCCCGGAACCGATATGGATCCGATCGTGTCGCAGAGTTATGTGGATCAGAAATTCGATGATGCTGTGAAAAAGATCAATCAGCTGAGCTTGGTGATTGAGGATCTGAATTCGGAAATAGAAGCTCTTGAATCTAAGGTAAAAAGCCTTACGGCGCAGCTTGAAGATCAAAAGAAATACGCAACTTTCCAAGTCATAGAACTAAAAGCCGGACAGCAGCTGGTGGCAGGAGAAAGTGCGGAAATAATCGTGCGTGCGGGAAAAGCAACGGCGGTATCCGGAGTGAACGGTGACGGACTTTCTGACATAACCGACGATAATGGCAAATCTCTTTACACTGGGGATGAAATTCCTCTGAATCACCTTTTGCTGGTTTCCAGGAACGACGGTAGAGGCATTAAGGCAGTTAGCAATCAGGTTTTCATACTTTTTAAAGGTACATATGAAATAAAATAAGGAAGGGGCAAAACCCTTCCTTTCTTCATATTTATATGATTTATGAATGAATAAAGCTAATAATTGTTGTATTGATTGTTATGTGCTTTGAATCCTTTCGGAACAGCAATCATCCATCTCAATTAGCTGAACTCAAACCGATTTTATATAATTTTAATGTGCAGCAACCTATTTCACTAATTTTAGCTTTATCCCCACGGTAAGCAGCATGAATTTGGGGAGCCTCAGCATGCGCTTATACCTCCAGGGCTCCTGGTAAAGCCTGTACAACCACTCAAAGCCGGCCTTGCGCATGCGCTCAGGGGCGAGCTTCACTTTTCCGGCAAATACGTCCAGGCTTCCGCCGACACCAATACATACCTTCGCCTTCAGCTTATCCTTGTTTTCATGTATCCATTTTTCCTGCTTCGGCGCTCCCAAAGCCACCAGCAGAATATCCGGCTTCGCCCTGTTTATTTCCTCAATAATACCGGGGACCTCTTCTTTAGAAAAGTAACCGTTGCGGCATCCCACAATCTCAATGTTGGGATGGGAAGCCAGTATGTTTTCCGCCGCAGCTTCAGCAACGCCGGGCTTGCCTCCGAAAAAGAAATATCTTGTCTTTCTGCCTATGTCCATGGAAAAGGAGTTTCTGACCAGATCGATGCCCGAAACCTTTTCCGGAAGATTAAGACCCAAAATGCGGGAAGCGAGGACAACGCCCGCTCCGTCGGCTATGAGCATATCGGCCTGGTTCAGTATGCTTCTGAGGCCTTCATCCTTATATGCTTCCATGACTATTTCCGCATTGGGGGTATATATTGCGTGAGCCTTATCTTCCTTTATAAAAAGCTTCAGCTTGTCCACAGCCTGGGACATCGTTATGCTGTCAACCTCCACACCGGCAATGTTGACTGTATTTCGCATGTTTATCATCCTCCGTTATTCGTACGTGCCAAAAGCTTGTAGTGAGTTAAGGATAAAAGGAGAAAATGCTCTGCAAAACTTCACGCCATTCCTAGAATAACCCATCTTATATCAATCCATCAGATGTCTCAAGCCCATAGGGTTCATAGGGCATTTTCTATCAAGCTTATGGCGATTTCAGCATTTTCGAAAGCTTTTTTCTTCAAATCGGCAGTTACGTCTATGAGCTGCTGCCTTATTTTCTCTCTGTTATTCCACACCTCGTCTATAACCTGCTTGAGCCGCTCAAAGCTTAAATCGCTGACATGCCCTGCAGAGGACTGGTGGAAATACTGGAGGAAGCCTTCAACCTTCGGATCGTATACAAGCCCCACAACGGGTATTCCGAGACTGGCTGCATATATCAGGGAATGCAGCCTCATCCCTATAAGCATTTCCATTCTGCCGATGACTCCCAATATATTGGGGGCATCATATTCCCCCTTTAATACATAAGCCTTACCGGACATTTTGGACATTATGCTTTTTATTATATCCATATCCTTAGGATGCTGCATGGGTATAAAAACCGGCCTTGCGCCGTACTTTTCGATAAGGTAGTCGGCAGCCTCCGCTATGGTATCTTCATTAAACTTGATGTGGTTTTCGCATCTTCTCACCGAAATGCCTACCAGAGGTTGTTCGCATGATATGCCCTCTTGAGAGAATATCCTGTCCACCACGCCATCTCCCACAGGTTCTACCGTCAGCGCAGGGTCTGCAGTCACAACGATCCTTGGCTTGTATATATCCAGGTTGTTAAGCTCGCTGATAGAGAGCCTTTCTCTCAGGGTGATAACATCCACCTGGTTCAAAACCTTTCGGGTGAATTTTCTGTTTATTTTCTTATTGATGGGACCGATCCCGTTGGCATATACCATCACTTTAAGGCCCATCTTTTTTGCCAGCCATGTGGTGCCGAGATAATACACGATAGAACGGGTGCTGGTGCCGTCCTGCATAAGGTTGCCTCCACCGTTTATAAACAGCTTGGACTTTCTTAATACCCGGAGTATTTTGAACAGATTTATGCGGTTTATGGAATCTACATTGAATATCTGCCGGGTCTCCGGTGGGTTTTTAGACAGCGCCACAATCCTGACATCTTTCCGGCAGCGTCTGATATTATCAATTATAGCAGAAAGTATGGCATCATCTCCGCTGTTTCTGAAGCCATAATATCCGGAGAGGACTATGTCATACAAGTATCTGTCCCGGCTTTTTTTCAGGATGGATTCGTATATTTCCAGCTGAGTCCTGCACATGCTGTCTAATGAAAACTGGGAATATGCTTTTTTATAAATCTTTTCACCCATTTCCAACCTTTTGTCTTTGTTTTTGGCCAGCTCCAATATATATTCGGCCAGGGTTTTATAGTCTCCGGGGTTAAACAGGTAGCCGTTCTCGCCGTTGTCAATGAGGTCGGAGAGGCCGCCCACATCTGAAGTAACGGTAGCCCTTTTCAAGCGGACACCTTCCAGTATTGTATAAGGAAAGCTCTCGCTGAGGGATGTCAAAACATTTATATCAATACAGCTCATAAATTCATCGGAATCATTTATCCATCCGGGAAATAAGGCATTATTGGTGATTCCAAGGGCTTCGGCCTGTTGTTCAAGAGCTTTTCTTTCATCGCCGTCTCCGCCTATGATAAATTTCACCGAAGGATTCACTTTTACAACTTCTGCAGCAGCTTTCAGAAAGGTGCTTACATCCTTGACAGGGTCAAGGCGTGCGAGGATGCCTACCAGAACGTCATTTTCCCCTATATCCAAGTGGTATTTTATGGCAAACTCTTCCCGGGAATAGCTTTTCACCGGCACATTATAATCAATGCCATTATATACGGTAAAAATATTCTCCGGATTAAAATTGCGCTTTACAAGCATTTCCTTAAACCTTTTGGATACCCCTATATGGTAATCGATAAATCTGAGGGCTATGGTGTTTATAACTCCGAAAGAATATTTTTTATATACATTGTTAAGGTAATCCAGTCTGTAATCACTATGTACTGTGGTGACTGTGGGTATGCCTGTGAGGAACTTGATTATCACTGCAAACATATTCGCTTTGGCTCCATGGGAGTGCAAAATGTCATATTTGCCATCCTTCGCTATTTTAAGGACTCTCCGTATATCCGCGAATATATTTCCCGACTTCACCACTTCCACATCAATGCCCATGGCTTGGGCATCTTCGCTAAATACTCCGGGACGTAGGCTTATCATTTTTACGTCAATATGGTCTCCAAGTTTATTTACCAGTGAAAGAACGTGGGTTTTTGCTCCGCCCACATCGCCTCCACCAATCAGGTGTAAAACTCTCATAAAAATCTCCCTTGCGATTCCGTGCCAATTTGTATAAAATGGCTCTGGAAAGTCTGTGTATATTATAGCATACCAGCTTATTATGTAAAAAGGATGATTTTTTGCTGATTGGAGAATATAATTGTTACTATGGTTTCTTTCAGCATAAGGCTTTGGTATCGTAATAGCACGGCAGACTAACTGTATATGAAGGCTGGTGGATATGGGTAAAAAGAAGGAAATTTTAAGGCATGCCAGGGAATACTTATGGATACTGGTGGGATCGATAATAACAGCTGCCTCAATCAATATCTTCATGGTGCCTTATAAGATTGCGCCCGGCGGTGTAAGCGGTATCGCTACGGTTATTTACTATCTTACCGGAGGAAGGTTTACAGTCGGCGTTATCATGCTGGCGTTAAATGTGCCCCTATTTATCGCTGGTTTCAGGTTTATAGGAAAAAGGTTTATCGTGAGGACGCTGTTTGGTACAATTCTCCTTTCCGCTATCATAGACGGCACAGAACCCCTGACAAGCTATATTGTGCACAATTACCTGTCGGAAAACAAGCTGGAAACAAACCCCGACTTGCTGCTTTACTCCTTATTCGGGGGATTCCTCATGGGGATAGGGCTTGGACTGGTCTTCAGATCGGGAGCCACTACCGGCGGTACGGATCTGGCGGCAAGGATAGTTCATCATTTTATACCCAACTTTACCATGGGGCAGATTTTGCTTTTTATCGATACCAGTGTGATAATTTTTGCCGCTGCTACCTTCGGAAGCATAACCTTGGGACTTTATGCCATAACTACATTGTTCATATCTTCCAAGATGATAGATGCAATCCTTGAAGGCGTCAATTACGCCAAGGCGGTTTTCATTATTTCCGACAAGTCCCAGGCCATAGCCGAAAGGATATTAAAAGATCTGGACCGTGGTGTGACTGCCTTGAAAGGGACGGGTATGTATACGGGCATGGATAAGCAGGTTCTTCTGTGCATTCTCGAACGAGGGCAGGTGCCTATGCTGAAGGAGATTGTAAAGGATATGGATGAGAGGGCATTTGTGATACTTACGGATATCAGGGAGGTTCTCGGAGAAGGTTTTAAAACCTACGATTGATTTCATCCTTTCGTAACAACAATCATCCAATCCAATCAGCTGAATGCAAGCCAATAATTTTTGTATTACTTTGTAATAGCTCCACTGGCAGTTGTTCCGATTGTTAAGACCGGTGGACAAGTTGTTGCAGCTGATAGCATAGTATGATAATATGGCATAGCAATACGATATCTTAAAATAAATGAAAGAGCTGTTTTTTAGGCAAAATATGGGTGAAAGGGATGATACCATGATATTGCATAGCTTAAAAGATCTTAAGAAGCGAGCTGCAGTCATCAGAAAACATATAATCGACGAAGTGTATAATGCCGCTTCGGGGCACCCGGGAGGGTCGCTTTCATGTGCTGACATTCTTACCGTATTGTATTTTGAGGAAATGAATATTGATCCCCAAAGACCCAGCTGGGAGGATAGGGACAGATTTGTTTTGTCAAAAGGACATTGCGCGCCGGCTTTGTATGCAACCCTCGCAGAAAGGGGATTTTTCCCCGTGGAAGATCTGGTGAAATTCCGGAGTGCCGACAGCTATCTGGAAGGGCACCCCAGCATGAGGTATGTGCCGGGGGTGGATATGTCCACCGGTTCTCTTGGACAGGGAATATCTGCGGCAACGGGCATGGCCTTGGCAGGAAAGCTGGACGGTAAGGATTACAGGGTATATGCCGTACTGGGAGACGGTGAAATACAGGAAGGGCAGGTATGGGAAGCGTGCATGGCTGCGGCCCATTACAAGCTGGATAATCTCACGGCATTTCTCGACCACAACGGTTTGCAGATTGACGGAAATATAGCCGATGTAATGTCTCCGGAACCAGTAACGGAGAAATTCAAGGCCTTTGGCTGGAATGTCATACATATAAACGGTCATGACATACCTCAGATAATTGATGCCTTGAAAAAAGCAAAAGAGGTTAAGGGGAAACCGACCATGATTATTGCGGACACAGTCAAGGGAAAAGGCGTTTCCTTTATGGAGAACCAGGCGGGATGGCATGGTTCTGCTCCCAATAAGGAACAGAGAGATCAGGCAATAGCTGAACTGGATGCATATATATCCGGATTGGAGGTGGAATAATATGGCGCAAAAAATCGCTACCAGAGAAGCCTATGGCAATGCTTTGGCGGAGTTTGGCGGGGACAGCCGCATTGTAGTGCTGGATGCAGACCTGTCGAAGTCCACAAAAACCGATACATTTAGAAAGAAATACCCTGAAAGGTTTTTTAATATGGGCATAGCCGAAGGAAACATGATGGCTACGGCTGCCGGAATTTCAACCTGCGGAAAGATTGTTTTTGCCAGCACTTTTGCAATATTTGCCTCCGAAAGAAGCTGCGAGCAGATAAGAAATTCGATCTGCTATCCGAAGCTGAATGTTAAAATAGGTGCATCCCATGCGGGACTTACCGTTGGAGAAGACGGAGCTTCCCACCAGTGTGTGGAGGATATAGCCATAATGAGGGCATTGCCCAACATGACCGTTATCTGTCCTGCAGATGCGGTGGAAACAAGGCATGCGGTCAAGGCTGCAATAGAACATGACGGTCCCGTATATCTCAGGCTTGGACGTTTGGCCGTTCCTGTGTTGTATGACGAAAGCAGCTACAGCTTTGAACTGGGGAAAGGCATTACTGTATCGGAAGGCTCCGATGTTACCATAATCGCCACAGGACTGATGCTGCAATACGCTATGGAAGCCGCGTACCTCTTGAAGCAGGAGGGCATCAGCGCCAGAGTGATAGATATTCATACCATCAAGCCCATAGACAAGGATTTGATTATAAAGGCCGCAAAAGAGACGGGTGCTATCGTGACGGCAGAAGAGCATAGCATAATCGGTGGCTTGGGAGGTGCCGTGGCCGAAGTTCTCGTGGAGAACTATCCTGTACCCTTGAAGATGGTGGGAGTTGAAGATAAGTTCGGCAAATCCGGCAAGCCCGACAAGCTGCTGGAAATGTACGGCCTTACTGCTCGGAATATTGCGGAAAAAGCAAAAGCCGCCATTAAAATGAAGATGGGCAAATGAGATAAGGCGATAAAAATTGCATTAAATCTGGAATAAAAAAAGGCAGGGTTTTCTAAATAAACTCTGTCTTTTTTATATTATCCTATTGACAAATATAGTTGATTAATATATCATAGATAGTAGAGCAGTACTCTACATTATGAAAGGAGGCGATAGGCGATGGGGCATAGGCGGTTGAGGCTGTATGCCGGAAAACGGTGAAAAGAAGTTTTCACAAAGGATTAAAAAGACGGTTGCAGTTGATATTAAAATAACAGCTATGACATTTAACAAACTTATGCTTTTATAAATGCAGCATCGATAGTTTATTGTTTTTGTGATTTTAAAATGGGTTATCAATATAATATAATGTATGCTTATTACAAAGAAATTAATTGGGCGTTAGTGTCAAGCAGTCGTGAGATGCACCTGGGCACCGCCGGACTAAGAATTAAAGGAGGATGATCGGTATGAACAGCACTTATATTGCATATCCGTGGGGTAGGTGGATAAAATGGGGAGTAATTGCACTTGTAATAATTATAGTTGCATCCCTGTTCGGAGGCACATATAACAGCCTTGTGCAGGCAAACCAGAGGGTTAAAAGCACATGGAGCCAGGTTGAAAACGCAATGCAGAGAAGATCGGATGCCATAATCAACATGGTGGAAACAGTAAAAGGGGAAGTGCAGCTGGAAAAGGATATCATTGATAAGATAACTGCCGCAAGATCAGTGGTTATGGATAAGAATGCCAGCAAAGCGGATAAAATAAGCGCAGACAGCCAGATGAGAAGCATAGTAGTACTGATGGAGGATAATCCTGAAATTAAGGCTCATGAATCTTTTGAAAACCTTCAGGTGCTCATCGAAGGTGCCGAAAATAGAGTATATAGAGCCAGAATGGACTACAATGAGGCCGTTGAGGCATACAACACCAAAGTCACCAGGTTTCCGGGAAGCATATTTGCCCGGTTGATGGGCTTTAAAGAGATGGATTACTTTGAAGCATCCCCCGATGCCAAGGAGACGCCCAAGGTGAAATTTTAACCGTAGATTTGACATAAAAATATCGAAGGGAATAAGAATATTTTCTCACGCAGGAAAGCGTTTATCGCAGCGACATTTAATCTTTATTGAAAGGGGGAGGTGAACCGTGAGCGGGATTCGGAAGAGTATAGTTATTTTACTGCTGCTCATGTTTGCTTTTTCGACGGTTGCCTTTGCGGAAACTAAATACCCGTCACCTACCAGAGAATTCTTTGTCAATGACTTTGCCGATGTGCTGGATTTGAGCACTGAAAACAGGATAATATCCCTGGGAAAGCAGCTGGAGGATAAAACCGGTGCCCAGATAGTGCTGGTGACAATAGAATCTCTGGGAGAGAAAGATATTGACGACTACGCCACCGAGTTGTTCAGAAAATGGGGGATAGGGCAAAAGGATGAAGATAACGGGATACTGATTTTAAATGCGGTTCAGGACCGCATGCTGAGGATAGAAGTCGGTTACGGCCTGGAAGGTGCCGTGCCGGACATAAGGACTGCCCAGATACGCAAGGATTACATGAATCCCTATTTAAGCAAAGGTGACTATAATGGCGGACTTTACAATGGATATGCCATGTTGGTTCAGGATGTGGCAAAGGAATATGGCGTTGACATAGACTATGGTAATGAACTGCCCCGGAATTCTCAATGGACTCCTGAGAGATCAAAGCCTTCCGGAAGCGCCAGGAAGAGCGGCATGGATTTTGGACCAATATTGTTGGTGATGTTTCTGATTTTTGACGGCATATTCTTCCGCTTCAGGATCACCTCCACACTTATGAGGATTTTCTTGTGGAGTAGCTTTTTTGGGGGAGGCTATGGTGGCCATGGCAGACATAGAGGCCGCGGAGGTCGTGGAGGCCGCGGAGGCTTTGGAGGCGGAAGCTTCGGCGGTGGAGGTTTCGGTGGCGGTTCCTCCGGTGGAGGAGGATCTTCCGGAGGCGGCGGAAGCAGCGGCAGTTATTAGATTTCCAGTGATTTTTCATAGGAACTGCCCTGCTGTACCGGTGATTTACGCTTTATGAAAAACCGGTGGCAATTCGACTGGTTGCAGTTGATGGAAAGGGTATGTTGTTTTATTTCTTAACCGGTGGTTCGTTTGGGAAAATAAGAGCTTTGCTGAATGCTATCCGACCATTTGGGTAAGTTCCTGTATTTTAAAGGCTTCAGATTGAATCAAATCAGAAAAATTTTGATGGAAGAAAGGGGCAGGTAAATGAGATATATAATCAGGCAAAAGATATTTTCCTTAGGAGACAGCTTTACTATAAAGGATGAGTTCGGCAACGATGTATTTATTGTCAGGAGCCAGATTTTTTCCTTTGGTAAAAAGCTGAGGATTTTCGACCTCTCCGGTAAAGAATTGTGCTATATTGAGCAAAAGCTCTTCCGCTTCATGCCGGAGTATGATATATATATTGCCGGTGAGCTTGTAGCCAATGTCAGGAAAAAGTTTGCGTTATTCAGGAATGATTTTGAGATTACGACTCCCGGCGACCAGTACTACGTGGATGGCGATTTTTTTGCCCATGAATTCGGAATATACAGGCATGGTAAACTGATAGCCCGCATTTCCAAGAAGTTCTTTGCCTTTTCTGACACCTATGGTGTGGATATTGACGATGGACAGGATCAGATATCCACTCTGGCCCTTGCTATAGTTATAGACATGGTATGCCATGACCATGATGACTGATGTATCGTGCTTGATACTGCATTGTTGCATTGGGAAACAGTGGCTTTAAGGCTCCTTCGGCATTCTGCGGCGACGTGCAATTCAAACGGTTGGGGCCGCAAAAATGTGGTCGGCCGATTTGTGAGCCAATTTGACGAACTTCGGTGAAGCAAGCCTGCCAGCGATTACTTTATACTCAGAGGTCACAGTTGCAAAGCAGAATTAACTAAGCTATACTTGCGATAAAAAGGCATGGGAGCATGCTGCAAAAGATTCTGACCTGCATGGCAGAAATATGTCCCCATGCCTTACGGAAACGGAGGCAGCAAATTTGAGCATAAAAGGTATTTTATTTGATAAGGACGGCACTATTCTGGATTTCAATTCAACATGGATTCCCGCGGCAAAGCTGATCATTCGGAAACTTCTGGAGGAATATTCCCATGCACAGGATGATGACCTGGAGAAAGCTCTCATGAACTCTATAGGCATAGTTGACGGAAGAATTATGCCTGATTGTGTTTATGCGTCGGGCACAACGGGGGATGTGGCCGAAGAGTTTTATAAGGTTTTTAACAGCCGGGGGATGGACTGTGGAAACAGAGAGGAGTTTAGAGCCAAGGTTGTGGATATCCTGAGCGATATAATGGATAAAGACATGGTTACGCCGGTCCCGGCCGGGCAGCTGGCTGATATTTTTGCAGCCATTAAAAACAGAGGGCTGTATATCGGCATTGCCACCGCGGATACCGAAGCCTCGACCAAGGTATGCCTGGAGAAGCTGGGAGTCAAAGAATTTTTTGATTTCATAGGATGTGACAACGGTACATACGAAAGCAAGCCCCATCCCCATATCCTTCAGGAGTTTTGCAGGTTATACGGCTTAAATCCCCGGGAGGTGGCTGTTGTCGGCGATACCATGACCGATATGAAGTTTGCCCGGCAGGGTAATGCAGGGTTAGCCATCGGAATTCTTGGGGGTGCCGGCCATCCGGATAAAATCAGAGAAAATGCAGATATTGTGTGCCAGAGTGTCCAGGATATAATAAACGAAAAAGGCATATTTATATGGGAAGATAAAGGATTGAGCTAATAAATGCGAGGTTTGACGGCAAGGAGGATTGGCCTGCGCCAATACGCAATAGGGCAGAAGGAGAGCTTAAATATCCTCTTTTTTGCGGTGTCCGAAACTATTACAATAGCATAAAAATTTTTACTGTATTTGATTTTATTTGCAGGAGTCGAAACTCCCTTTTTTATATATGATATAATCCATATTAAATAGAATGTGCAGGGTTCTGTCCGGTTGCAAGATTTTGCGTAGGTTAAGCTACTTATAAAATCAATTGGTTATATTATTTTTGAGGATAGAATCCGCTTAAATTCAATGTATTGAGATGGGTAAGAATATGAGTATGAGTGTTAAAAAGGTGCCTTTTTTCGAATTAGAAGCCAGAATGAAGCGCTTCAGAGATAAAATGGATAAATCAAATCCGGAATGGAGAATCGCTGTCATTTTCAGCAAAATAAATATGTATTACTTTACGGGAACTATGCAGGACGGAATGCTTCTGATACCCAGGGACAAGGAGGCAACCCTGTGGGTGCGCCGAAGCTATGAACGGGCGCTGGATGAATCGGCGTTCTCCAATATAAAACCTATGGAGAGCTTTCGGGATGCTGCGGCGTCAGTCGGGAAATTGCCTGATACGGTGTATATGGAAACAGAGGTGGTGCCTTTGGCACTGTATCAGAGGTTTCGCAAGCATTTTCCCTTTGACTTTGTAAAGTCTGCCGATATGCAGATAGCGGCGGTTAGAGCGGTGAAAAGTTCCTATGAGATCTCTCTAATGGAGCAGTCCGGCAAAATTCATCAACAGGCGCTGGAGATGCGCGTGCCCCAAATGCTTAAAGAAGGAATGAGCGAAGCCGAACTGGCCGGAGAACTCTTTTCTGCCTTGATAGAGGAGGGGCATCACGGGGTTTCCCGGTTCAGAATGTTTGACACAGAAATGCTGCTGGGTCAAATCGGCTTTGGTGAAAGCTCCATTTATCCCTCCTATTTTAACGGGCCTGGAGGCAATTACGGCATGAGCCCTGCGGTGCCCCTCCTGGGCAGCCGGGAACGCAAGCTTAAGAAGGGTGATCTTGTATTTGTCGATGTAGGATGTGGGGTGGAAGGCTATCATACCGATAAAACCATGATCTACATGTTTGGCAAGCCTCTTTCTCAGGAAGCCATCGACGCACATCAAAGATGCATTGAAATACAGAATGAGATGGCAGCCATGCTAAAGCCCGGTGAAATCCCATCACAAATATACAGAACTGTGATGAATAAGCTCGATGCAGGATTTTTAAGGAACTTTATGGGTTATGGAAACAGAAGCGTGAAATTTCTGGGGCATGGAATCGGTCTGCAGATAGACGAGTTCCCTGTCATAGCGGAAGGCTTTGACGAACCGCTGGAGGAGGGCATGGCTATAGCCCTTGAGCCAAAAAAGGGTATAGAAAATATTGGAATGGTCGGTGTTGAGAACACATTCCTGGTTACCCCGGACGGAGGGCGGTGCATCACCGGAGCCAATCCCGGGCTCATTTGTGTTTATTGATGGCCTTCAATATTGCAAAGAAGTGTTTAATGCTATATCATCATAATAGGATAATGCTGCTATACAAAGTTGGTTTGACATCAAGCTTATGGAAGCGGACAAATTCCGTTTCATAGGATTTAAAGCGGCAGGATTTAGAAACCTATGTATCAGCTATTGGCTGGATTCATTCCCGTGCTAAATGGGAAATTATAGTTTTGAAGGATGGAGGGAATTTAATGAGCATAACCGCCAGATTTTATGCAAATACACCGGATGGAAAGGAAGTAACGCTTTTTACCCTGGAAAACTCAAAGGGTATGAAGGCGGAGATCATTAATTACGGAGGTACCATTGTTTCACTCTATGTACCGGATAAGGACGGCAAGCTTGCAGATGTCACATTGGGATATGACAATCTCAAAGGATATCTGGAGGATGATGGTACATATTTCGGAGCATTGATCGGAAGGCATGCGAACAGGATTGAAAAAGCAGAATTTGAGCTCAACGGCGTTGTGTATAAATTGGCCAAAAATGACGGAGAAAATAATCTGCATGGTGGAATCAAGGGATTTGACAAGCAAGTCTGGGATGCTGAAATTATAGATTGGGAGGGGAAGGAAGGCCTTCAGCTTACATATTTCAGCAAGGATGGCGAGGAGAATTTCCCCGGCAACCTGAAAGTCAAAGTGGTATATGTGCTGTCAGAGGATAATGGCCTGGAGATACACTATTATGCGGTATCGGACAAGGATACGGTGGTAAACCTCACCAACCATGCTTACTTTAATCTTTCCGGCCATGCAGCGGGAAGCATATCAGGGCATGAGCTGATGATAAACGCCGACCAATTTACACCGATAAATAACGAAGGCATACCTACGGGTGAGATCAGGGATGTCAAAGGCACTCCTATGGATTTTACAAAGCTCTCACCTATCGGACCAGGGTTTGATAGTGATGATGAACAGATCATCAACGGTAAAGGATACGATCATAACTGGGTGCTTAAGGTCAGCGGAAAAGAACCGGAAAAGGCTGCTGAACTCTATGACCCGGCAAGCGGAAGGGTAATGGAGGTATTTACAACCAAGCCGGGGATACAGTTTTATTCGGGAAATTTCCTGAAAGGTTCCGGGGTTGGCAAGGGTGGCGCAGTATATAACAAAAGAAGCGCTTTGTGCTTAGAAACCCAGTACTTCCCCAATGCTATGAAGCATAAGCATTTTCCTTCACCGATATTGAAAGCCGGACAGGAGTATAAACACACTACAATTTATAAGTTCTCCGCCAGGTAAATTGCTGGTTTCAAGGGGTAGAGCTTATCTGTCAGGCTAATGCCGCTTGTATTATATAATTTTAGATGATTTCAGCTAATAATGCATGTTTTGATCGTTTAGAGGGGTGCACATCTAAAGTCTAAGCAGCAAGGCAATGGAGAAAATAGAAGATGAAATGGCGAGGACTGGTGACACGGAAGCTGTCACCAGTCCTTCATAAATTTTACCAGCATCAAAAACATAGGAGTGAAAATTGGAATTTTTTGAATCATGGTGTGAGTTTTGAACGCATAGCTTGTTATTAAAGTCCACTCCTGCATTTTCCGCCGTGTTTCTTTTCCGATATTGTTTTTCCCGGTACTTTGTTTTCTCCGATTTTGTCGTTATAAAAAGCCGGATCGCCCACTGCTTCCTTAACTATATCTTTATCCTTCATCTTCTTTTTCATTGCGGAAGTCTCCTTTTCTATGCTTGTTTTTGAGTTTCACTATATATTTTTAACATAATTCAAATTAATACTACATTGCTGCATTGGAAAACGATGGCGTAATGACTCTTTATAATGCTATATAGGGCATATATTGCTTTTGAGATTAGGCTCTTTTTGGCTTTAGTTGTGAAAATAGAGCATTGCGATGTTTTATTTCTTCCAAAGTTTTTTTTACTTCCCATTGGTAAATAAAACCGAATTGCGATTTTCACAGGCAATTTGAGACTTTTTATCAACTCAGTGAAGATTTAAAAAATTTATTTTCATCAGTCTGTGGAGAATTAAAAAATATATTTATTTTGATAAAATCAATTGAACCGTTTTACCATAGACTGCGACTAAATAATTGAAAGCTGTAAAAATATGTGAAGCCGGTGGATAGGGTTATCCTTTGGAAAGATGCAATAACATTATGTTAACCATGATGCCGATGGATCAAAGTAACCCGGGTCGATGGTTATAACGAGGCTAAAGATGCCCTCTACCTCTTATAGGTGGCGGGTACCTGATTTCATATTAGACGGTGAGTTAAAATCTCCCGTCTCGTTGAAACGGTGTGTTGAAATTGCTACGCAATTTCTTACGTTGTTTTAATGAAAATTTCAACTGTATGGGAGAGGTGGTGCTGATGGTTTTTCACTTGAAGGCTGTGCAGAGCATGTCTTGATCGAGAAATCTAAAAATGGAAACCATGAGGCCTTTGAAAGGCTGATGAGCGACCATTTGAAGATCATTTACAACTATATTTCTTCCCATATAAGCACCACTGAAGACATCAAGGATATAGTGCAAGAGACAATGCTGGCTGCTTGGAAGAGCATAAAAAAATATGATGGGAAGGCTTCTTTCAGGACATGGGTAATAGGGATTACAAGGAGAAAAATTGCCGACTACTACAGGACATTATACAAAAATACCAGTGTTTCTCTTTCCGAGATTGAGGATTTTTGGGCTGCAGAAAACGAATTTGACAGCATAGTTGACAGCGTAGCGATAGAAAAATCTATGACAGCCCTGGGGAAAATTGAAAAAGAGATAGTATTCCTGGTTTTCAATGCACAGCTTAGCTATTCGGAGATTTCTGAAATAATGCATATTCCGGTGGGGACAATTAAAAGCAAGATGTCCAACATCAAGGCAAAGATTAGAAAACAACTGAACGGTGGTGGATAGGTATGACTGACTGTGAAAGAATATCCGATTCATTGATCGATTATATAAACCGCAGGCTTACGCAGGAGCAAAATGGTGAGATTGTGAGCCACCTGGCAGTTTGTCACAGCTGCAGGAAGGAAGCGGCAGATCTGATTAGGTTTAAAAAGCTTGAACAGGAGAGAATGGCAGATGTGCCGCAGGAAATCGTGGATACGGCTTTCCTGCGAATTCCCAAAGATGATAAGTTCCTTGATGACATCATTGATTTCCGTCCATATCATGTGGTTTTTAATTTAATTCGTTATTCGTTAACCGCGGTTAATCAGACAATACAGCTTGCACAGCAGGCAATATAAAGGAGGTAGGAGATTTATGTCAGACCATGTAAAAGAATTAGGAGAAGTGCTGGATGCCATTTCTGAAAAGGCGCCCATATTAATCACCAAGCTTATGGATACTTTGTATTCGGCAGAGGCAGGCAAAAAAATGGGTCAGGCGGTGGGAAGCCTGTATAAGGAACTGGTGGATTCGGGCATACCCCAGGAGGAAGCATTGCAAATGGCGAAAGATTATATGCTATCGTTAAAAGACATAACCGGAAACATCTCAAAATAGCAAGAATGGGTGATGAGGAGTGTTAAATGGTAACAGTAATTTATATTATTAAATTCACGGTAAAGCTGTTAATGCTTATCATTATGTCACCTTTTATCCTCATCTGGTTTTTGGTCAGGTATTTAAGCTATAAAGCAGCCCTGACCCAGAGCCTGATAGAAGCAGGCGTTCCCGCCGATTCGGCAAAAGAACTGGCTCGGGAAACCGGACTTTGCAAAATGTTTAAGTAAGGCTATGGCCTGAATGCTGTGGGCTTTCCAAGATTGTGTTTTTCAATGGTGAAACGACAGGCATAATGCTAAGGTCATGCCATTTCCAGCCTGTGGGGGAAAAGGAGTTGGGAAAAAACTCCTTTTCTTTCGTGGGCTGGTTTTTATATTTTCGGAAAATTACTTGTGCTTTAACTGAGGTGCAATACAAAAAAAGTCCGATAGAAGAGCCTTGTAAACGGATTTGCACAAGGTATGGGACGAAATAATAATTCTGCTATTTGTTTGTTGGTAATAGAGGAGCAGAAGGTATTTCCATGTTGAATTCACTCCAAATATATTTTTGGAAGGCAATGTCGATCTATTTCTTCAAAAAGTTACATTTCAGTGGAAGATATATTTTAAATAATGTATAATTAATTTTACTTACATACAGTACTTACGCAAAACAAAATGATCCTTGAAAAATAAAGATTTCACGCACTTAATTTGTCCCAAATGGTTGTTGCGAGAGGATTTGAGACAGTATTTACCTCTTTACCTGTCCGGTCTTTGGATGTTACATTAATAATGTACACAATACCGTTGACTTTAACCTGGACAATGTCCTGCAGGAAGCTGATGGTTTCACCCATGGTATTCAAATTATTCTGTATCTGCAAAATCTGCACGAATACAGAAGTTATGAACACCAAGGAGAAGTGACCCTCAAGTTTTCTAATAGACCGGACTTGAACTTTTTCAAAGTTCAGAAACTGCTTGATGTCTCTGAAGAATACTTCAATGTCCCAACGGCAAAGGTATTTCTTGAGGATGTCTTGAGCAGCTACACCGGGCAAGTCAGTAATGATAAATCTGGTGTTTTGGATAGATGCGTTATAGCCGTTTTTGACTATTGCCATCATGGTGTTACCCACACCAGGTAAGATTACCGATAAAGCCTTGATGTAGAAGCCTGTACCGGGGTAGTACCTGTACTGTTTCTTGCTAAACAGCAGGCTTATGGTCTTAACGTTAAAGTTAACCCTGTTGTTGTACAGCACTTTGCGGTTATTCTTTATCATGCAGACATAGTGGTAACCGCACTCTGAGAGCTTTTGCAGGAGCTCTTTACAGGAATACCAGGTGTCGAATGTGACGTATTCGGCAGCCAAACCAAATTTGTGGGCGAAGGATATCATACGTATGGCTAGTTCAACCTTGGTATGATATTCTTCACACTTTTCTTCCGGTTTCCATATCCGAAACGCCACGGGGATTTTAATCCAACCATTAGACCATAGAAGGACTACAATGTGCATTCCCCAGACATACCGATTATTTGTGTGATCGTATACATAAGATGTCGGGAAAATGCTCTTGCCGAAAGGCTTCCTGATAATCACATCATCGATGATCAAATATCCAAGACCAGCCGTTTGTGACTGTATTGCCTGGATGAACAGGATCATGATATTTGTGTTATTAATAGAAAGCAACGGCAGCAGCCTTGTTATGGCATCATGGGATACCCAGTACAGCTTCTGCGCAATATATGTTGCTGTAGGATTATTAAACAGGATTATACCCATACATGCTGCAACGAAGACCAGTGTATACTTCTCAGGGAACAAAAACTTATCCAAATTGAACTTTCTCACCAGTTCAGTAATAATATCGTGAATGCCGTGCTTGGCAACGGTTATGTCGGAAATGCAATTTTTGGTAGACCTCATGGAACCCCTGCCAAAAGAATAGCATAATTCGAAAACTGGTGAATAGCTGTAATATATGGAAACCTCAATGCAACAACCTTTTAAGCTATATTCTGTTTTCAAAGTGCTGATATGACTTGTTTATGTTACTTTTGCGTAAGTACTATTACATATATTTTTTATATAAAAATGTATTTTGGAGGAGATTTTATTTGATTCTATCGGGTCTTGAAATAAAGAAACATTTAGGCAAGGAAATAATAATTGAGCCTTATGATGATAAATATCTGAATCCCAACAGCTATAACCTGCGGTTGAATAATGAGCTGCTGGTTTATGATGAAGATATATTGGACATGAAAAAGCCTAATAAGACCAAAAAGCTGATCATACCGGAGGAAGGTCTTGTTCTTGAACCGGGAAAGCTGTATCTGGGAAGGACTATGGAGTATACAAAGACCGACAAGTATGTTCCCATGCTGGAAGGGCGTTCTTCCATAGGCAGGCTGGGACTTTTTATCCATGTGACGGCAGGCTTCGGGGATGTTGGCTTCAGCGGCTACTGGACGCTGGAGATCCACTGCATTCAGCCTATAAGAATATATGCAGGAGTGGAAATCTGCCAGATATATTATCATTCCATTGAAGGAGAATATGAGAAATACTGCAGCGGTAAGTACCAGAACAATACTGGAATACAGCCAAGCCTGCTTTATAAGGATTTTGAAAAGAAATAAGGGATTGATTTATAATCTTTTATGGGTTAAGATATAATATGCATAGTTTAAAAGCAGCATAAGCTGTAATTTTAATGAAAGGGTAAGGTATCCAGGGATGAGGATTGGCTAATTCGGCAAAATCAATTGAATTATTGAAGGGAGCAAGTTGGAATATTGCTCTTATTTGTGCTGGATTAGCTTGGGAATAATCTTTATACGGATACTTTGCCATGCTTTAAAACTCAATTGAAAATCATTTCTTGTATTTATTATACTTTAGTTTATAAGTATGGGCACCTCTGGGCAGAAATTGTTTGAATAGATGCCTGTGGAAATAGCAGGTTGTGAGGTTAATAAGGCAGAAAGCCTACATTTTGATTGTGGCAGGTTCACCGTAGCAGAGATGTTGAACCATGCTGTGCGTTTAATGGATGCCAAATCATTTTATAAATTTCAACATCTAAATTGATTATTTCTACAAGTCTTTCCAGCACACTGTAAAAAGTGAAAGGAGAGATTTTTTTATGCTAATTTTGGAAGCGGATAAAATAAAGAAATATTATAACGACAGATTAATAATAGAATTGGACAGCTTTAAAGTTTATTCCGGGGACAAAATCGGCATTGTAGGGCAAAATGGTTCGGGTAAGACCACCCTTATGAATATTCTATCCAAGGAAATAGAACCGGATGAGGGCGTCGTTCACCATTATTGCAGCATTTCATATATCCGTCAGTTCTCTGAAGAGGGAGTGGAGGCAGGTACAAAGACTTTAAAGGAGTTCAATCTGCATGATAAGCTGCATCAGAATGAGTTCAGCGGGGGTGAAAGAACAAGGATAAAAATTGCCAACGCCTTTAGCAATGACAGTCTGATTGTGTTTGCCGATGAACCGACGGCCAACCTTGATTACAAAGGCATAGAGCTTCTCAGGCAAAAGCTTTCTAGAGTGGAGTCCTTTTTGCTTATCAGCCATGACAGGAATCTTTTAGACAGCCTCTGCAATAAAATCCTTGAAGTGAGGGACGGCAAAGTTAAGCTTTACAACGGCAATTACTCTTCCTATAGGCAGCAGAAAGAGATGGAATACCAGCATGAGAAGCAGGAATATGAAAAATACGTTTCAGAAAAAGAAAAGCTGGAAGAGGCAATAAGGGAAAGGCAGAGCAAAGCGAAATCCATAAGGAAGGCTCCTAAAAGAATGGGAAACTCTGAAGCAAGGCTTCACAAGAGAAGTGCCACCGAGATACAGGAGAAAATAAACAATGCTGCCAACAGCCTGAAAACACGGCTTGAAAAGCTGGAAGTGAAGGAAAAGCCCAAAGAGCTGCCCCAGATAAAACTGGACTTCTCTTTGACCAATCCCCCGGAAAATAAGATTGTCATTTCCGCAGAAAAGCTTAACTTTAGTTATGGCAGCAGGAAGATACTAAACAATGCTAAATTCAAAGTATACAACGGGTTAAAAACTGCCCTCTGGGGCGAAAATGGTGCAGGCAAGACCACGTTGTTGAATCTTATAAGCAGCAGGTCGGATGACAGCATATATATTGTGCCCAAGGCCAGAATCGGCTACTTCCGGCAGGGGTTTGAAAATCTGGATTATGACAAAACCGTGCTGGAAAACGTAATGCAGGACAGCATTCAGACCCAGGCTGTTGCAAGAACGATCCTGGCAAGGCTGCTCATTTCCGGAGATGATGTTTATAAGAAGGTTGGCGTGTTAAGCGGCGGTGAAAGGATAAAGGTTTCTTTTGCAAAGCTTTTTGTGTCGGATGCCAATGTCCTTCTGCTGGATGAGCCCACCAATTATCTGGACATGATGTCTATAGAAGCTTTGGAAGATGTCCTCTGCGATTATGAGGGGACGGTCCTGTTTGTTTCACATGATAGCAAATTTGTCAACACTGTTGCTGACAGGCTCCTCATTTTGGAGAATCAGGCCATAACGGAATTCGAGGGAACTCTTGACGAGTACAGGCTAAGCAAACAAAAGCCTAAAGCAGCTGCTGATAAAGAAATGGAACAAATTGCTTTGCAGATGCGGATAGCAGAGATAATAGCAAAGCTGTCCATGCCCGGTGCAGACAAGGAAGCTCTGGAGGCAGAGTACCAGCGGCTAATTAAGGAGCGTAATTAGGGGACGCTCCTTCACATAGAATAATTAAGTGACGTTTTTTATACAGAACATTTGTTCTTTACAAATAATGTATTATATGGTATGATATAACCACAAATGATATCCAGAGGTGGTTTATCATGCCAAGAGCAGCCAGGAAGAAGTCAGAAGAATCCATGTATCATGTGATGTCCAGGAGCATCAGCGAAGTGGACCTTTTCCAGTGTGATGAGGACAAGGATTATTATTTATCGCTCCTGAAGCGCTATAAAGAAAAGTATCATTGCAAGATATATTGCTATGTCCTGATGAGCAACCATGTTCATATTTACATTGACCCCTGCGGCTTTGACATTTCCACGTTCATGCGCTGTCTGAACAATGCTTACGTTGCTTACTTCAACAGGAAGTATGACCGCCATGGGCATCTATTTCAAGGGCGTTTTGCCAGCACGATAGTGGACAATGATACTTACAGCCTTACCCTGTCGGCATATATCCACAACAATCCTAAGGACTTGCCCGGATATGCCGGCAGGGAGGAATATTACCGCTATTCGTCTTATGGTATTTACACAGGATGCCGGAAGGACACCGACGGTATAGTGGATACGGAATTTATACTTAGTCACTTCGGAAGGGATAAAAGGGCTGCACGGCAGAAGTACAGGGTATTTACAGAATCCATGAAAGAAACAGGCATAATGAGGGAAGTAGACGATAGCATAATGAAGGCTTACACTGAAAATGTGTACAGTAGCGAGAAACAGTATATAGTGAGGAATAGAACCCCGGAGGACATAATTTATAAAATCAGTAATCTTTTAGGCAGGGGAGTGGCGGAAAAGCTGAGAGCAAAATACAGCAGGGAAGCAAGCAGAATCAGAGCATTCACGGTATATATAATGAGATCGATATGTGGATATACATATAAAAGCCTATGTGAATATATAGGCAACATGTCGCTGTCCGGGATATCAAGGCTTACTAATGAAGGATTCCGGTTAATAAAAGAAGATTTGAAATACCGGAATACATTCAATTCTTTAATTCGGGCTGGGTAGGCGTTGATTTGTGGACGTAGTGAATAATAGACTCTAAAGACCATCCATTCATCCTATCAAAAATCTCATAACTATCCGAATCGAGCTTAAGATGCCTTGCACAGGCTTCTAAGGCTGTTTTGTGCTGTATTCAAATCTTTGACATATTTAGTAATCAATAATCAAAAGCAGTATAACCGTATTGAATTTTCATCGGCATTAGTTATACTACAAACGAGCTTAGTAATTTCACTTAATAATATCTATTTTACATTGTCTGAATAATAAGCCCTAGCGGTATAGGTATGCCAGGGTTTTTCCATGCCTATCATTTAGTCTGAATTAAAAAGGAGCGTCCCCTAAGAGAGTTCAGTTATAGCTGTTTAGTAGCTTGAGGCGGCGATATATTAGCCTTATAATAATTATTGTACATGGACACCATGTACATCGCGGTATCCGGAGCCGACTTTCGCAAAGAAAGGAGTGGTCTTAAAGTGAAGATTGCAATGGAGGTGGCCATCGTTTGATGGCCGGGGCGTATCAAGCCGTAAATGGTTTGAGCGCCCCTTTTGCATTGAGCCGGGAAGCGTCTTTAAGAGGGGCAAATAAAAATTTGCTGCGTTTGATTTTATATTTATGATCTTAGAATATATGGCACAAACAATTATAACGATTCTTTCCCTTGACGTTTTGTAAAATGTTGTAATACAATAAATATGGGTTTTAATATTTCAGTAGGAAAGGAGTGTTATGGAATTATGAAAAGAACTGTAATTGAGGTGGCCTTTCTATAACTGAATATTGGCAAAAGGTATGAGAGAATCACCCTGTTTTGATTTGGGTCTGTTTGTTGTGCCTTTTGCAGCTATGCTTTGAAATAACCCTTTTAGCTGAATATAAGGTTTAGGGAAAACCGTTAAATACATGTTGAGCGTATACTCAGGCAATAGGTGTTCTGCTCGGCAGAGGTGTCCCTAACAATTGATAAAAAGCACGGTGGAGGTTATCGTGCTTTTGCTTTACCTTAAAGGACATAAATGTCTTATAAACGAAAATCCACAGGGGTTATTCTCTGTGGATTTTTTATGCCGATTTTAAGGAGTGTGAACCATAATTGAAATACAGAAATGCAAAAACAATTCTTCCTGAACGTCTTTTAAGAGAACTGCAGCAATATGTGCAGGGCGAAATACTGTATGTGCCCGGCAGGGAAGAAATCAGGGCCGGCTGGGGAGAGTCCAACGGTACGCGGGAAATGTATAAAAGAAGAAATGCAGAAATTGTCATGCTTTACAGAAGTGGTATCAGCGTGGAGAAGATTGCTGAAAGGTACAATCTATCGGAATACAGCATAAAAAAGATTATCTGCAGGAGCAAGCATAAGGCTTCTGAGTATGAAAAAGTTATAGGGTGAAAAAGCAAAGGTTGTGTTAAATCCGAGAAGCTTCAGAGATTTACCTTTTGGTGAAAATGAAAATTGGGGAAGGCCACTATTATTTCAAAAGGAGCGATTCATGAAAATTAATAAAACTATAGACAGCACTGAGAAGGGAAAGCATAAGTATTGGGATATCAGCCCCAGAGTCAGACATTGAGCCGGCATATAAGTTATCCATCGTATGATGGTCGTCAATGCCTGAAAAGCATGACTAAAATGAACTGATGCTGATGCATCAATATTGTACTGCTTAATAATATATTGATTGATTACTTTTTCTAGGAAAATAAATTTTTATTTTCCTTATTTTTTTGGTAGTTTTAGCTCAATTATTCACCAATAATCAAAGTTAAGGAGCAAAATGCATGGTAACCATTACACGCTATGTTGTTTTGAAATTGAATTGCTGGCCTTCTTGTTAGGCAAGGAAGCAGTGGTAAAGATCTTTTTATGAGGTTAAGATAATTGCTCCCGGGTTAAATTTAGCTTGTAGTTTCTTTGACACACAGAATATTATATTAGCATTTTTAGTCTATGGCTATTTTTCCGACATCCTGCTGATGCTTTCAATAAAAAATATAAAAAATGCAGAAGCGTCCCCCAGCTTTCCTTTACTTTTTACTTTCTCTGCTTTTATCCAACATTCTATCGCCATTTTGATAAAAATGCAGGAATGTCCCTCTCCTATTTACATCGCTTTAAGGTTATTTTGCTCGATATTCTGCTGCTGTTTTTTAAAAAACATGCAGGAGCGTCCCCACCCCTCCCTCTCACCCTCATTGACAGATATTCCATCATTGTATACTATAATATTGATGGATATATTATCTGGTAAAAATCAACTACAACAATATTTTAGAAGGGAATGGAGATCATCTCCCTGATTTTGTGGATTGGGGGATGCAGCATAGCATGGAGAAAAAGTTGCGTAAATTCCATCCGCAGTCCGATGAAGCTAGCAAAATGCTCATGTATAAAATCCAAGCAGATGAACTGGAAAGGTATATAAACGAATTTACAAGTATCCAGCTGCTGTATAAGTCTGCTTTAAGAGAAATCAACACCAAGCTGGAGATATTGAATGATGAGTTCCAAAGCATGCATGAATACAATCCTATTGAGCATATAAAATCCAGAGTAAAAACTCCGAAAAGCATCATTGATAAGCTGATACGAAAAGGATTTCCGCTGAGCCTGGATGTGGCACGCAAGGAATTGAATGACCTTGCCGGCGTCCGGGTAATATGCTCTTTTATCGACGATATCTATATGATAGCTGATATGCTAATTTCCCAGGATGATGTTACGCTGATAAAAATGACGGACTATATCAAAAATCCTAAACCTAATGGATATCGCAGCCTGCATCTGGTGGTCGAGATACCTGTGTACTTTTCAAACCGTATGGAAAGGGTGCGGGTTGAGGTCCAGATCAGGACTGTGGCTATGGATTTTTGGGCAAGCTTGGAGCATAAGCTGCGTTATAAATACGATGGAACAGCGCCGGAGGATGTGGTGGAAGAACTTCGTGAATGCTCTGAACAGATTAGGATTCTTGATGAAAAGATGACTCAGATTAACCGTACCATCCGGGGTACCACTGCTAGGAATCTGTCGGTTTCGGAATGAATTTCTGTTGTGCGAAATTTGCCGCAGTGATAATACCCTTTAACCCGCAGAGGTCGCACTTAATAATCGCCTGGCATGGAAAAATCTTCAAATTAGTATAAATAAGACAAGAATCATGTAAGCTGAGGAATGATAAAATCAAGGAAGCACTAAGTAATCCCATTAATCAAATCAACATGACTGGGTATACAAGAGTGGACAAAGATGAAAAAAGGAATGGCAGGCTGTTAAGCCTGCCCGTTCCATGAATATTCCACCGCGTTCAGGAAGGCGCGGGTGATCACCATGTGACCTATAAGGTTGGGATGCACTCTGTCCCATGCGATTGCATTGGGATGATAGTGCTTAAGGATTTCATCAAAGGCAGCTTGCAAATCCACAAAAATTGCATTATTCTTCTTTGCGATGTCCTTTACAACCTCTCCGTACTTGTCCATAGTGGCACGCATTGCATCATTACGGTTGGGCTCTATATAGTACGGCGTCATGAGTACCAGGCCTTTCAGCAGAGGCTTTGTACTGACCACCAGTTCTGACAGAGTCCGGGCATACTCATCTATGTACACATGCTGTTCGGTCATGGTAGGAGAATCGAACTGACGCCATACATCGTTGATACCGATGAGAATTGAAAGCCAGTCGGGTTTTAGATCAATTACATCGGTTTGCCATCTCGCTTTCAGATCTCTCACTGTGTTACCGCTGATGCCCATGTTGACCACACGGATTTTTCTTTCGGGATATGTAGCTCCCAGCATGGAATTCACCATTCCCACATATGTCTTACCCGTACCATCAAACAGACCTTCTCCTATGGGTCTGGCACGGTCAGTATCGGTGATGGAATCACCAATCATAACAAGCTTGCTTCCCTTCTCAATAAGCATATGGACCTCCTGATTTATTACAGATTTGATATGATGTTCAGTGCCGATTTACTCAAACGTTTTTAATATTGCCTTTACTATTCTAATACATTTACACAATAAATACCATCTTCATATTAACATATAATACAAGCACAAAAGGCGATTGGAATAAGCCTTATTCGTTTTGGGGGCAATATATTAACATGGCTCTGCTTTGCTATTGTGTGGTTTTTATGTGGAAAATACTTATAAAAGGCTTGCTCCATCTTAAATGAGTAAAATTGCATTATAGACATACCTGACACGCTCTTGGGTTTAAGCTGGAATTTAGGTTATGTCCATGTTCAGGTTGATTTAAGTATCGCCAAAGGAAACTGAAAAATCTTAAAACAATTTTTCTCCGGCAAAAACCCCTCATGCTTGCATAGTACAGTCAATAATTAAAATAACATTCTTGTTTTGGTGTTAACAATGTAGTAAAAGCCTATAATTTTCATAAGATGCCCCCATGAAAAGCAAAACTATATATAATAGAATTGTCGAGAGATACTGAAAACTCATTGATATGGGAGGTAGTCACTATGCTTTACCCAAAGAATGATTCCAAAAATCTTCCGGATTCGCTTTTTAAAAACCCGACAGCAGAATATCGGGGAGCTCCCTTCTGGGCGTGGAATTGCAAGCTTGACAAGGAACTGCTTTTAAAAGAGATAGATCAGCTCAAGGAAATGGGAATGGGAGGATTCCATATACACAGCCGTTCAGGTATGGCAACGGAATATCTGGGCGATGAATTTATGGATCTGGTTAAGGCCTGCAATGAGAAGGCCAAGAAAAATGATATGCTTTGCTGGCTGTATGATGAAGACCGCTGGCCTTCCGGGGCAGCGGGAGGTCTGGTGACTAAAGATCACAGGTACAGAGCCAGATATCTTCTGTTTACTCCAAGACCATATAGTGATGATAAGGTGGAGAAAAATGAGAATATTTCCGCAGCGCGGGGAGGAAGAAATGAAAAAGGCTACTGCCTGGCAAGGTATCAGGTAATTTTAGAAAATGGGTATCTGGCTAGCTATAAGAGACTAAAGGATGGAGAAACACCTGACGAAAAGGCAAAAGTGTGGTGGGCTTATCTAGAAATTGCGTCCGACAGCCCATGGTTTAACAATCAGGCTTATGTAAACACGCTGGACCGTGAAGCGATACGCAAATTTATTGAAATCACCCATGAAAGGTACTATGCTGAGCTGGGGGATGATTTTGGCAAATCAATCCCGGCTATTTTCACCGACGAGCCTCAGTTCAGCCACAAGCAAACTTTTGGATATGCTTATGAAGAAAGGGATGTGGTGCTTCCCTTCACGGATGATTTCAGTGTTACATATAAGAATACCTATGGTGACGATATACTGGATTATCTGCCTGAGCTTTTCTGGGAGCTTCCTGATGGTAAAGTTTCGCTGGCAAGATACCGTTACCATGACCATTTGAGTGAGAGGTTTGCAGAAGCTTTTGCCGACACCATAGGCAGTTGGTGTAAATCCCATGGGATTATGCTGACCGGCCACATGATGGAGGAGCCTACTCTGTTTTCTCAAACCCAGGCCCTTGGTGAAGCCATGAGATCCTACCGGTCATTCCAGCTTCCTGGAATAGACATACTGTGTGATTCGAGGGAATACACCACTGCCAAGCAAGCGCAAAGTGCAGCCCATCAATATGGCTGTCCCGGTGTGTTGAGCGAGCTTTACGGTGTCACCAACTGGGATTTTGATTTCCGGGGACACAAGGTGGCTGGGGACTGGCAGGCTGCCTTGGGAGTGACAGTAAGGGTACATCACCTCACCTGGGTATCCATGGCCGGCGAAGCAAAGCGTGATTACCCGGCAAGCATCGGATATCAGTCTCCATGGTATAAGGAGTATCCTCTGATAGAAGACCATTTTAGCCGGCTGAATACGGCATTGACCCGGGGAAGGCCCCATGTCCGCATCGGAGTCATACATCCCATAGAGTCCTACTGGCTGCATTGGGGACCTAGAGAGCAAACCAGCGTAATCAGGGAGGAGCTGGAAAGCAACTTTAAAAATATAACGGAATGGCTGTTATTCGGCTTGCTGGATTTTGATTTCATATCCGAATCCCTCTTGCCGTCTTTATGCCCCGTTGAAAATTCACCGGTATTGAAGGTCGGGGAGATGAATTATGATGTGATTGTTATTCCAGCCTGCGAAACCCTCCGCTCTACTACGTTGGACCGTCTTGAAGCGTTTCGGATGGCCGGAGGAAATGTCGTTTTTGCAGGAGAACCGGCAAGACTTGTGGATGCGGTGGAATCCGACCGGGCAGTGAAGCTGGCTGAGAAATGCACCAGAATACCCTTTTCAAAGAGCCGTATACTGGAAACCCTCGAAAGCTACAGAGATGTAGAAATCCGGAAGGAGGACGGCTCCCGCGCGGATAACCTGCTTTACCAGATGAGGGAAGATAACGATCAAATGTGGCTGTTCATATGTCATGCAAACAGAATGTCCAATCCTGATATAGCTTATATGGAGAACATACGTATAAAAGTGAAAGGCATTTGGAAACCTGTAGTATATGACACTATGACGGGAGAAATTTATGACATTGCAGCTGAAATAAAAGATGGCGAAACACATATTTGCCATAGCTTCTCTCAGCATGACAGCCTGCTTTTGTGCCTGAAGCCCGGGAAACCTGATAATGCTTTGATTCATGTACCTAAGCATGCGGAGAAAAGGGAGATGCATGCGTACGACCTGCCGGACCCTGTGCTGGTTACCCTTTCAGAGCCTAATGCGCTTCTTTTGGATATAGCAGAATACTCTTTTGATGATGGAGAATGGATGCCTGCGGAAGAAGTGCTGCGCATAGATAATGAGTTCAGGAAGAAGCTGGGATATCCCCTGAGGATGGACGCAATGGCACAGCCATGGGTAAACCCGGATAATGAGGCTCCGACACATGTTTTGAGCCTTAGGTTTACGGTATGGTCGGACATAGAGGTCAAATCCCCATGCCTGGCACTGGAAAATGCGGAGCAAACGGAGATAGTAGTCAATGGAACAAAGGTGCCGTCACGGATAACAGGATGGTATGTGGATGAATCCATAAGCAAGGTTGAGCTTCCTGCCATCCCGGCCGGGAAAACGGAAATTGTCTTGAGAATACCCTTTGGACCTAAGACCAATGTAGAGTGGTGCTATCTTCTGGGGGATTTTGGAGTATGCGTGCATGGAAGGCATGCGAGGATCACAGAACCTGTAAGAAAGCTCGCCTTTGGCGACTGGACTCATCAGGGACTGCCTTTCTATGCCGGAAATGTGACCTATCACTGCCCGGTGGAGCTGAAGGGAGGAAAGACGGAAATAGAAATTCCCCAGTTCAGAAACCCGGTTCTGTCAGTTGCTCTTGATGATGACAGGAAAGGGACCATCGCTTTTGCTCCATACAAGCTTGATCTTGGTGATGTTGAGGCAGGTCCTCATACTATACACATAACCGCCTATGGCAACCGTGTGAACACTTTTGGAGCCGTGCACAATTGTGACCGTTCAGTGAGATGGTTCGGCCCTGACGCCTGGAGGAGCACCGGCAACAGGTGGTCATACCAGTATCAGCTGCAGCCTATGGGCATTTTAATAAGCCCGAGACTATGGATGAAAAAAGCGGATGAAAACGAATAAGTAGAAATGATCCTGGTTCATAAACTTATTTAAGAAAACTAAACAAGGGATGCAGGAGCTTCTCGTTTATACAAGAGAAAGCTGAATAGACGCAAACCAGGATGGCGACCCAGCTTGGTGGGGGATAACCAGCCCCCACCGAAGCGGGATATGAGGGAGATCGCTAAAGGCCGATTGTTGATATAAATAATTTTCTGTGCGTAGCTTTAAAGACACTTGAAGATTAACTTATCAATTTATCGGTGTAATATCCCGCTTGCATATTGAACAATTTCGCATATGTTTTTCCCATTTGCAATAGCTCTTTATGATTGCCGTACTCAACAATTTCTCCGTCAGCAAATACTGCAATCTTATCACAGAATCGTGTGCTCGATAACCTATGTGATATATAAATTGCGGTTTTGCCAGCTACAAGATCGTTGAAATTTTGATAGATCTCAAATTCTGCTTTTGGATCAAGGGCAGCAGTCGGCTCATCCAGTATTACAATCGGAGAATTTTTATATAAAGCTCTTGCCAGGGCAATCTTCTGACCTTCTCCGCCAGATGGCTCAAATCCATCACCTTCAAAGTTTTTAAATACATTGGTATGAATACCTTTAGGTAAGCTGGCAAGCTTATCTCCAAATCCGGCTTTTATTAATACTTTTTCTATGTCTTTATCTTCTGCCTTCTCGCTTTTGGATAGGGCCACATTTTCCTTTAAGGTGAATGAAAACAGCTTGAAGTCTTGAAACACTGTAGAAAAAAGCGCCATATACTGGTCATAATCAAGATCCTTTATATTAATTCCGTCTAAAAGTATTTCACCCTCGGTAGGATCATATATTCTGCAAAGCAGCTTAACAAAAGTTGTTTTGCCTGCTCCGTTTTCACCGACTATAGCGAGCTTTTGTCCTGCAGGTATCGTAAGACTAATATTTTTTAATGCATAACTTTCTGCCCGGCATATTTAAACGACACATTCCTGAACTCAATAGTGTGTTCGCCGGAAGGCACAGGGATTCTTGCATTATTCCTCATCTTAAAGGGAATGTTTAAGTACTGCTCCATAGCTTCATAATATTTTCTATACTGACTAACCTCAATAACACTACCCACTACGTCCCTCATTGCACCTGAGAAGGCAGTTACACCACCCACATACATCGAAAAATCGCCAATAGTAATTGCTTTATTTATCAGTTGTATTACGAGATAAATGTAGGCAAACCTTGCTGGAAAAAGAGCGTAAAAGCTCCGAAGGCTCCTGCCTTAATCCCTAGTTCATTGCTTCTTGCATATCCATCATTTACAGTTTTCGCAAATCTCCTCTCATGGTCTATAAGCCAGTCTCCCATACCATTCAGACGGATTTCCTTACCATATTCGAAGCCTTCCATTAGCTCACCGTAATACATTCCCCTGCGTTCGGCAGCAGTTAATTTAAGCGATATTTCTATCTGTTTTTTTCTAATAACTGATTCAACATAAGAGTTTGTAAAGACAAGGGCTATGAATAATAAAACAAGTATCGGGTTTAAGTTGGCGATAACTAAGACGATTCCAATTAGAGTAAACAGCTTCCCAATAATTTGAACTGCGATATCCAGCACATAGCTAAAGCCTTTCATATCTCCGAAAAGAAACTTTTTCGCCTTCTCTTTTATGTCTATATACTCGGAGCTTTCCAAGTCTGCGTAATCAGCATTGATCGTCTTTTGATGCATGAAAAGGCTAAATTCCGATGCGACCCTAAGTCGATAGGTAAATGAAGTCCAGGTCAGGTAGTTGGATACAATGTTACCTAATAGGTTATAACCTATTAAAATACCGATATATAAAAATATATAAGGTACTCTTCTAAAACCAACAAGTTCGTTAATAATATACCTGGGCATTACAATTGAAACGATGGGGATGAGAGAATTTATAATTTGATTTAAAACTAAATAAACGATGTATTTTTTCTCGCATTTCCAACCAAATTTAACGAAAAACCATAATCCTTTAAACATATATACCTCCAATTTATATGGCTATAAAAGCCTTTACGCTCATTGTCATAAAGTTTTTTTGACGGCAGTGATGCCCTGCCTGAGAAATAAAAAAAGACTGTAAAGAGCGCAACACAATTAGAGGTAGATGAAATGCTACCTTTAATACATGTTTAAAGTCTGGTTTCGCTCAATACAGTCTTATTGGTTGATAAATGGTTTATACATCGTTTTCAAACTCTCCTCATTTCAATATATCCATATTTTACAATATAAATGTGGCAATTTCTACTGTTTTTCGTAAAGTTTATTTTGCATATCAACTCACGATTGACTTAATCTTTGACGTCCAAAAAATGTAAGTACATCCTTTTGAATAGGGCTTGGGAGAAATGCATCCGTCCCTTGCAAACTTGTTATCATTCAACAACATCACTAATCTACCGGCTGGATGTATATTAAGTCGAAAATATTTCCGGTTATATCTATATCAGATATAGTATATACAACGGATTTCTCACCTTTGTAAGCCGTAACAGTCATAGAGTAGGGAGGCCTTAGCCGTCTGTCATCCCATGATTTTGTGCTGTTGGCCAGGGGTAATATGTATTCCCAATATATATGGCCGTCCTTTTGTGTATTGTCCAACGCAAATGTTTGTGGGAAATATACATAGTTTAGATCGTAATCCCTGTTATAGTCGTATACATTGCCATAAATATCGGTATACTGCATTGCCTCCAGTTCCGGGCTGAAACGTATTTCAACCCTGTCTGCATATCCTGAAGTGTAAACGTTTATTTTAACTCTTTCCAGGCTCAGAAACCTGTGGGGTTCATTTGTCATTCTTTTCCCAAACATATCCACCTGTCCGCGCCAATGGTTCCAATAGCCGGATATGGTTACACCAGTGATTTTTAAGCTTTCATATTTATAAGGGCCGAAAACCCTGTAGGTTGAATTACCGGCATTGTCAAAGGCTTCAACGTGCAGATAGAATTCACTGCTGTCGTCGGAAAGGGTGGTAGAAAAACTGCCTGCAGTTGCGATCAACCATCCGCTTGCCGGTTTTGCAGTTGTTGTAGTCCATTTATAGTTAGTTTGCTTTAGTCCACTGCCTCCTGTATCTGCAGCTGTCAATGTTACTGTAATAGGATCGTAACTCGTTAAGGTGGCAGGGTTGGCATTTACTACTGGTGCTATCTTATCTATATAATATGTTCCCGATGTTACTGTTCCTATATTGCCGGCATTATCCTGTATCTCTGCCTGTATTCTGTTGCTTCCCGTATCTTTTAGGACTATCATGCCATTGGTGTCACCAGTTATATAACCGCTCCAGGAGCCATAAGTACTGCCGTTATTAGTAGATACTCTGTATCTCCACTGTTTCACACCGCTGCCGCCTGTATCCGATGGATCAAAAGTTACACTTACATCCTTATTCGTCCAGGAGTGAGTATTGGGGTTAAACACTCCCGAAGGTGGAGTTTTATCTATGTTATATGGCCCTCTCATGCGGTAAAAGCTGTTTCCGACAGCATCGAACGCTTCCATGTGTAGATACCATGAGCCCTGTGTTGACTGCGTTACGTTAAAACTGCTGCTGGTGTTTTTTGTCCACCCGGATGTAGGCTTTACCGGTGATGTACTCCACATATAGTTCGTATATGCGTAATCACCGTTGATATCGCTGGCCGTTACGGTACAGGTTACATTAGTATTGCCCCAGTCCCTGCTTGTAGGTGATGCGTCTACCGTAGGCGGCTGGTTGGAGAGTTGTGTTTTAACAGCTAATACATACGGATCACTCCATGCCCCTTCCAGGTCCATAACCGACAATCTCACAAGATAAGTTTTGTTAGGAGGTAGCAATCCCGGCAATTTACCCGGTGTCCAGCCTGCGTCGGCAATATCTTTCCAGGCCCAATTCTCCTGCACTATTCCCTTGTCTGTCCTGCTTGTGTGGTCAAGGTCATAGGATGTGCTGACGGTAGATGTGATGTATTTGCCGCTGCCGTCAATTCCCGTAAAGTTGACATTAGCTTGGGCTATCGGCCTTCTGTGGGCATATATAGTCATTTTGGGTGTATCACCACTTTTCCTGTATGCTGAAAATATGATATTGTTTTTTGGATTATCCGTTGCCCGATATATAACATCGTATTTACCTACATTGGTAAAGGTTAACAGGGGAGTGCTTCTCCACTGCCCGGAAAAGGAAATTATACCATTGTTATTCTCAAACACAGTAGGATCATGAGTGTATTGCCACTCTCCGGTATATATCGGATCCTTCGAACCATCATCATAAAATGTTGAATATTCAACTTTATCCTCATTTACTACTACATACTGAGTTATTTTACTTTCTGGGTCTACATTTGCATATTTTGTATTAATATAGTTCAGCATGGTAGATAGCTGGCTTATATCGTATAATTTACCTTCCCTTACAGAGCTATTTACAAGGTGGCGTATTGACACCTCCTGTTTCCCTACATCGCTTATATAGTCAAAGGTTGATGCCGGCACAGCAGCATATATGGAAAAATCATTTCTACCAAGGTATTCGACAAATGAATTATTTAAAGTACCAAAGCTGTAGTATGAGCCAAACCCTCCGCTGTAGTTATTTCCGGTAGATTTGCTTATGCATAGCAAATACCTGTCTGAGCCTTTACGAAGCGTTTTTTCATATACTTTATTCACGCTTACACCATATACAGGCATAGTCGGACTAATACCTGTATTATTATTGATTAGTGTTTTTATGTACCGTAGTTTCCTTCCACTTAATGATTCATATACTCTATAGTAATCTATTAACACTGTTCCATCCTTTTTTAGATAAGCAGTGAGCGAAGGTTTTGAGTCAATGTAAACTATATCATTTAGAGGTGTACCAGGATAAAGCTCATAAGTCGTGAAATTATCATAATCTATACCCTGTTCACGAGTTTTTGTTATTTTAGATAATCCACTGCTATCCAGCTTCCATACCGTACCATCTGTTTTAACTATAACTGTATATATAGGGTCCTTATACTCATTGTATATGCAGGTTATTTGTGATATGGATTTACCATCTAGTCCAGGTATCTTCTTTGGATTGTAAACACAAAAAGCAGTTTTGGGATGATATATTTGATAAGGAGGATAGCTCAGATTCTCTATATAATAAAATTTACTTTCACCATCGCTAGGTACACCAAGTATCTCTGTATAATAGTTAGCTCCCCAGGCCCAGACAGTACCATCTTTTTTTATTGCAAATGCAGAATGTTTAAATCCAAATATTTTCTCTACATCTGTAAGCCCTGGTACCTGAACCATTTCTGTATCCCATGTATAGTACCCTTCCGCATCCCTATTATAGTTACTTGGCACGTTACCTAATGAATAACATATATTATCACCCTGCCCCCAAACAGTACCGTCTTCCTTAAGTGCTAAAATAAAATTCCCGGTGTTTACTATTTGCTTAATGTTACTATATCCTGGTAGTTTTTTAAATGAATAGTACACTGGATCACCTACGGGGCCAGTAAAATACAATGGACTATAACGAAGTTCACCATTATACCATACCGAACCGTCATTTTTAAGAGCCACGCCATACCAACCGTTAGGTATATAATCTTTAACGTCGCTGATATCTGTAAACAATCTAGGAGTAGTTATTGAATCCTCTCCATATTCAATAGGAAGAAGCGAAATAACATATGAACTATACCCCCAGCCATACATTTCTCCTGAATTTGTTACAGCAAAAAATGAACTGCCGGGAATATCTGCATATCTATTGTGATGATAATATCCACCATGATATGATCTCATTATTTTTATATCAGATAATACATCTATAGCAATATTCGGATTGTTAGTAGTTACTGTTAAGTCCTGTTTTATACCAGCATAACTTTCCACAAAGGAAGTATAGTTAGCATTAACATACTGTCCAATTGCCATAGGTGATTCAGATATTAATGCTTCTCCGGCATAAGCCTTATTAGTGCCATCTATTATATTGTACTGCATGTCCACATTATTCGCTGATAAACTATTTTTCAATGAATTTAGCTGTGATGCTAAATTTGTAAGATTGGTTCCTGTGTAATCCGTCAGTATAACTACATCAACCAGCTTCTTCTTAGCAAGACTAAAACCAACATTAGGTGCAGCATTATCTACTACCGTATTAATATCCTCTTTGCTCTTGAGAAAGTCTGTACTTTTTATTATCGCATCATCTGCAAATATATTTGTAGTGCAAAATACCAGTAATACTAATGCTAAAAATATGGATACTTTCTTTTTCATCCCCAAACTACTCCATTTTTATGGCACAAAGCCTTCTGTAACCTCTATTTCCACCTTATACCTACCTACAGTATCACTACAAAGGTATTCTATTACTTTGTTTTTTTCTATGTTGTCCTGCCCTGAAAGATCCTGGATTAAAGTCTTTGTATCGACCGAATCCGTGAAAACACCATTATTGTTTGCATCGTAAGTTACCCATATTTTACGGTTTGCCAAAAAATCTCCGTCCGGTGAATAACTGTTATCCGTGATTACCAGCTTAGCAAATAATGGTGTTGATGTAGTAACACGCTTAATATCCGGATTAGCAGAAAGAAATTCTGAGATTTTTGCCTCAGTAATCGGATTTACTCCAAAAAATTCGTTAATTCTGTCCAGACAACCATTATATGTATATCTGGACACTTCAAACATAACAGGAGTAGTACCGCTTTCATTTGTATGCTCCACACGGATAATTGTAGTTTCACACAGGGTACCATCTGCATTGTATAACCTTTCTGTAGGATATACAGAAGCATTGACAACAGGCGGCAGGTCCTCTTTAATTTCTAATCTGTAAGTTCTGCTTCCGGACAATCCGGCTGTATTATACACAGTTAGGTTTATGTCATATTCTCCGGCATCCTTGAAAACGATTTTATGCAATGGGCCTCCATCTGTGGAACCGGCACTGTATTTATTTCCAATAGGCATGCCATTGGCATCCAAAGAGGTCACTACCCATATATTATCAGTTGCTCCTGTATCACTTACAGGAGTTATACTCCACTCAGCTTTAGACCAGTCTATGGGATATTGAGGCGTTCCAATACTATGTGTTCCATCGATGTTTACTATTCTGTTTTCTTTAAATTTTCCGTTGGCGGTTATAAGAGCAACTGGAGATGGAGGCATTACTGTGATTGCTTTTTGCGCCTGTCCGGTAGCTCCGTCATCATCAGTAACAACCAACGTTACGTTATAAACTCCTATATATGGGAAAGTATAATAACCTGAGCTGCCACTAATGGCATTGGGTTTATCCTGTATCTCCCAGTAATAGTCAACTATCGTCCCATCAGGATCATACGAACCTGTACCGGATATGTTGACTAATTCACCTGCCTTAACATATGACGGCGATGTTATAACTGCTACTGGAGGCTCATTTACTTCCGGTGGGTCTGGATTCGGGTCTGGTGGTGGTACTCCTACTTTATATATTGTTATAGAACAATACTCAGTATTACTCTTTATAACTTTGCCATCCACTGTCGCCCAGGCAGATACAGCGAATTTCTGAGTATATCTGTCGGAATTTTTCAAAACTCCTGCCGGTATAGTAAAGTCACATATAGTATGGGCCGAAGCTCTAAGGTTAGTTGTAAATTCAACTTTCTGATATTGATCATCTTCACCCTGTGGCTCTTTTCTCAAATGCAACGTCCATTTTGATATCTTCGAAATATCTGATAAATTTTTGAGCACTCCTGTAACTCCGACTTCAACCGGTATCATTACATTTTTGTCAACATCTTCTTGAGATATCTTCTTATCCGGCTCTATTGACGGTGTTGCCTTAACATAAGGAGCTGCTCCCTCTTTATATAATTTTATGTAACAATATACCGGATCACTTTTTATAACTTTTCCATCTACTGTCGCCCAGGCAGATACAACAAACGGCTGCGTATAGCTGTCGGAGTTTTTTAGCAATCCTGCGGGTATTGTAAATTCACATGTAGCTGAGGCAGTATCTTTAAGGTTGGTTGTGTATTCAACTTTCTGATATTGGTCATCAGGGCCTTGCGGGTCTTTCCTCAAATGCAACGTCCATTTCGATATCCTCGAAATATCCGGGTAATCCATAAGCTTTCCAGTTACCCCTACATTAACTGGTATCGGCACGTTATTGTCAACGTCTTCCTGGGACACTATCTTATCCGGTTCTATATCTCCTGTTGCTATAACATACGCCTTGTTTGCATTTGGCTTTATTTCAAGCTCCATGGTCGTTGACGTTTCCGGATGTTCAGATTCTTTAAACTCATATTTATTCTTTCCCATGTTGTAATCAACATGAAGCTTTACCTCATACTTTCCTACCTTTAAATTCGGCAAGGGAGGTACAACCTTGTCAATCCCTTTTGTAACAAGGGTTGTCCAGGTAGAAGAGCCTTTCGTCCTGTACTGCCACGTGTAAAGTTTTTCTGTTGCATAGCTGGGAAACTTGGAATTGGCCCCGGATATGTCAATAGGCTCCCCCTCAGACACAGAAAGAGAAGATACCTCTACACCTTTATGAGTTATCTTTGCGGTTGGAGGAGCAATATCTTCTTTTGGAACGTCCACCGCAGGAATAAAGCAGTCCCTTATATAGTTTCCATCAAATGTGGTGGGGTCAAGCCATGCCCTGGCTTTCTTTAGTGCATCCAAATCGCCGGCATATAGGTCATATACCTTCCCTGTTGTGGTACCGTCATAATTTAAGCTGCCTTCCGGTACTCCATTGTTTTTTATAACGATAAGGGCATAGAGTTTAACGTGTTTATCTTTGGAAAAAAACTTTATAAAATCATCATGATCTCCATATGTAGCTTTGCAGCGGTCTAATACGTTGTTTGGATCAGTCGTGGACGCAATCGGGATTTCATATACATACTCAGTTTTATTCCCTGGAAGAGGAGTTGAGGATGTGTTTTTAAGCTTTAAACGCACAGCATATTTTTTCCCTGATTCTCCCGTAAAAGCAATAGTCCACCCTTCAACCGAATATGTAACCGGTGTGGTTGCATTAGTAGCTACTGTGGTTAATCTTATTGTCTGTGTATCCGGTGCATAGTCAATTTTCGCAGCGAACGATATATAAGGTATGCTCATAATAATTAATACTGTAATCAGCAATGTTGATATCGCTCTTTTATATTTCATATCATTTCACCTCAATAAAATCAGTGAGTTTATATAAAGAAGTGTAAGTTTCAGGGCTATGTTCCCACTTATCTTTGCCATAAGGGTCATATGCAACATAAGCAAATGCTATTTCTACATCCATGTAATACCATTTGTTAAGCTTCAAAGGCTTCATTTTATATTTAGCAAAATATTTGGGATCTACAGAAGTAAACATAATTTTGAGTCTACCTCTAACTCTTCTTTCCCCATCTTTAGAACAATATATCAAGGTTTTATCAGTTATGAATTCTGCTTTAGAAGCAATTTTATATGTTTTAATATCGTTAATCCTGTTTTGTATGTATTCACTTGTGCTCAGTTCTTTTTCCAATTCATATACATAAAAATCATTTCCGTTGGGCTGAAAATAAAATTTATAGCTGTTTATATATTTATCATCAATAGTTCTATAATCTACATTGTTTTCTACTTCCATAAAAGCCTTGATTAAATCGGCTTTCTTTTGTAAAGCTACAGGCCCATAAATGTTTATGTTTTCATTTTCCTTAGCCATCAATTCTGAGTTAGGCATATACCTGGAATTATCTTTATAGTAAGTCTGCAAATTATCTGGATATGCGTGCAGCTGTAAGAGTATATCTTCCCTTTCAGAAGGGGCAGGGCTGGCAATCCTTATGATGTTGTAACTATACCCAGTAAGCCATTTCACATCAAAGCCGAAGGCCTCCATGGCATACCTTATGGGTATATACGTCCTCTGGGTGTCAGGGTCTCCTACTGTTTTTCCGTCCATGCTCATTTTTACGCCATTCAGGTAATAATAATCCTTGCCTACAGGGAAGGATACCGTATTGCCGTTTAAAGTCGCTTCTGCCGATTTTGTTTTTTCATTGTATGTTACTGTCGCTCCGACCTTTTCGCACAGTTCCCGAAAGGGATAATAGTTTCTGCCCTGGTATGCATATATGGGCAGGGTAAGCTTCTGTTCAACACCGTTTATAAACACCTTGATCGGTTTAGCCGGTTTGGTGTATCCGGGTATGGCAGCAAACCCTTGGCCTGCTGCCGAAAGTACAAATACTATTGTTAACAGTATGCTTATAAATCTCTTTTTCATTAAAACCATCCTTTCAAAGTTTATAAAATATGATGTTTAAATTAATTACTTGGATCAAAGCATTGTTTTCATTTACCGCCAATAACACGCTTTTTCTTTGCTCATTTCACGTCTGTGAGCTGTTAAAATTTAAAGATTAGCCTTGCACAATAATCCGCACCCGTTGATGTATGCGGGTTATATGCACACAAAACTTGATTATCGAAGAACATAGAAATTTCATCACTTTTAAGACTTAGCCGTCCCACACCGTCGATAATTTACAATGAAAGAACAGAAGCCTTGCGGTTTTCTGAACTGTATTATTGAATTACTGCTGAAGCTTCATACTCCACAGGCTTCGCATGGGTTAGAATTCTGATTCTGTTGGCTGGCCGGGTTTATTAAGAATGTACTGATTCAAGCATCCCTTAACCCTACCATGGACATCATCTAAAGAGCTTAAAAGCTTATTGATATTGAACTGCCAATGGAATATTGAGCGATAACATTTTACCATATTTGGCTAATTAATGCAATAAAATCTGATACAAAAAATGTGCTTTTATGGTTATTTTCTACATTTTTATACACTCAATATTTATTGCCAACAAGCCATACCTAATTCTACTTTGTTGTTGTGTCAGATCATGAAATAAATTGCCGGCAGGATTGCTACATCCGAAAGCGGTAAATTAGTCTATAAATTGACAGCCATGCCCCTGCAGCTTCAAAAGAATGATTTATGCGTTGCCAGAAGAAGTTGAAGGATCGTCAAAACTATTGCTTTTAAGTGCAGCAATTCAATGCTAAGTTAATTTTCTAGCACAGTGAGTTAAGCCATTATCTTTAAAGCTTGGGTTGTGTTATAACTGAAAAAATATATATTGCTCCATGATGATGGAACTTTTTTCTTAGGCCATACGTCCAACAATATTGGCAATATTTTCATTATCTACCGATATTAATAACAAAATGGGGGAACGGAGGGCTAGAGAATTTGGGAAATATCATTGAGATAAGCGGAGTAAGGAAGGTGTACAGGATAGGCAATGAGAAGGTTGTAGCTCTCGACAATATAGATCTTGCCATAGAAGAAGGCGAGTTCTGCTGCATTCTTGGAACATCAGGCTCAGGAAAATCAACTTTGCTGAATCTAATGGCAGGGCTTGAGAAGCCTACTCGTGGGCATATAAAAATAAATGGCACCTATATTGAAAAGCTGAATGAGAAAAAGCTTGCTCTATTCCGGCAGAACAACATAGGCTTTGTGTTTCAGTCATATAATCTGCTTCCCACACTGAATGCTGTCGAGAACGTGAGCTTGCCTCTTACGTTCAAAGGGGTACCTAAGCATATACGGGATAAGAAGGCCAAAGCCATGCTTGAAGCCGTAGGCCTGGGAACTCATTTGAAGCACAAACCATCGCAAATGAGCGGAGGTCAGCAGCAGAGGGTCGGCATTGCCAGAGCCTTTATAAGCAATCCCGCTATAGTGTTTGCCGATGAACCTACGGGAAACCTTGATTCCAAAACCACCAAAGAGGTTATGAACCTTATAACATCGATTGCAAGAGAACATAACCAGACATTGATAATTGTAAGCCATGACATCAGCATTGCTTCATATGCCGACAGGATCGTCCATATAATGGACGGCAATATCCAGAAGATAGAAGCAGTGCAAAAAAACTAAGGGGGACTTGAACAATGAAGAAATTCTTATCAATTTTACTAGCTGTTTTACTGATTGTATCTGCAAGTGGTATAGCCTTTGCAGATATACAAATTATTCCTGTTCCTGAGAATTCGTTTAAACCATTGCTCAACATAGTCAGCGGAACAAAAATACCGGAGTTAAAAGCAGGGGGCAAGGTTACCCTGAAGCTGCCCATAAAGAACAACAGCCCGCATAACGCCAAGGATGTGGTGATAGCTCTTAGCGCCGCCGAAGGCTCGAGCTTTCCTTTTGTTATTGATAAACTCAACACATCGGTAAAAGTCGATAAAATCGAGTCCTATACAACATATGATGCGGTCTTTGAACTGGAGCTGGATGAGTTTGTGAAGCCGGGTCAATATATATTGAAGGTTGATTACAGCTATTCAAATACATTAAACAACTCATTCAATTCTTCAGAAATAATAGCCGTGAACATTGTAAATGAGAATACTCCGCCCAAGCTGACGGTAAACAGAGTGGGGCTCAGCAAAGATTATGTGCTGCCGGGAGAAAGCATAAACGTCACCTTCAGGATCAAGAACCTGGGTACACTTACAGCAAAAGATATCAAGCTCACAGTGCAGGGATTAAGGGGTGATGGCTTCACTGCCGAAGGACTTACCGACGTCAAGCACATAAACGAGCTGGAAGGCAATAAGGAGACCACCGTTACCTACAGGCTTAATGCTTCAAAGAGCATATCCGAAGGAAACCACTCATTAAATGTGAATATCGACTACAAGGACAGCAAGGGAACCACCTACACGGAATCAAGCCAGTTTTTCGTCCCTGTAGGAAAGGTTTATGAGGGTAAACCCAGTTTAAAGATGGAAAATATCAGTTATCCCGAGGAAACACTAAGACCCGGCAGTGATTTTAATATAGCCTTGGATATTGTTAATACCGGGGATGCTGCTGCATATAACATAAAAGTGTCGCTGGTAACCGGATCGGAAATCATAAATAAGTCTTTAAACACTGTTTTGATAGACACCCTTGATAAGGGTAAGTCCCAAAGGGTGAATTTCAAAATGAATGTTATACCCGATGCCATCACCAAGAACTATCCCATAGGCATCAATGTCGAGTATGATATGGGTCAGGGAGACAAGGCAGTCAAAAATTCCTTGTCCCAATATGTAGGGGTATATGTGGAAGAACATAAAGGCAAGTCAAATATAAAGATGGATAACATTGAGTACCCCAGGGATACCTTGAGCCCTGGCAGCAATTTCAATATAGGCTTGGATGTTGTTAATGCCGGGGACACCGATGCGTATAACATAAAAGTGTCGCTGATAACCGGACCGGAGATCATAAACAAGTCTTTGAACACTGTTTTGATAGATACCCTTGAGAAAGGCAAGTCCCAAAGGGTGGATTTCAAAATGAATGTGCTATCCGAAGCTGCAACCAAGAACTATCCCATAGGCATCACTGTCGAGTATGAAACGGGTCAGGGAAGCAAAGCAGAGAAAAATTCTTTGACGCAGTATGTAGGTGTGTATGTAGAAAAAGATGAAGAGAAAAAGACTGTTCCGAAAATAATTGTTGACAGTTACAGCTTTGAACCTTCAGAAATAGTAGCAGGTGAGGATTTTAAACTCAACATGTCCTTTTTCAATACTAACAGAACTGAACCTGTAAGCAATATAAAAGTTACAGTTTCATCGGATGATGGCACTTTTAATCCCGTGAACAGCAGCACCACCTTCTATATAGAAAATATCGACCCCAAAGGCAGCGTAAGTAAGGAAATGATACTGAATGCCAAGCCTGATGCGGCACCCAAGACCTATAACTTAAGCGTCAACATGGAGTATGAAGACAGCAAGGGGAACCAGTATACGGCGAAGGATACGATAGGTGTGATTGTACAGCAGGTTCCCAAGCTGGTAGCCGGGGAAGTGGAGATGTCTCCGGAGGCCTTTGTCGGACAGCCGACTCCGGTATATGTTGAATTTTACAACATGGGCAAGTCGACTCTATACAACCTGATGGTTACTGCCGAAGGTGATTTCCAGGTTCAGGGCTCAGGATATTATGTAGGTAACTTTGAGCCGGGAAAAAGCGATAGCTTTGATGTTACCGTGCTGCCCAACGCACCGGGAGCAGTAACGGGAAGTATCGTTTTCAAATTTGAGGATTCTTCCGGGAAACCGATGGAGGTTAGAAAAGAATTTTCGATGAATGTAATGGAGATGCCGACGTTTGATGATCCGGGAATTATGATTCCCGGAAATGAAATACCGGAGCAAAAGAGCAAGACCGACATAAAAAAGATAGCACTCATTGCCGGTAGTGCGGTGATGGGGGTAATCGTGCTGGTTATAGTAGTAATAGTAACGCGCAGGAAAATAAAAGCCAGAAAGGAATTGATGCTGGATGAATAGTATTGACCTAATAAGGATGGGCTTCAGGAACCTGCATAGAAGAAAGATGAGAACATTCCTTACGGTGCTGGGCGTTATTATAGGAACGGCTGCTATCGTGGTGATGATGTCCCTGGGTATTGGCATGAATGAAAACTTTGAAAGAGAGCTGCGCAGAATGGGAAGCCTCAATATCATCGATGTCAACCGGTACTATGTACCTGAAAACTCAAAGGGAGCGGTGGAACAGGCTACCCTGGATGATAAGGCTATTGCCAAGATGGCGAAGATAGAAGGCGTTGAAGCGGTTACTCCCGTTGTTGAGGTATTTCTTAAGCTGGTATCCGGCAAATATGTAGGATATGGGCAGATAAAAGGCATAGATGCCAGAACGATGGAGGCGTTTGATTTTAAAGTTGAACAGGGAAGGCTCCTCGAGGAGAACGACGGTCTGGCGGCGGTTTTTGGATACAATGTTCCCTATAATTTCTATAATCCCAAGGCAAGGGGAGGTTGGTATTTTGGAGGAGCTGATCGAACTGCCCTTGTAGATCCGATGACCGATAAAATATCCCTGACCTTTGATACGAGCTATGGGGAAAGGCGTCCTGCAGGAATCGGCTCCGAAGGTTCCAACCAGAAGCAGGCAAAACTATATAAGCTGCAGGTGGTAGGCCTCCTTACCCAGTCAAATGATGAAAAGGACTACAGCGTCTATATGGATATAAATCAGCTTAAAAAACTGGTGAGGGAAGCTCAAAGAGCCAACAAATCAGGGCAGAGGGAAATGGGTTATTATGTTCCGGACCTGGAACAGGGATATGAAAGGGTAATGGTAAAGGTGAAGAACATAAATGATGTCGATAAGGTACAGGAGCAAATCAAAAATATGGGCTTCGGAACTTACAGCCTTTCGGATATAAGAAAATCCTACCAGAAGCAGGCCGGCACAACCCAGGCAATATTAGGCGGCATCGGAGCGATATCCTTGCTGGTGGCTGCCCTTGGCATTTCAAACACCATGGTCATGTCGATATATGAGAGGACAAGGGAGATAGGCATAATGAAGGTGCTGGGCTGCCTTATCAGGGATATAAAAAGGTTATTCCTGTTTGAAGCGGGAATGATAGGGCTTCTGGGAGGTATAACCGGAATTGTGTTAAGCTATGGGGCGTCGTTCCTGCTCAACTATTTTGGAGGCAACTTCATGGGCAACTTAGGATATTATATGGGAATGTACGGAGAGGAAAAAGTCAAAATATCGATTATTCCGATATGGCTTGCACTGGCATCAATAGGATTTGCGACGGTGATCGGGCTGGTGTGCGGGCTGTATCCTGCCAGAAGGGCAATGAAGCTGAGCGCCCTGGAGGCTATAAAAACTGAGTAGGACAAATTTGCTTGTGTTTTCTCCATTTATCATCAGAACATGCAACTATCTTTTTAACTCGGAACTTATGCTTAGAAAATACTAGCTCAATGAGTTAAATTAATATTATTTTAAGTAGCAGAATACCGATAAATAATGATAGAATGCTTAATAAACATAAAGAACCGGCGTCGGGGTATATTGGGCAAAATCAGCCTGTACTCCGGAATTTGCCGGTCTTTATTGATTAATATTATGTAAACGGATTAAATGGGGGAAGCTTCTTTGGTTAGCGATATGGAACGCACATCAGCTTTAGTGAAGAAAAAAGCAGTACTCATATTCGGTATAATCATAACCGCCGCTATTTGCCTTGCTGCTATTATGATAGTATTGATCGGTGGTGGGAAGGCGGATGTGTATATGGATGTACCCCGCAGCCTAATAGTCTGTCTTGCTGCGGCATCTGTTTTACTAGTGGTTATCGCAGGGGCGATGCTCCTTAAATTATGCAGGCAAATAATTAACCTGTGGAATGCTGTTTTTGAAAGCATTTCATCGGTTGCTGCGCAGAAGGAAATCAATACTCTTCCAAAGAAAAAGGAACCAAACCCTGCAATATTGGTGGAAAGCAGTGATACCAGCAAGCTGGACAAGCTTATTTCCCTCATAAGCAATATCAACCGCAGCCATTCCTTTGAAGAAGTTCTAAAATACATATACTCTGCTTTTAAAGCCTTTGTCCCCTATGAATATATAGGAATTGCTCTGATAAAGGAAGATGGTAAAACCTTGGAAGCGGCTTATGGCATATCCGACGGCACTATAAAGGGACTTCCGGAGGGTTTGCTAGGCAGAAAGGTGGATATACATAAAACCAGTCTCGGAAAGGTGGTTGAGACTGGGAATGCGAGGATTATCAACGATCTTGAAAAGTATACATACGGTAAACCTATTAAGGAATATAATTCTATTATCATGAGTGCCGGAATCTGCTCATCCATTACTCTGCCCCTTGTAATAGGGACCAAGCCGGTGGGAATAATATTTTTCTCCAGCACCCGCAAAAATGCTTATACGGAGGAACATGCGGCTTTTCTGGAAACAGTCGCCAGCAGTATAGCCATTAGCTTTGAAAAGAATATTTTTGTCGATGACCTGCTATATAGCAGCGTTCTGGCATTGGCAAAGCTGGCCGAAGCGAGGGACGAGGATACCGGTGAGCACATGGAACGAATGAGAGTCTATGCCAGAGAAATTGCAATTCTTTTGCATCAGGACGAAGAGTATAGCAATGAAATCTCACCAGGGTTCATAAAAAATATTGAAAGATTCAGCCCAATGCATGATATTGGCAAGGTAGGCATAAGGGACGGCATTCTTTTGAAGCCTGGGAAGCTGACGGATGAAGAGCTTGAAGAGATGAAGCATCATACTGTATATGGGGCGGAAGTGTTAAGAGCTGCCGACCAGCATATGGCCAGGAATGGGAACAGCCTCTTTAAGCCAGGCATAGAAATCGCAGAAAGCCATCATGAAAAATGGGATGGCACAGGATATCCTTATGGCAAAAAAGGTGAGGAGATACCTTTGAGTGCGAGAATTGTCGCCGTAGCGGATGTGTTTGATGCCCTCACAAGCAAAAGGCCATATAAGGAAGCATATTCTTTTGATGAAGCCTTTGAAATGATTCTAAATGAAAGCGGAAAGCACTTTGATCCGGGGATAATACGGGTTTTTGGCAAAAACCGGGAGAGGATTCACAGCATCTACAAAAGCTTTTTAACGGCAGGAAAATTCCCATGAATCTTTTGGGTCATCTACGTGAAAGCACTTGACAGCATCAATACCCAAAATTGTTGCTGCTTCCTGTGGTTATGTTCCGATGACTGCTGCAAGCTGATGAAAATATAATTTCAAGGGAGTTTCATATAATGGATCTGAATATGTTCTAAGGTGGACGATGGGCATAGGATTGTGTTTGAAGCTTGACCGTAAAAAGGTTTGAAAGTGATGAAGGAAGTAGTGTCAATAAAGAACGGAAAAGACAAATTCAAACCATGAATTAATAATAAATTTGCAAGTTTGCATTTAAGAACTTGCAAATTTATTATTTTTTTATTGATAAAATATTGAATATGAGAAATCTATATGCTATAATAACTAATAGAAAATGCATTTGCTTTTATTGGAAAAACGGTATATCGCTTGTAAAATGCGACGGGAAGGACTCAATGGAGAGTGAAGATTCTCTTTGTTGACGTCTTTTTTTTATATAACTCCAATGGAGCGTTTGTGACTATTAACATTTTATGCAAGAAGAGAAGTAAAAAAATGCATATGAAAAAGCTTCATGGGAACTATATTCTGGATAAGACAATTGCAATGGTCAAAGGTTCTGACCATTACCACGATGCATCATAAACTGTATTATTTTGTGAAGGAGTGAATTATATGAATAGGTATGATAAGGAAGATATCAAGAGGATTGTAAAGGAGCAGGATGTTAAGTTTATACGTCTTCAGTTTACCGACATATTGGGAACATTAAAAAACGTTGCCATCACAGCTGATCAGCTGGATAAGGCTCTGGACAACAAGTGCATGTTTGACGGCTCTTCCATTGAGGGATTTGTAAGGATAGAGGAATCAGATATGTATCTGAGGCCGGATTTAAGCACTTTCGCCATATTCCCATGGAGGCCGCAGAATGGTAAAGTGGCAAGACTTATTTGTGATGTATATAATCCTGATGGGACCCCGTTTGAAGGAGACCCCAGGTATGTGCTGCGCAGGGCATTAAAGAAAGCTCACGATATGGGATATGATGCTTTCAATGTCGGACCGGAATGCGAGTTCTTCCTGTTTTTGACCGACGGAGAAGGCAAGCCCACCACAAAGACCCATGACTCCGGGGGATATTTTGATCTTGGTCCGGTGGATCTCGGTGAAAATGCCAGAAGGGAAATGTGCCTTGTTTTGGAAGAAATGGGCTTTGAAATCGAAGCTTCCCATCATGAAGTTGCTCCCGGACAGCATGAGATAGATTTCAAATATGCCGACGCCCTGCATACTGCTGATAATATAATGACTTTCAAACTGGTGGTGAAAACCATCGCTCAGAGAAGCGGACTGCATGCGACTTTTATGCCCAAACCCATATTTGGAATCAATGGTTCGGGAATGCATACCAATGTTTCGCTTTTCAAAAATGGAACCAATTCTTTTTATGATGAAAGGGATCCCCGTCAGCTCAGCCAGGAGGCATACTGGTTTATAGGCGGAGTTATGAAAAACATGAGGTCTATTACGGCTATAACAAATCCGTTGGTAAATTCATACAAACGCCTTGTTCCTGGATATGAAGCGCCGGTGTATATAGCATGGTCTACCAGGAACAGAAGCCCGCTGATCAGGATTCCTGAAGCAAGAGGAGCATCTACAAGGATTGAGTTGAGATGTCCTGATCCTGCATGCAACCCATACCTTGCCATAGCAGCAATTTTGAGTGCTGGTTTGGATGGTATAAAAAATAAAATCCAGCCTCCACCGTCAGCGGATAAAAATATCTTTGCCATGACTGAAGAACAGAGAACTCAAGAGGGTATTGCTTCTCTTCCGGCCAATCTGAAAGAAGCTATTGATGAAATGGCAAAAAGTGAGTTTGTAAGAGAAGTGCTGGGAGACCATATTTTCAAAAAATATATCGAAGCCAAGATCAATGAATGGAATGACTATGCAACAAAAGTAAACAGCTGGGAACTGGAAAGATATCTCTCCAAATATTGATCTATTTCTGTTGCTTATGCTTCGATGTGCAGTTCTTTTATCATGACCAATAGATTGTCCGCTTAAGAAATATGCTGGCTCAAATTGCTTGACGGGGAGGGATTGTATGGAGGCGGCGAGGATACTGGTGGCCATGGGCAGTGAAACCTCAGACGGCAAGATGAGGGATTTGCTTGCAGCAAACGGTTATACCGTTATCGGTCATGCTACGGACGGAAACGATTGCCTGCGCAAGATAAAATCATTAAGGCCTGATCTTGCCGTACTTGATTATGACCTGCCAGCTCTTAACGGCTATGAAGTTTCAAAAATAGCCGCTGAAGATAAATTATGCGATATTATCCTTATAGTAGGAAGGCGTCAGAAGGACGCTGCGTTCTTTGGAGATTTTAGCGAAGAAATCACAGTTTTGGTGAAGCCTCTGAACCGTGAGAGTTTTTTAAATATAGTTGATGTCATCATAAGAAACCGGCAGAGAATAATGAATCTGGAAAAACAGATAGAGGAGCTAAAGATAAGCCTGGAAACTCGAAAAGAGATTGAAAAAGCAAAAGGCCTTCTTATGGAGCACCTGGGGCTTACGGAAGAAAAAGCTTTCCGGAGAATGCAAAAGCAAAGCATGGACAAAGGCATACCCATGCGTGAAATTGCGAGGAGTGTAATACGCATTTATGGCAGTGCCAAGCAAACATAAAACATTAACTTATGTAAAGCAGATAAAATCTATTAAATGCAGCAATACATGTAATAGGAAAAAACAAGGCGTGACGCATGCACAAGCGTTATGCCTTTTTATTCAACATCCAAGGAATTCCATTATATTGAAAATTCTCCCATACTCTTATGGTGTTTCCTGGAGGACGATCATCGGAAGGCTTTCTTTATAAAAGCACTTCAACTGCTGGCTGCAAGACGCAATCAGATTGTGAAAATAAAATGTAAGCAATATATAAAAGGCTATCCATGCCATCACTTTAACTCAGAACTTATATTTAGACAATGCCGGCACAACCCCTCATGTTTGCATAACGTAGCCAATAATGAAAATAACATTACTATTTTCATGTCAATGAGTTGAATTCTAAACATATCTGCCATATTCTGTACCATGTTCCTGACATTTCGACAAGTTAATTAACATAGCCTGTGCAAATCAAAAGCTTGGATGCCACTTCCTCAATGCAATGTTATAATATTAACAAAAAAGACACAATGTTATCCACATGTCGAAAGCTTGTATATGAGTTATTCACAGATGTATCCACATTATTCACAGGACAAGTATACACAAAACAGGCGTTTTGTGGAAAAAATGTGGACAAATATGGAAAACAAGCATTGAAAAGCTTAATTTCCGGGTAGTTGGGAGATACTTTTGTGCATTATAACAAAAATGTGACAAAAAAGGATTTCTTGATAAAGTATCGAATATTAATAATATATAAGGAAAAATGTTTTGTACATGTTTTAGATTGATATTTGAAAATTCGGGTAAAAATAAAGTAGCAGCTAAAGCTAAGAAAAAGGCGCTCTTTTGACTGCTGTAAGATACCAGGATGTTTGGTATGTACATCGGAGGTATTTACAATTATCGGTAACGCAAAAAACCAGAGGTTGAAAAAGCAGTTATCATGCAATCCGTGCAGTTTGCGCAGTTTGAATTAAGACAGCTTAAATGGCAGGCTGCGCTTATTATAAGAAAGGAGCTGTGACGCATATGAAGTTCATAGTTAGCGGAAAAAACATCGAGGTAACAGAGGCATTACGGGACAGAGCAATCAAGAAATTGAGCAGGCTGGAGAGGTTTTTTAGCCCGGAAACGGAAGCCCATGTGACGCTAAGTGTCGAAAAGATAAGGCAGATAGTAGAAGTTACTATCCCTTACAAGGGGATGATTTTCAGAGCGGAAGTAGCTAATGAAGATATGTATGCATCTATCGATAAAGCAATAGATATCCTGGAAAGGCAGATAAGGAAGAATAAAACCAGATTGGAAAAGAAGCTGCGTGACGGAGCCTTTGTAGCCGGAACGGTTCCGGCAAACACCGAAGCTGCCGTGGAAGAAGAAAGCGAATTCAAGATAGTGAGATCAAAGAAGTTTGCCATAAAACCCATGGATGTGGAGGAAGCGATATTGCAGATGAATCTTTTGGGGCATGAGTTTTTCGTTTTCTCAAACGCCGATACCAACCTTGTAAACGTGGTTTACAGGAGAAAAGACGGGAATTATGGACTGATAGAGCCCGAGTATTGATGAAAGCAGATTTATCATAAATTTATCCTATGTGAAACCATGCTTACCAAACAAACTTTCTTATTTGGTTGAACAAGTTGATAATTTAAGCTATAATAAAAAATGCCGTTATATGATAACGGCATTTTTTATGGCGTACATAATGGTTTAAAACAGTTTCTGGAAATGGACATTTCCTTTTTAATATTTGAATTCGGAGAGGTTACCATATGGAATTACTAGAAGGATTGAACAAAGAGCAGAAGGAAGCCGTACTGCATGTGGATGGACCGCTTCTCATCCTGGCAGGAGCAGGTTCGGGAAAAACCAGGGTATTGACCCATAGGATAGCATATCTGATAAATGAAAAAAACGTACATCCTGCAAATATTTTGGCAATAACTTTTACAAATAAGGCAGCCAGGGAGATGAAGGAAAGGGTAGAGAAGCTCATAGGCGATATGGCTGAAAGCATGTGGGTAAGTACATTTCATTCCACCTGCGTTAGAATACTGAGAAGGGACATAGAAAAGATCGGCTATGAGAGGAGTTTTGTGATATACGATTCGGCAGACCAGCAGACGGTCATTAAAGACTGTCTGAAGGAGCTTAATCTGAACGAGAAGAATTTCCCTCCCCGACAGGTGCTGGAGATGATAGGGAAGGCCAAAGACGAGCTGATTGAGCCACAGATCTTTGAAAAAATGCATGCCGCCGATTACAGGATGAGCAAGGTGGCATCAGTATACAAGCTGTACCAGAGAAAGCTCAAGCAGAATAATGCTTTGGACTTTGACGACATCATAATGATGACCATAAAGCTGTTTCTGGATAATCCTCCTGTGCTGGATTATTACCAGAGGAAGTTCCGATACATCCTTGTAGATGAATATCAGGATACCAATACCGCCCAGTACTCTCTGATAAGCCTGCTGGCTCAGGGGCATAAAAACCTGTGTGTGGTGGGCGACGATGACCAGTCAATTTACAGCTTCAGGGGTGCCAACATCAGAAACATCCTCGACTTTGAGAAGGAATTTAAAGGATGCAAGGTTATAAAGCTGGAGCAGAACTACCGCTCAACCCGGACCATTCTGGAGGCTGCCAACAATGTGATAAAAAATAATCTTGGCAGAAAGAGAAAGAGTCTGTGGACAGATAACCCTGAAGGGGAAAAAATACTGTATCGACAATGCGGCAATGAACATGAGGAGGCTATGTTTGCCGCCAATGAGATAAAAAAACAGGTATCGGCCGGAAAAAGAGAATATAAGGATTTTGCCGTGCTGTACCGGATAAACGCCCAGTCCCGTGTGCTGGAAGAGATGTTCATGAGGGAAGGCATCCCGTACAAAATCGTGGGAGGGCTGAAATTCTACGATAGAAAAGAAATCAAAGATGTCCTGGCATATCTCAGGGTGGTGCAGAACCCTGCCGACAATATCAGCCTGAAGAGGATTATCAACGTGCCCAAAAGGGGTATAGGAAACACGACGGTGGAGAATGCCGAAGCCATAGCAGTGGAGAGGAATGTGAGCATTTTCAGTATTATATCCTCTGCTTCTGAGATTCCGCAGCTGCAGAGGGCATCATCAAAATTGGAATCTTTTGTTACAATGATATCGAAATTCAGGGTATACAAGGAGACCATGAAGGTTTCCGAGCTGATACAGGCGATTATTGAGCAGTCAGGAATACTGGGAGAACTGCAGGAAGAGGATACTGTGGAATCCCAGACGAGGATTGAGAATATAAAAGAGTTTATCTCGGTTGCTCTGGAATTTGAGGCCAAGAGCGAGGAGCAAACCCTGGAGGAGTTTCTTGCCCAGGTATCCCTTGTTTCGGATATTGATAACCTCGAAGAGGAAAGGGATGCCGCCGTGATGATGACTTTGCACAGCGCCAAGGGTTTGGAATTTCCGGTGGTGTTCCTGGTGGGGATGGAGGAAGGGGTATTTCCCGGATACCGTTCCATGACTGACGAAACCGAACTGGAGGAAGAGAGAAGGCTCTGCTATGTAGGCATAACCAGGGCAAAGGAGAGGCTCTACCTTACCAGCACGCAGTCGAGGACATTGTTCGGAAATACCACATATAACAAGGTATCAAGATTTATCCGCGAAATCCCCGAGGAGCTTCTCGATGATGTTAACGAGGCTGAGAAAAGAAGGTCAGCGGGATTAAGACAACTGAACATACAGAGCCAGGTCAGGGAAAAGCCAAGCTTTGGAGTTCCAAAGGCTTTTGGAACAGTGACACCTGTTCCTGTTAAAAAAGCGTCGGCGGATGGAAGCTATAATGTAGGAGATAAGGTGTCACACAAAAAATTCGGTGCAGGAATCATAACTAAAATAGAAAAGGAAAAGGATGATTACAAGCTGGAGATCTTTTTTGAAAAAGCAGGCATGAAGAGGCTCATGGCAGCTTTTGCCAACCTGACCAAGCTGAATTAGAAATGCTGTAAAAATTGAAGGAATTCATCCTTTTTCCGCAGGGTGCATAATCCGGGCAAAATGTACGGATAATATGGTATGGATGCCACTCTTTATATATATAAGTAATCAAGTGTGGCCTGCCATATTTACCAGCGCTGAATAATGGACAGCCTGAGGTTCTAGCACTACGGCCATGCGGCAAACTCGATTTAGCGGGGCTTATTTGCCGGATGTCTTGCGTTCCTCACAAGACAAGGCTGCCATTATAATATGTGTCAGCTCAACTCCCTATTTTATAAGGGAGGAGTTTTTTGGCACTTTGTTAAAGAGGAGGGATGGCATGATGAATGACTATGCCAGTGATGAGAATATGGCTGTTGCCGCGCAATCCTGCAGGCGCTTCAAATCCAGCAACTCCTTGAAAAGAAAGTTCGTTGATCCTTCGGAAGGTGTATCCTGCAGAATATGCGACAACTGGAACGGTTCAAAGTGCATCGCAAATTCGTTTGACTCGGTGCTTACCGGACTGGGCCGGGATTAGAAAGACAACCCAATATTTGTTTTACATAGCAGCAGGTGGAGTGCGCGGTGATACCGGTGTTCCATCTGTTATTTTTATATAATTTTCCTTTTTTTGTTGACAGGGAATATCACAATCGTTATAATGTTGTTAATTCATCAATTTATTGATTTATCATAATAAAGCAGTAAAGCGTTAAAGTGAGGTGCTTGAATTGTCCAAGTGGAAGATATACACGCCTGAGGGGGTTCAGGATATACTTTTTGAAGAATGCTACGGAAAGAGGAACCTGGAGGAGAAGGTCAGGAAACTCTTCCGGAGCTGCGGGTATTATGAAGTTGAAACTCCTTCCATTGAATTTTACGATGTGTTTTGTTCCGATGATGACCAAATCCCCCAGGAAATGATGTTTAAATTTTTCGACCAGCAGGGAAGGATACTGGTTTTAAGGCCTGATATCACTATACCTGTTGCCCGGCTTACTGCTACAAAATATAAGGATAGGGAACGCCCGATAAGGTTCTTTTATATAGATAAAACTTTTAGGTACAATGAGCTGGGTGGAGGAAAGCAAAAGGAATTCACTCAGGCAGGGGTGGAGATCATGGGATCGAGCACTCCGGAGTCGGACGCGGAGGTTATCGCCACCGCCATAAGCGCCGTAGAAGCGGCAGGAATTGAAAACTTCCAGATTGATATAGGACAGGTGGAATTTTTTAAGGGGCTCGTAGAGGAGACGGGGCTGTCGAAGCAGGATGCGGAGAATCTGCGCGCCCTTATTGACAGGAAGGACTATCCGGCCATAGAAGAACTGGTAAGGGGATATGACATTCGGGATGACCTTAAGGAGCTGATTCAAAGCCTGCCAGGCCTTTTTGGCTCCGTTGATGTTATTGACAGGGCTGAAAAGGTGGCTCTCAACAAACGGTCTTTAAGAGCTCTTGCCAATTTAAGGGAGGTCATAGAGATCCTGGAGGACTATGGATTGGGTAAATATATATCGGTGGACCTGGGCATGCTTCAAAGCCTCGACTACTACACCGGCATAATTTTCAGGGGATTTACTTACGGAGTAGGTTTCCCGGTGGTAAGCGGAGGAAGGTATGATAATCTTGTAGGGCAGTTCGGTGTCGATTGTCCTGCTACAGGTTTTTCGCTGGGTATAAACATGATAATGATGGCTCTGGAAAAGCAAAAGCCTGTACTGGAGAAACCGTCCGTGGACAGCCTCATCTGCTGCAAAAGAGAGGGAAGAAGCACTGCGTTTAAGGTATGCAGCGAACTGAGAAGACAAGGCTTGACCGTGGAAATGGATATAAATGGCGGTGGAATTGAAGCTTCTTTGAAGTATGCTGCAAGCAAGGGCATTGGCGGTATCATTTATGTGAAGGATGAGGAAAATATTGAAGTTCACAATATTGAAACCCGGGAAGTTATCAGAACAAGCATAAGTGAAATTCTCAAGGGTTGATAGGGTTGTATGAATCAGGTGGCATAAAGTAAGAAGATGAAAGGTACTATCCGGATCAAGAGATGTATAGGTTCCATATAAAAAGAAGTGTGCTAATCATCTTATCCTTATTAAACATTAAACGAATTTCCTCCAGTGCAAAGCATCGCATAAAAAGTGCTATCGGTCACTGACGAGATGATAAAAGACAGGGGTGTTTATTATGAGGTATCTATCCATAGCCATGTCAAAAGGCAGGCTTACTGATCTCAGCATAGAGCTGTTTGAAAATATAGGGATTGACTGCTCGGATCTTAAGGATTCATCCCGGAAGCTTATACTGACGGATGAAAAAAACAAAATACGGTTTTTCCTGGTAAAGCCCAGCGATGTACCTACCTATGTTGATTATGGGGCTGCCGACATAGGTATAGTTGGGAAGGATACCCTCCTGGAGGAGGGAAGGGACTTGTATGAGGTGCTGAACCTGGGATTCGGGGCGTGCAGAATGGTTGTAGCAGGCCCGGCTGAGCTGCAGGGGAAGCTGGACAGCTTAAATAATAAGAGGGTGGCGACAAAATATCCCAGGATAGCGAGAGAATATTTCGAGCATAAAAGGCGGGAATCCATAGAGGTCATTAAATTGAATGGGTCAGTGGAACTGGCGCCTCTTGTGGGTCTTGCCGAGGTGATAGTGGACATTGTGGAAAGCGGACGAACTTTGAGGGAAAATGGGCTTGTGGTGCTGGAAACCATTGCGGATATAAGCGCCAGAATGGTGGTAAACAGGGTGAGCATGAAGATGGAAAGCGACAGGATAAACAGGATCATAGAGGGTGTAAGAAAGCAGCTGGATCGAAGGAGGGAGCAGGGTTGATTAAGGTTATTGATATGAGGGACGACAAGAAAGGTGACATATACGGAAGACTGCCGGACAGGATCAGCATGGACGACAGCAGCATTATGAAAACGGTGGGAGAGGTGATAAGCAGCGTAAGACAAAAGGGAGACGAGGCTTTAATGGAATATGCCTCCCGTTTTGATAATGTGAAACTCACCGCCGAGACCATGAGGGTTTCGAAGGAAGAGATAGCTGAAGCCTATAGCAGGGTTGACGGCGAGTTGATAGAAGTAATAAGAAAAGCAAAAGCAAATATTGAGGCCTTCCATGCAAAGCAAAAGGAGAATTCCTGGTTTTCCTCAGAAAAGGACGGCGTGATTTTGGGACAGCTGTACAGGCCGATGGAAATTGTGGGTGTGTATGTGCCCGGCGGTACGGCTGCATATCCTTCCTCTGTGCTGATGAATGTCGTGCCGGCAAAAGTGGCCGGGGTACCAAAGGTGGTGATGGTGACTCCACCAAAGAAGGAAGGCATCAATCCGGCAGTTCTTGTGGCGGCTAATGAAGCCGGTGTGGATGAAATATACAGGATTGGCGGTGCTCAGGCGGTTGCAGCCCTGGCTTTCGGCACCGAAAGCATTCCCAAGGTGGATAAGATTGTCGGCCCGGGTAACATATATGTAGCTACAGCAAAAAGAATGGTTTATGGTTACTGTGACATTGATGCTGTTGCCGGGCCCAGCGAGATAACGGTAGTTGCTGATGAGACTGCGAATCCCTGCTTTGTCGCAGCCGATATGCTGTCCCAGGCGGAGCATGATGTTATGGCTTCGGCTATTTTGATAACAACTTCCGAAAGGCTGGCAGAAGAAGTCAAAAAAGAGTTGGAAAAGCAAGCTTCCCGGCTTTCCAGAAAGGAAATAATAGAAAAATCCCTTGAAAACTACGGAGCAATAATTATCACCGAAAGCTTGGAGAAAGCGATGGAGGTCGCCAACCGGATCGCTCCGGAACATCTTGAGCTATGCGTACAGGAGCCTTTCAGCCTGCTGGGGTCGGTAAGAAATGCGGGAGCCATATTCCTTGGGAATTACTCATCGGAACCCCTGGGAGACTATTTTGCAGGACCCAACCATGTGCTTCCCACCAGCGGAACTGCGCGGTTTTTCTCCCCTTTGAATGTGGGAGATTTCATAAAGAAATCCAGCATCATTTCCTATAGCGCAAAAGCTCTGGGAAGTGTAAAGGATGATGTGATACGCTTTGCAGAAGCAGAAGGTCTCACAGCCCATGCCAACGCCATCAGGATAAGGTTTGAGTGACCGGCGGCTGCCGTCTATTGTTTTTGACGGCGAAACCTACGCATAGAAGCGCCGGAACTTCAAGCTAATTTTACTTAAAGCTGATTTTGCTTTATCATAGTTGGATTTAAGTGAAAAGCAATTGGCGAAAGGCTTATTTCACCCGAAGCATGGTATGTTTGGATTATTAACATGTCTGCCATGCTTTTGAGCTTGGACAGATGGAATTAAGCTTCGGCGGAAAAGTTGAAGGAGCCTTAAAACCGTTGCTTTCTGGTGCTACAAAGCAGTACTGATATTATTACTCAACGCCAAATGGCTTTTGGTGACGAATCACTATATGAGGTGCAAATATGAACAAATATTGGAGCGATGTCTTAAAAAGGCTGGAACCGTATGTTCCTGGTGAACAGCCTAAAGACAAAAAATATATTAAGCTGAATACCAATGAGAATCCCTACCCTCCTTCTCCAAGGGCAATTGAGGCGATAAGGCAGGCTGCGGATGAAAGGCTGAGGTTATACCCCGCCCCTGATTGCGATGAGTTGAAGCATGTCCTCGCCGAGAATTTGGGCGTAAAAAAGGAACAGGTATTTGTAGGAAACGGATCGGATGAAGTACTGGCCTTTTCCTTTGCCGCCTTTTTTAATCCGGGAGAGCCCATACTTTTTCCCGACATCACGTACACTTTCTATCCGGTATATTGCCAGCTTTACGGCATAGATTACAGGACGATACCACTGGATGCCGATTTCAACATACCGGTGGAGGGTTTTTTACAGGACAACGGAGGAATTATTTTTGCCAATCCCAATGCCCCTACGGGAAAATTCATGGATCTCGCCTCGGTGGAGAAAATAGTCAAAGAGAATATTGAAAGGGTAGTGGTCATCGACGAGGCTTATGTCGATTTTGGAGGCCAGTCGGCGGTAAAACTCATAGATAAATACCCAAATCTTTTAGTAATAAAGACGCTTTCCAAATCCCACTCCCTTGCAGGGCTTCGTATAGGCTTTGCCCTGGGGAATGCCGGCTTGATCGAAGGTCTTGACAGGGTCAAGAATTCCTTCAATTCGTATACCATCGATCGCATCGCTCTTGCGGGAGCGGCGGAAGCCATCAAAGATACGGCATATTTTGAAAAAACCCGGGCTAAGATCATACATACGAGGAAATGGGTGGGCCCGGAACTGGAAAAACTGGGATTTCGTCTCACGGACTCCTTGGCCAACTTTGTTTTTGCAAGCCATGCTTCACTGGATTCGGAATATTTGTTTAAAGCCTTGCGGGAAAAGGGAGTCCTTGTCAGGTATTTCAACAAGCCGAGAATAAACAATTATCTCAGGATCACCATTGGTACGGATCAGGAAATGGAGCAAATGATAAAGGTATTGAAAGAATTGATTTAATGAACAGGTTTAATATAAATTTCTAATAATTTATGGAATAGTTGTACATGCATCTGATATAATAAGACTGATTTTGGATGGTTAGGCGGAGGAAAAAATGGAAAGAAAAGCTGAAATGTCGAGAAAGACTGCTGAAACGGAAATACAGCTGGAACTGGACTTGGACGGCAGGGGATTGTCCGATATCGATACCGGAATAGGTTTCTTCGATCATATGCTCAATTTATTTACAAAGCACGGGCTTTTTAATCTCACTGTCAAGGCCAAGGGAGACCTGGAGGTGGATGCCCACCATACCGTTGAGGATGTGGGAATTGTGCTGGGCGGCGCAATTCGCGCTGCGCTGGGGGATAAAAAGTCAATTAAGAGATACGGTTCTTCCCATGTTCCTATGGATGAAGCTTTGGCGATGGTCGTTATAGATCTCGGAGGAAGACCTTATTTAGTATTTGACGCAAAGTTTACCCAGGATAGAGTAGGCAATATGGATACTGAGCTTGTCGAGGAATTTTTCCGTGCTATCGCTTTTAACGCCGGCATGAATTTACATATTAAAGTCCTTTACGGAAGCAATAACCATCATATTATAGAAGCGATTTTTAAAGCCTTTGGAAGAGCTCTGGATGAGGCTTGCAGGATTGACGAGAGGATAGAAGGAGTCATGTCCACAAAGGGAACGATCATATAACCGGAGGTTTACCATTAGCAGCCTGCCGATGATTGTTGGCAACGCAGCAGATAAAGGAAAAAGCGCATTGCATCCGGCAACATGTGATTTTGCATGGCCGGGAGGATGGCGAAACAATAATGGGAATAGATTCGGCAAAGGCAATGACTGCAAAAGGAAAACAAACCTTTTCAAATGGCCGGTGGATGATAGCCGGCAAGTAATGAAAAAATAAGCCTGATAGCTAGAAGGGAGTTGATTTTTTGTTAATAAATGATACAAGCTTTATAAAGCGACCCATATTTGTGAAGGGAAAAGTAAGAGATGTGTATGACCTTGGGGACAAGCTCCTCATAGTAGTTACAGACAGGATATCCGCTTTTGATGTTGTATTTCCAAATCTGATACCCGATAAAGGAAAGGTTCTAAACAGCATTTCTGAGTTCTGGTTCAACTACACATCCGATATAATAGGCAATCACATGATAACCACCGATGTCAGCCAATATCCGGAGGAGCTCTCTCAGTTCAAGGAAGAGCTGCAGGGCAGGTCGATGCTTGTAAAAAAGGTGGATATGGTTCCGGCGGAATGCATAGTCAGAGGCTATTTGGAAGGTTCAGGCCTCAAGGAATATAATAAAACAGGAAGCATCTGCGGTGTGAAGCTGCCTGAAGGCCTGAAGCAGGCAGACAAGCTTCCGGAACCGATATTTACCCCCTCTACAAAAGTTCAGGACGGGCATGACCAGAATGTGACCTTTGAAGAGCTGGCTGATGCTATAGGAAGAGATCTGGCCGAAAAGCTTAAAGATATCAGTCTGAAGCTTTACAAAAAAGCCAGCAGTTATGCGGAAAGCAGAGGGCTTATACTGGCGGATACAAAGTTTGAGTTTGGAATGCTGGACGGCAAACTGGTGGTTGCAGATGAGATATTTACGCCGGACTCATCAAGGTTCTGGGCGATGGACGACTATGAGCCCGGAAGGCCGCAGAAGAGTTTTGACAAGCAGTATCTGAGGGATTACCTTGAATCAATAACATGGGACAAACAGCCACCGGCTCCTTCACTGCCGGACTATGTGATAGAAAAGACAAGGGAGAAATACCTGGAAGCTTATGAGCGCATAACCGGCAAAAAGCTGGAATGACCCATTAGGTAGGAGCTGAGTTGTTTTGATTGCTATCATAGATTATGGTGTTGGAAATTTAAGAAGTGTGGAAAAAGCTTTTGAGTATATAGGCTGTGATACCGTAATTACCAGTGACAGAAAAACCATATTGCAGGCCGATGCGGTAGTTTTGCCGGGAGTGGGGGCCTTTGCCGATGCCATGGAAAACCTGGGAAAGGCGGATATGATTGAGGTTGTCAAAGAAGTGGTAAGCAAAAATACGCCTTTTCTTGGAATATGCCTTGGAATGCAGCTGTTATTCGACTACAGCGAAGAAGGCGGAGAGAATGTGAAAGGCCTTGGCATATTTAAAGGCTCAATAAAGCAGCTGCCTGTAGATAAGGGTTTGAAAGTTCCCCATATAGGCTGGAATCTCCTGAAACTGAAAGACAACTGTCCTATCTTTGATGGTTTACCGGAAAACCCTTACGTCTATTTCGTGCATTCCTACTATCTGGCAGCCGATGATAGGGATATCGTCAAGGCGACTGCAGATTATGGAATTGAGTTTGATGCTGCTGTAGGAAGAGGCAATGTTTTCGCAGTGCAGTTTCATCCTGAGAAAAGCGGAGAAGTAGGGCTTAGCATGCTGAGAAATTTTGTTAAGGTCGCAGGGGCTAAGCTATAGATAAAGCAAGATATTCAGATTTAATCCATGTTTTATGGGAGGAAGAGATATGATTATTTACCCGGCTATAGATGTTAAGGACGGAAAATGTGTAAGGCTTGTCCAGGGACAGTTCAATGCTGTTACTGTTTATTCCGACGACCCGGTGGAGATGGCTCTTAAATGGGAAAAGCTTGGAGCGCAGTATCTGCATGTGATAGATCTGGACGGAGCGAGATGCGGAGAACCGCAAAACATCGCCGTGATAAGTGAAATGGCTGTAAAACTCGGCATACCTGTACAGGTGGGCGGTGGCATAAGGACAATTGAGACTATGGAAATTGTCCTTTGCAAGGGAATTGAGCGTATTATCCTGGGTACATCGGCGGTCAAGGACCCCAAACTGGTGAAGCACGCCTTGCAGAACTTTGAGAACAATGTAGTCATAGGTATTGATGCGCGCGACGGAATGGTGGCTATAGAGGGATGGGCCAAGACCAGCAACTTTACTGCTGTAGGGTTCGCCAAAAAGATGGAGGAGCTGGGTGCAAAAACCATCATATATACCGACATCTCCAGGGATGGCATGCTTACGGGACCCAACTTCAAAGCTATGGAAGAGATGGTGAAAGAGGTTGGGGTAGACATCATTGCTTCAGGCGGTATCAGCAGCATTGACGACATAAAAAGGCTGAAGGATATCGGTGTGGCGGGAGCCATAATCGGTAAAGCGCTTTATACCGGAGATATAGACTTAGTAGAAGCTCTGGAAGCTGCGAAATAACTTTACTTTTTTATTGGAATGGCGGGAGATTCATATGCTTACCAAAAGAATTATTCCCTGCCTTGATGTGCATGCAGGGAGGGTTGTTAAAGGTGTTAACTTTATAAATATAAGAGATGCAGGAGACCCTGTTGAAGTTGCGGCTGTTTATGATAAAGCCGGGGCTGATGAACTGGTTTTCCTTGATATAACCGCATCCAGCGATGCACGGAATATAATGCTGGATGTTGTAAGCCGAGTTGCCGAGCAGGTATTCATACCTTTTACGGTAGGCGGCGGCATCAGGGAAGTGGACGATTTCCGGGAAATATTGAAGGCCGGAGCTGATAAGATATCTGTAAATTCAGCCGCAATCAGGAGACCGGAGCTGGTGTCCGAAGCTGCATGGCGCTTTGGAAGCCAATGCGTGGTGGTGGCTATTGACGCTAAAAAAAGGCAGGATGGCTCCGGATGGGAAGTATACATTAATGGTGGAAGAATCAATACGGGAAAAGATGCTGTTGAATGGGCTGTGGAGGCGGAAAAGCTTGGTGCCGGGGAGATTTTGCTCACCAGCATGGATTGTGACGGGACTAAGAACGGATATGATATAGAGCTTACCAGAACTATTTCGGAGAGTGTGGGAATCCCTGTCATAGCCTCCGGCGGTGCGGGCAACATGGAACATTTTTATGATGTGCTGACCGAAGGTAAGGCTGATGCGGCTTTGGCAGCATCTCTGTTTCATTTCAGGGAATTGGAGATACTGGCATTAAAAGGTTACCTGAAAGATAAAGGAATAAGCGTGAGAACATAATAAGCAAAACCGGCTTTTTACGTAAGAATTCCCATTTTGGCTGAAAAGGCTGGGATATTGCGAAAAAGAAGTACGGTTATATATGCCAGTATTGATGGTTATATAAGGAAATAGGGAGTTTTTTACATTGCAGGAGGAATGATGATTAAGAATATTGTAGATGAGCTGAAGTTTGACGAAAGAGGATTGATACCGGTAGTTACTCAGGATAACAGGACTGATGAGGTTCTGATGGTTGCATATATGAACCGGGAGGCCTTTGAGAAGTCTGTGGAAACCGGCATGGTCCATTACTGGAGCAGGAGCAGAGGCAAACTTTGGCTAAAGGGTGAGACATCAGGACATTTCCAGAGGATCAGGTCCATAAGCTATGACTGTGACGGGGATACGCTGCTGATAAAGGTTGATCAGACCGGAGCGGCCTGTCATACAGGACACCACTCATGCTTTTATCGGAAGCTTAATATAGAGGATGTACAGGATGGCAAATGCCAGGCCGAAGCCAAACCAGCGGAAAATCCCTGTACCTTTGGACAGCCTTGTGATGATGAGCAGAAAGGAAACCTGGCAGAAGTGCTTCAGGAGGTATATAACACGGTAACGGACAGGAAGATTCATCCTAAGGAAGGTTCCTATACCAACTACCTTTTTAGCAAAGGACTGGATAAGATATTAAAAAAGGTAGGAGAAGAAGCTTCGGAAGTTATTATTGCATCAAAAAACGGAAATCCTAATGAAATAAAAGGAGAAATCGCAGACCTGCTGTATCACCTCTGCGTTTTGATGGTGGAAAGAGGCGTAAAGCTGGACGACATATATGAAGAGCTCAAAAGCAGAAGATAAAAAAGATGGTATTTGCGATGGTAGGTGATATATTGAAAAAAGGGAGAATTATCCCGTTTGAGCAGGGTGCGGAAATATGCTTCAGGTCAGGACTAAAATATGCCGACAGGAGGCAGTTTGACAAAGCTCTGAAATATTTTAATAAGGCTGTGCAAATAGAGCCTTTCAATGCAGACTATCAGTTTAACCTGGCGACGGTGTATGCTGAATTGCAGGATATCAGGAAGTCCAATGAAATACTGATGGGCATACTGGTAAACATAAATCCTGCATTGACAGAATGCTATTTTGCTATGGGCTGCAACTATTTTGACCTCCAGGATATGAAAAAAGCAAGGGAATGTTTTGAAAAATATGTTTACCACGACCCGGAGGGTATATTTGCAGACGATGCTTACGACATATTGTATTATTTGAAATTCTATGACGGTGCGCAGGGCAGAAAGCGTAAAGGAAAAAACTCATCCAGGCTTGCACGGGAAGGAAAAAAGCTGCTGGATGACTTAAAATTTGACGAGGCTTATAATAAGCTGGAAAAGGCTTTGGAAGAAGACCACGGCTCTGTTGATGCCAGAAATGACCTGGCTGTGCTTTGCTTTCTTAATGGAGATATAGAAAGGGCAATAAGCCTGGAAAAAAGTGCGCTCATCCTCCAGCGGGACAATCCGTTTTCCTTGTGTAATCTCGCTGTTCTTTATTCCTATAAAGGAGACGAGGAAAAGCTGAATTATCAGTTGGATTCTCTTACATATTCCCCGGTGGATTTCAGAAAACAGCTAAGGGAGATCGAAGAAATGTACAAAAAGCTGTGTGAAGTGGCGAAAGCGGTGGATGTGCATAGGTTGACGGACAGCATTGAGGGAATTTTGGAAGGGATGGAGAAGAAAAGCATCAAATGGGAAAAGGAATGGGATGATGTCATAGAATGTGCTGTTCAAAACCGGGAGACCATATACAGGGCAGGCTATGAGAAGGAATTGAGAAGCATCTGGATGAACTACATAAGAAGAATTGATCCGGACACAGCTCCAGTTATAAGAAAGAGGGAAGTCTGGGCGGCTGTGCTGGAATACGTTTACTGCCGCAGGCATCTGATCCGGGTCTCAAAAAGCAGTCTGGCCAAAAAGTATAGTGTATCTCCTTCCTCAATATCATACAGATTGAAGGATTTCGGAATATGAAACGTGAAACATTGAGTTTGCCCCCTCTAGAGAAGTCTTGGTGAAGCAGGAATGATTCAGAAATAGTAATGAAGAGCAGGGCGATGGAGCCATGTGCAGCTTCCGGAGAAACATGGATGAAGCAGAGGTGCTCTGTACTCCGGATTTGGGTCTTTATTGCCGGATTAATGGAATTGGGATGGGTTTTGATCTCGTTTTATGCGCATATTCTGGGGAATCTTTGTGGTATATCTAGTAGTGAAAAACGGTGAAATAACTTAAAATTGGGAGGAAAACCGGCAAAATTCGCTAAAAACAATATAATTTAGAAAAAACACATATTTGATTAAAAAAAGGAGAGAATATAATATTATTTATATGATTAGCACTCGATGATAGTGAGTGCTAATAAGTCCGAAATGTTAGAAGGAGGTATTTTTTTATGAAAATAAAACCCTTAGGTGAGAGAGTTGTCATTAAGATGCTTGAAACTGAAGAGACCACTAAGAGCGGTATAGTTCTGCCCGGTTCTGCAAAAGAAAAGCCACAGGTTGCTGAAGTGGTTGCAGTAGGTCCGGGAGGAGTTGTGGACGGCAAAGAGATAAAGATGGAAGTAAAAGTTGGAGACAAGGTAATTACCAGCAAATATGCAGGTACTGAAGTAAAATTTGACGGACAGGAATATACGATATTAAAACAGAGCGACATATTGGCGATAGTTGAGTAATGTGCTTCATACCGCCATTGATAAATAGTACTTAGCAAATCAATTCTATTTATTAACATATCATGCTTATCATATTGAATAAACACGGAAGTTTGACAAGGAGGGTATTATAGTATGGCAAAGCAAATAAAATTCGGTGAAGACGCCAGACGTGCATTGGAAAGAGGCGTTAACCAGTTAGCCGATACAGTAAAGATCACACTGGGACCAAAGGGTAGAAATGTTGTTCTTGACAAGAAATTCGGATCGCCTTTGATCACAAACGACGGCGTTACTATAGCTAAGGAAATCGAACTGGAAGATGAGTTCGAAAACATGGGAGCACAGCTGGTAAAAGAGGTTGCTACCAAAACTAACGATGTAGCCGGAGATGGTACAACTACAGCTACTCTGCTCGCTCAGGCTATAATAAGGGAAGGTCTGAAAAACGTAGCAGCAGGCGCTAATCCCATGATACTCAAGAAGGGTATGGCTGCAGCTGTTGAAGCAGCTGTTGAAGGTATAAAGGAAGTCAGCCGCAAGGTAAAAGGCAAGGAAGATATTGCAAGGGTAGCTTCCATATCTGCTAACGATGAAGTTATAGGCAGCCTGATAGCTGATGCTATGGAAAAGGTTACCAATGACGGGGTTATCACTGTGGAAGAGTCAAAGACCATGGGCACAAACCTCGAAGTTGTTGAAGGTATGCAGTTTGACAGAGGATATATTTCAGCTTACATGGTAACAGACACTGAAAAGATGGAAGCTGTTCTTGATGATCCATATATACTCATTACAGACAAGAAGTTAAGCAATATTCAGGACTTGCTGCCACTGCTCGAGCAGATCGTACAGCAGGGCAAGAAGCTGGTTATAATCGCTGAGGATGTTGAAGGCGAAGCTCTTTCAACTCTCGTACTTAACAAGCTGAGAGGTACATTCACATGCGTAGCTGTTAAGGCTCCTGGCTTCGGCGACAGGAGAAAGGCTATGCTGGAGGATATAGCTATACTTACAGGCGGTCAGGTTATCACCGAAGAACTGGGCCTGGATCTGAAAGAAACCAAGTTAAGCCAGCTGGGTAGAGCAAGACAGGTTAAAGTTCAGAAGGAAAATACAATAATTGTTGACGGCGCAGGAAAGCCTGATGCAATCAAGAAGAGAATCAATGCTATAAAAGCTCAGATTGAAGAGACAACTTCCGAATTTGATAAAGAAAAGCTTCAGGAAAGACTCGCTAAGCTTTCCGGCGGAGTTGCTGTAATCCAGGTTGGTGCTGCAACTGAAACTGAAATGAAGGAAAAGAAATTGAGAATAGAAGACGCTCTTGCAGCAACAAAAGCAGCAGTGGAAGAAGGTATCGTTCCTGGAGGCGGAACAGCATTGGTAAATGCTATAGCCAAGGTAGAGAAATTGCTTGATAAAGTAAGCGGGGACGAAAAGACTGGTGTACAGATAATAGCAAAGGCTCTGGAAGAACCTGTAAGGCAGATAGCAATCAATGCTGGACTGGAAGGCTCTGTCATTGTTGAAAAGGTTAAGAACAGCGAACCTGGTATAGGATTCGACGCATTGAATGAAAAATATGTGAACATGATCGAAGCTGGTATTGTTGATCCGACCAAGGTTACAAGGTCCGCTCTCCAGAACGCTGCTTCAGTGGCTGCCATGGTGCTCACTACTGAGAGCATTGTTGCTGATATTCCGGAGAAGGAAGCTCCAGCAGCTGGAGCACCCGGTGGAATGGGCGGAATGTATTAATATTTCCCGTCAGGAAAAGACCTATGATATTCATAGGTCTTTTTTTACACCATATTACGGTTGTTTATACATTTCTGGTGTGGTACAATTTATTGTGACAAAAGCAGAAGGATATACATGGCGGGGAGGATAAAAGCATGGATGTTTTCATGGAAAAAATAGTGAGCAAGAAAAAAGATGCAAAAGATCATTTGATAACGGTTGGTATACTTGTCGCAGGCGGTACCGCAATGCTGTTCGTGCCGATCATACCCATTATAGGCTCAATGGCGCTTATCATAGATGCAGGCATCATATATCTTATGTATTATCTGATAACATCAAGAAACGTAGAGTTTGAATATATAGTTACCAACGGTGATCTGGACATAGATAAAATAACTTCAAAAAGAAAAAGAAAGAGAGTTTTCAGTGCCCACTGCAAGGAGTTTGATGTTGTTGCAAAGCTCAACAGCGATAAATATGACAATGAAGCGAGAAACATCAGAAACCGCCTTGAACTGGTAAGCACGCTGCAGTCACCCGATGTTTATTTTGCTACTCTCACCTATAAGGGCGAGAGGACGATAGTCTTTTTCGAACCTGACGAAAGAATGCTGAATTCATTTAAGACCTTTATACCACGAAAAGTTTTTATATGACCTAATTAATAAATATTGTTATTTGAAAAACGAAAAGAATTTTTAATATTCTTTTCGTTTTTTAGTAATTCAATAATCCGTACCTATCCAAACCAGGGACATTAAGGGAGGTAATATATTAGAAATAATTATCATAGCTTAAAAATGCAATCGATAGTATAATTTAATCAGCACTCCTGTCATAAATATTAAGCAATGGCTTGGAGTATTGAGGGGTTGCTCTAAAGAGTATTTTAATCTAACGGGGGTTCGAAATTTGAAAAAAATCAGGTCACTTATATTATTTGTATTGATAGTCGCAAGCATTTTCATAGGAGTGTATATCTACTTTTTCAAGCCGAATGACAGCGTAGTTTCCGCCTTTCAGGAAGGAAAACTGAACCTGGTGCTGGAAAGTG